>CALDGX010000034.1 GCA_937941715.1 uncultured Chloracidobacterium sp. | reverse complement strand
TTCTGCGGTATCTCGATCTTGACGATCTCGTCGGCAAACTTCCCTGCGGCCTGTGCGGCGGCGGCCTTTTGATGCGAAGCGGCGGCAAAATCGTCCTGTGCCTCGCGTGTGATGTTGTACTTTTCGGCGACAACCTCGCCGGTGTTGCCCATGTGCCAGTTTTCAAACGGGCACCAGAGGCCGTCCATCACCATCAGGTCGGTCACGGTCTGGTTTCCCATCCGATAACCGTCGCGTGCTCCCGGCATCGCGTACGGGATATTCGACATAGATTCCATACCGCCGGCGACGACGTATTCGGCATCGCCGAGGGCGATCGCCTGTGACGCAAGCGCGACGGCACGAAGCCCCGAGCCGCATACCATATTCACCGTGAGCGCCGACGTTTCCGGCGGCAGGCCCGCCTTGATCGACGCCTGACGAGCCGGAGCCTGTCCGATGCCGGCCTGGACGACACATCCCATGATCACTTCGTTAACATCGGACGGCTCGATCCCGGCACGCTTTACGGCCTCTTTGATCGCGACCGCACCGAGGTCCGGAGCCGTCATTCCCTTCAACGCACCTTGAAATTTGCCGGTCGGGGTTCGAACGGCACTTATGATTACAGCTTGTTTCGTATTCGACATAATAATTGATTTCCTAAATTAGCCTTGTGTTAAATGTAAATGATCAGATTCGAGCGAATGGAACCGCTCGAAGACCGCACGATCGAGGGCCTCGCGATGATCCGGATGCGCGATCTTTACCAATTCGGCCGCCCGCTGGCGAAGATTCTTGCCGTACAGGTTCGCGACGCCGTATTCAGTGACAATATAGTGAACGTGGGCCCGCGTCGTCACCACGCCGGCACCCTGTTTAAGAAACGGTACGATCTTGCTTTCGCCGCGGGCGGTCGTGGACGGCAACGCTATGATCGGCATTCCGCCCTCGGATAACGACGCACCGCGGATAAAATCCATCTGACCGCCGACACCGGAATATTGCCGTGTCCCGATCGAATCGGCACAGACCTGGCCGGTCAGATCGACCTCGATAGCACTGTTGATCGCCGTGACCTTTGGATTGCGCCGAATGACCGACGAATCGTTAACGTAAGCGATATCAAGCATCAGCACCTGCGGATTGTCGTTCACAAAATCGTAAAGACGCCGTGTGCCCATAACAAAGCCCGCGACGATCTTGCCCGGATGCTTGACCTTTCGCTCGCCGGTCACGACCCCTGATTCGACAAGGTCGATCAGCCCGTCCGAGAACATTTCGGTATGGATCCCGAGATGTTTGTGGTTCTTCAGCGAAGCAAGGACAGCGTTGGGGATCGAACCGATGCCCATTTGCAGTGTCGCTCCATCCTCGATCATGCCGGCGATGTGATTGCCGATCATTTGATCCACTTCTGAAAGCGCGGGCGGTGCCGCCTCAGGCAGATCGTGATCAACCTCGACGAAATAGTCGATGTCCCGCAGATCGACCAGAGCGTCGCCGATTGTCCGTGGCATTTTCGGATTGACCTGGGCGATGACGATCTTCGCGGTTTCGACCGCTGCTTTGGCGATATCGACCGAAACGCCGAGCGAGCAGAATCCATGGCTGTCAGGCGGCGATACATGGATCAACGCGACGTCGATCGGAAGCACGCCCTTTCTGAACAGGGCCGGTATCTCGGACAAAAAGACCGGGATATAATCGCCCCGTCCTTCCTGAACCGCCTTTCTGACGTTCGCGCCGACAAAAAAGGCATTTACCCGAAAGCTGTCCTCCAATTCGGGTCTGGTATAGGGCGCGGTTCCCTCAGTGTGAAGATGCACGATCTCGACGTCACGCAGTTCGTCTGCACGAGCCGTCATCGCATCGATCAACTCAATGGGAGCGGCGGCCACCCCGTGAACGAAAATCCTGTCGCCGGATTTAATACATTTTACGGCCTCAGCCGCGGAAGATCTCTGTGTCATAAATTTGATTAATGCTGTATTTGGCGGTCACAGGCCGATGTCCTCATTCCAGATCTCGGGGTTTGAAGAAATGAATCCACCGAGCAGTTCAACACATTCCGCCGAATTAAGGTCGATCACCTTTACCCCATTTTCGCGAAGCCATTCGACACCGCCGTCAAAGTTGACGGACTCGCCGACGATAACCGTCCCGATATTAAATTGCCTGACCAACCCCGAACAATACCAGCAAGGCGCGAGTGTCGTGACCATTATCTTGTCCCGGTAATTTCGCTGGCGACCGGCCTTTCGAAACGCATCGGTTTCGGCATGAACGGACGGATCCGATTCCTGGATCCGGCGGTTGTGTCCGCGACCGAGCAAAGTTCCGTTCGCATCAAAGATCGCGGCACCTATCGGAATGCCGCCCTCGGCAAGGCCGGCTCTCGCTTCCTCGATGGCAATGTCCAGCATCTGCTGATGGCTATGCACGGTCACCATACTTCAATTTTACCGAGATTTTTAGCGATATGCTAATCTCAATAAATATGGGACAAAATTTCCAACCTGGTGATTTCCTCGCCTTTCAGCTCGAGGCGGGATTTGCTCTTCTGAGACTGCTGCACATTGACGAAAATGACGGCGAGACGACGTGGCATCTCGCCGGTTATTCCGAGATGTTCCCGGATATCGACTCCGCCGAGGCCGCGATCGCGAGCGGTGCCAAAATGCAGATCAGCTCCGGCCATATGGCGCTTACGACGCGGGCGTTCGAGAGTACGCAGGTCGCGAGGCTGGCAAATGCCGGCCTGACCGAAAGTGAACTGTCACAATTCAACGAGTGGAAGAAAGACCCGGACCGAACGGTTTCGGACCGGTCTGTAAGGCTTTTGTTAGGGCTGCGCTGACCGTACCTTTGATCGATCGAATTTTGTCGTTTCGTCCTCGGTCACGCTTGCCGGGACTACGTTCGAAAAGTCAGCACGATCGAGTAGTTTGCCGGTCTGAAATTGATCGGGATCTTCCGGAGGGGTGACATTATTTCTGGCCCTAAAGTGCTTCTTCAGCAGTATAGTTCGCCATACCGTTTGCACATGCCAGCATCCCATCGCTATCAATAGGCCGGACGTAACATATATCAGGGGATTTGTGTCCGGCTTAAACGCAAGGAGTGAGAGCAGCAGTGCCGCCAGAACGAAACAAACAACCACCGTCATCGAACCGAGTACGAGGTTGGCACTCAAATGCTGTTGAGGCGGTACCGGCCCCTTGACCGGCTTGGAAAGATCTGGCAGAAAAATGCCGCATCGGCGGCAAAATGTTTCGGGTGGCTGGTCTGGATTTCCGCAGGCCGGGCAGTACATATTCACCATAACTGTTTTCCAATACGAGGGCTTACAGTCGTTGGTTCGTCAGATCTTTCGACGCTTCAGTTCCTTTTCTATCGACTCGACCTCGCGGTTGACGTGACCGGCCACAGATGTGTTTTCTTCAGCTCGACGGATCAAATACGGCACGGCATCGGCGACCGGGCCGTACGGCACGTACTTAGAAACGTTGTACTTGTTTTTGGCAAGGACGTACGAGAGTGAATCGCCCATTCCGTACAGCTGCGAGAAATATACGTTCGGATGATCGGGCGGTATGCCGAGTTCGTGCATACGCCGGGCCAGTTTTTGGGTGCTTTCCTCATTGTGCGTACCGGCGACGAAGGCGACAGTCTCGTGATGTTTGAGGCAGTACTCGATCGCCGCGTCGAAATCCGCGTCGGTCGCTTCTTTCGTGTCATGTATCGGCGACGGATATCCCATTTCCTCGGCCCGGGCACGCTCCTTTTCCATATACGCACCTCGAACCAGTTTTACCCCAAGGAAATAGCCGTCGGCACTCGCCGCTCTCCGCGATTCTTTCAGGAAATTGAGCCGATCCTTGCGGTAAAGCTGCAGCGTATTGAAAACGATCGGACGCTCCCGATTAAAACGCTCCATCATTTCGGTGGCAAGCCTGTCGATGGCGTCCTGGATCCAAGAATCCTCGGCATCAATAAAGATCGGCTTGCCTGAATCATATGCGTGCTGACATATCTCTAGAACGCGGTTGTGTATCCTCTCGCATTTCGCCTGACTCTTTGCATCGAGCTTCTTTTTGGAGCTTAGGCGTTCGAGTGTCCCGAGCGGAGCGATACCGGTGACCTTAAAGACCGAAAACGGGATCGCGGGATCATCTTTGGCTCTATCGATCGTCCTTATTATCTCGTCCTTAGTGCGGTCAAAATCTTCTTCGGTGGCTTTTCCTTCAACAGAGTAATCCAGGATCGTTCCGATACCGGCACTACCGAGCCGTTTGATGGCTGTATCGCATTCCTCAATGGTTTCGCCGCCGCAAAATTGCTCAAAGATCGTATTCTTGATGAGCCCTTCAACCGGAAGACCGATTGCGAGCGAAAACTTTGCGAGACTGGTGCCGATCGAATTCAGGAACGGTGAATTGAGCATTCTGAACAATCGGTGCTTTTCTTTTAGCTCGGAATTCGATTTGTCCGCAAAGGCAGTTTCGGTGTCGTGAAAATCCAACTTGAAGTCACTCATACAATAGAAATTTTATCATACCGCAATCGGTCACAAAGGCAACCGGCAATGGTTGGGGCCGCGGTCGCGATTGTTAATCGCTGAACTTTTACGGTATATTTCCTATTTCACAACACGGGCGGATATGCCGCCCGGTGTCATCATTATTTATGTCAAAAGCACTTCCTAAGCGGTCCGAAAATTATTCGGAATGGTACAACGAGATCGTTAAACGGGCCGATCTGGCCGAAAATTCAGCAGTTCGCGGATGTATGGTCATCAAGCCGTACGGCTTTGCGATCTGGGAAAAGATGCAGCGTGCACTCGACGATATGTTCAAGGCGACCGGCCATCAGAACGCGTACTTTCCGCTTTTTGTCCCGAAATCGTTCCTTGAAAAGGAAGAGGAACACGCGGAGGGCTTTGCCAAAGAGTGCGCTGTCGTCACGCATTACCGCCTCAAGGCCGACCCGAACGGCGGCTTGATGGTCGACCCAAATGCAAAGCTCGAAGAGGAGCTTATCATTCGCCCGACCAGCGAAGCCGTTATCTGGAATACCTATCGGAACTGGATCCAGTCTTGGCGCGATCTGCCGCTGCTGATCAATCAGTGGTGCAACATCGTCCGCTGGGAGATGCGGACGCGGCTTTTCCTTCGTACCGCCGAGTTTCTGTGGCAGGAGGGCCATACGGCGCACGCAACCGAGGCCGAGGCGATCGAAGAGACTGAACGCATGCTCGGCGTATATGCGACATTTGCCGAAGATTGGATCGCACTCCCCGTACTCAAGGGGTTGAAATCGCCCAACGAACGCTTCGCCGGTGCGCTTGAAACGTATTGTATCGAGGCTCTTATGCAGGACGGCAAAGCCCTGCAATCCGGAACATCGCATTTTCTCGGGCAGAATTTTGCCAAGGCGTTTGACGTCAAATTTGTCAATAAAGAGAACGAACAGGAATACGCATGGGCGACGAGCTGGGGCGTTTCGACGCGCCTGATGGGAGCTTTGATAATGGCTCACTCAGACGACAAGGGCCTGGTGCTGCCGCCCAAGCTTGCCCCGATCCAGGTCGTAATAGTCCCGATCCACCGCTCGCCCGAGGACCTCGCCGCCATCACCGCGGTCGTCGATCCGCTCGTGGCTGAGCTTAGGGCCGCCGGTATTTCGGTGAAATTTGATGACAACGACAGCCAACGTTCGGGTTGGAAATTTGCCGAATACGAGCTCAAGGGAGTTCCTGTCCGTCTCGCGATCGGTATGCGCGATCTCGAGGCAGGGACCGTCGAGGTCGCCCGCCGCGACAACCTGACCAAGGAAACCCGGCCGCTTGCCGGACTGACCGACCACATCAGTTCGCTGCTGGACGAAATCCAGGCGGCGATCTACCAGAAAGCACTGGCATTTCGCGAGGAAAATACTCACCGCGTCGACACCTGGGAAGATTTCAAGGCCCAGATCGAAAAAGGCGGATTCATTCTCGCACACTGGGACGGCACCGCCGAGACCGAGGAAAAGATCAAGGACGAAACCAAGGCCACCATTCGCTGTATACCTCTCGACGCCCCGGAAGAGCACGGAAAGTGCATCTTCACCGGCAACCCGTCCAACAAGCGGGTCGTCTTCGCGCGTGCATATTGATGGTTTCCGGTGAATATCGATCGCCGGTTATTCCATTTGGAAAGCCGGCGATCTTTTCGTTTGAAGTTATTAACTCTGATCTTACCGGGACATGGAGACGCGTCGGTGAGATTTTCCCGACTTTTTGCTTTTGACCCGCGTCTAACAGGTTGTTCGCGAAAATGCGCGGATCCGGATCGCTGAGTTATTATTCTCTTGCCGCGGCGGCACATACATTTGGTGGATGTATAAGCACTTTACGGATGAGCAATTAGTCGAAATGGCGGTCGGGGCTGACTCTAACGCTTTCGGCGAGATCGTTAAACGATGGGAGCGTAAGATCTTCGCTCTTTGCTTTGGTATGCTCGGGCGTGAGGACGAAGCCCACGATGCCGCGCAGGAGGCGTTCATCGCCGCGTACCGTAACCTGAAAAACTTTCGCGGAGACGCCAAGGTTTCTTCGTGGCTGCACCGGATCGCCGTTAACCAGTGCCTGACCACCAAACGAAAGGCGCGGTCGCGAAGCGAGGAATATTTGGATGATGAGGACGGCTCTGAGGATCGTGTGTTTGTTGCGGCGGCCAAATACTCGCCGGCGAACGAGACCGAAAAGGCGGAACGACTGACGATAGTAAGGGCAGCAGTTGGATCGCTACCGGGTGATCTGCGACAAGTCGTCGTGATGAAGGAATTTGAGGAAATGACGTTTCAGGAGATCTCAGAAACACTCGAGGTTCCGCTAAGTACAGTAAAGAGCCGGCTCTATACGGCCCTCAAGCAGTTGAAGATGAAGTTGGAACGAACGCCTGTCGAGGTATCGTGAACGCAAGGAGTGATTTTATGGTGATCGGCAAAAATCAGATTGAGGAATGCGACCGAATCGCTGAGATCGTTCCGTATATCTACGGAGAGTCGAGCCCGGCGGAACGTTACGATTTTGAGGCCCATCTTCCGGAATGCGTTCCGTGCACTGATCAATTAGCTGCGATCGCCGAGGCGCGTTTTGCGGTTTATGAATGGAATCGTGAGGAGTTTTCGACGATCCCGACGCCGGCTTTCGTGATACCGTATGAAAATCAGCCAATAATTGGCGAGAGTTTTGCGAGTAAATTATCAAAGATCTTTGGTTTACCTCGGTTCCCGGCCTGGGGTTCGGCTGCCGCGGCATTCGGAGCATTGGTATTGTTCATCGGTATAGGAACAATCGTGTTTTACGGGCCGCGGTCGGGTAATAATGAGATCGCCGCGAACAGTAACAAAAACGTTTCGTCGAATGTATCTATCCCGTTGGCGATCGATGCGCCGCCAGTCAATGAGCTCGAAATAGCAACTGAGCCGGCCGTTAGGTCGGCCCGTCCCGATCGAGCGGTGTCGGTAAAGGCTTCGTCCGCCCGCAATGCCCATGGTTCCGTCAACGCTCCCCGGAGGATCACGGATCGGCCTAATTCGACGCAGGCGAAGGTTAACGATAGACGTGATCCGCGTTCTGTCCCAACGCTCAGCGGCGTTGACGATGATGTCGATGATTCGCTGAGGCTTTCGGATCTTTTTGCGGAGGTTGATTCGCTGGAATAACCTCTGTCAGGTGAAGTTATGAATAAGCACCTCCACAAATTAGTTTTCGGCTTCGCGATCGCCGTTTCCGCCCTTGCCGGTTCGGCCGTTGCACAGGAGGAGCCCAAGGTTCCGGCCGCTGTCGGCGAGACGCGGCCGCAGAATGATCGTGCCGTCGATCTTCGGATGGACATACTTCAGCAGCTTGGCCTCACTCCGGAGCAAGTGCAGCGAATACGACGCTCGAACATCGAACGACGCCCGATGATGATGGCTGCACAAGCTAAGGTTCGTGAGACCAACGCGGCGCTCGATGAGGCTCTATATGCCGATAACGTCGACGAACAACTCGTCAAGGACCGTCTCCGCGAGTCCCAGTTGGCACAGGCCGAGGTCATCAAGATCCGATTTATGAACGAGCTTGCGATACGTCGCATACTAACGCCGGAGCAACTCGTCCGGTTTCGAGAACTGCGGCAACGTTTCGCCCAAACCCGCGAGAATATGCAGAACCGGCAGCAGGAAATGATGGAAAAGCGACAGCTCAAAAGACAGTCGCGCCCAAACCAAACACCGCCGCCGGAAAAGCCGTAAGCTCGGCAGGCCGGCTTGCCTGCACTTCGCAGTATTAACAATGGGTCCGAGCCGTCAGGGTTCGGACCCATTTCGTTTGTCATTTGCTCAACCTTCGTTGTAATCTTGTGCGAGAGCGTCCATTGATCAAAATTCCATAAAATGAATCCAATAACGAAAATCCTTTATGAGTTTCAAGGGATCGGAAATCTGATCATTCGAATGCTCAAGGGCCTCCGAAAGCAGCCCAGGTATTTTTCGGAGATCATAAATCAACTGGATCAAATTGGCGTCGGATCGCTTGGGATCGTCATATTGACCGGATTCTTCACGGGCGGAGTATTGATCCTCCAGGCCTATCCGACGCTCGAATATTACGGAGCACAAAGTAATGCCGGCCAAGGTGTCGCGACCACATTAATACGCGAACTTGGCCCCGTTTTGACCGCCCTAATGGTCGCCGGACGTGTCGGGTCAGCGATCTCCGCCGAACTCGGCTCAATGGTCGTGTCACAACAGATCGATGCGATGCGAGCACTGGGCACCTCGCCGGTGCGAAAACTTGTAACGCCAAGGATCGTCGCGCTCGTGATCGCGTTGCCGCTTTTGACGATCGCATGCGACCTGTTCGGGCTGTTTGGCGGAGGCATCATCGCCCAACAGATATATGGTCTCGACAGCCACGTTTACATCTCATCGGTGCGTGCCGGAGTCGATATCGAGGATCTGATCGGCGGCATAATCAAGCCCCTTGCGTTCGGATTTATTATCGGCATCATCGCCTGTTACAAAGGGCTAAATACGACCGGCGGCACCGTCGGCGTCGGCCGGGCCACGACAAATGCGGTTGTTTCGGCTTCGATCAACGTGATCGTCGCTGATTTTTTTCTATCAAAGATGCTGCAGGGCATGTTCAGCAGTACGTTGTTTTAGAAAATGACACTTTTTTCCACCGACGCCTCCGGCGAATTTGAGTCGCGATCTAACGATCCTCAGATCGGTGGGCCGGAATCGCGGCTTGTGCCAGCGATCGAATTTCGCGACGTGTATCTGGCCTTTGACGATCAGGTCATCCTTGACGGCGTTAATTTTTCGGTCCGCCGCGGCGAGACCAAGATCGTGTTGGGCGGTTCCGGCAGTGGAAAATCGACTATCATTAACCTCATTCTCGGATTGATCAAACCTGACGGCGGCGAGATCCTGATCGACGGCGAGAATATCACTGATTTTGACGATCAGGACCTGATGGCCGTCCGAAAGAAGATCGGAATGGTCTTTCAGGAAGGAGCCCTTTTCGATTCGCTCTCGGTATATGACAATGTCGCTTACCGCCTGATCGAAGAGGGAGTGGACGAGGACGAGATCGAACATGAAGTCACCCGAATGCTCCATTTCGTCGATCTCGATGATGCGATCGATAAGATGCCGAACGAACTCTCGGGCGGAATGCGCCGCCGTGTAGGTATCGCGAGGGCATTGGTCGGCAACCCGAGCATCGTGCTTTTTGACGAGCCGACCGCTGGACTGGATCCGCCGACCGCGAGGACCATCTGCGAACTGGCGATCAAACTCCGCGATCTGGAGGACGTTTCGTCGATCTTTGTTACACACGAAATGAACAATCTTGAGTATCTCAGCTCGGAATATGCTATCGTTGACGAAAAAGGCGAGGTCAGTTTCGAGACCGAAGGCGACTTCCTCTGTCTGATAAATACCGAGGTTCTCATGCTGAGGAATGGCAGGATCATTTTCAGCGGCAAAGACGAACAACTCAGAAAAGCCGAAGATCCGTATATTCATCGTTTTATTCGAGGAAAGTAAGTAAACCAAGTGCCTAGGACAAGTAAAAAGCTAACCTTAAGTGAATTGCGTGTGGGCATATTTATGCTCGCAGCCCTGTTGGTGTTCGGGTTTATGATCCTCAATTCGAGCGGCGATTTTAACCCTTTTGAGAAAAAACTCAGGCTTCGCGTCCGTTTCGCCAGCGCCGACGGTCTGCGCAAAAATGCCGAGGTGCAGCTCGCCGGCATCAGTGTCGGAAAGGTCGAGGACGTTAAGTTCCTGCCGCCGGACAGCCCCGAAGGCGAGCGGATCGAGGCAACGCTCGGCGTCGTTCAGGTCCTGGATAAAAAGCCGATCGGTGACTTGATCAGGACCGATTCGACGGCCACACTGGTCGCTACGTCGGTACTCGGTAACGACAAAATGATCAATATCACGACCGGTACCGAAAAGGGTGCCGCCGTTGAGAACGACACGATCCTTAAGTCAAATTCGGCGATCTCGATGAACCAGCTTACCTCGACCGGTAACGACCTTCTCAAACAGATCAACAAACTCGCGATCCCGGCCAACGAGATCCTTAACAAGGCCAATCAGGGCGAAGGCACGCTCGGACGCATCGTCAATGACGAATCGCTGTATCGCAGTCTCGACGGAGCCGTCGCGGAGACCCGGGCAATGATGACGCGGCTGCAGACCACGATCGATAAGATCAACGAAGGCAAAGGATCCGCCGGAAAGCTGGTAAACGATCCGGCATTGTACGACGGGCTGAACAAGACCGTGGCTCAACTCGAATCGATATCGGCGGACATCAAGGCCGGGCGCGGAAGTGCCGGTAAATTTGTCACCGATGACGCTTTGTACGTTGAAACAAGGGCCGCTATCACCGATCTACGCAAATCGATCAACAGCATCAACGATATCGCCGCCGATATCAAACTCGTGACCGCCGATATCAAGGACGGTAAAGGTACCGCCGGAAAGCTCCTCAAAGACGAGAAGCTGTACGACGACGCCCGCGAGGCTATAAGCCGCTTTAACTCGACCACCACTCGGATCGAGTCGATCCTTTCCGATGCGCAGGCCGGCAAAGGCACTCTTGGCCGCTTCGTTACGGACGAGACCCTTTATAACAGCCTGAACCAGACCGCGTCGAATATCAATCAATTTTCGAGCGAGGGCACCAAGCTGCTGTACGACTTTAGGCAAAATCCTAAGAAATTCCTCCGTATAAAATTAGCGATCTTCTAGGCTGTCCGGCTCAGAGCACCCAAGAAATTGTGCGGGCCGCATTGACGCGCGCCTACGGACTGTATAAACTTCGCATAACAGTAGATATATACGCATAAAACAAAATATATACGTATATTGAAAAGAGTATATGCATAAACACGCCAGACAGGGCCTGATCCTCGAGCTGATCGAGAACAACGCCGTAAGTCGTCAGGAACAGATCGTCGAATTACTTGCTGAACGCGGCCATATCGTCACGCAGGCGAGCGTTTCACGCGATCTGGTCGAACTAGGCATCGTCAAGGTCAAGGGCAATTATGCCTCGCCGCGAAAGGCGTCGATGTCCGGATTTGGGATCGTCGACCTCGCTGTCGCGGGCGAAAATCTGATCGTCGCCCGGTGCCAGTCGGGACTCGCCTCGGCGATCGCGGTCAAGATCGACTCGGCCAAGATCAAGGAGATCGTCGGCACTATCGCCGGTGACGACACGATCATGATCGCGGTCGAAAACGGGCCGATGCAGCGGCTCGCCATTAAAAAGCTCTGGGACGTCCTTTCGAAATAGCTATGACAAGCAATATTGAGTCAAACATCATAAGGGTCGATAAGATCGGCTCGTCCGCGGCCAGGCTCGACCTGCCGCATGAGATCGCAGTTGTGCCGCAGACCGCCGAACCGCGTTCCGGCGACGTGGTCGTTGTCCGAGCCCTCGGCGAATCGGCCACCTACGGCAACATCGAGCTCGCCAACGGCCGTCTGGCCAGGATCACGACGGGCGACATCCTTGTTGGCGTCCTCGGGGCCAGACGGGCTCTGAAAGGCTTCGTCGGCGACGTGCCGCCTGCCGTAGCTGCCGGTGAAAGGCTGCAATTGCTGAACATGGGCGGCGTCATAGGCATTTGCAGCGGCCATCATTCGTCATTGTCCGACGCTATTACCGTCGAGGTCCTGGGCGTTGCATGCGGCCCTGAGGGCAAAACAGTCAATATCGGCGACGGAGCTCTGCAGCCGGCGATGACGCTCGAGCCATCGGCGCCGATCATCGTCATCGCCGGAACGTGTATGAACTCGGGCAAAACCGTCGCGGCGACCGAGATCATCAAACAGGCCAGCCATCGCGGCCTGAGGGTCGCCGGGGCCAAACTCTCGGGCGTTGCGGCACTTCGCGATACGCTCAATATGCAGGACCACGGAGCATTTGTGACCGCGAGTTTCATGGATTGCGGGCTGCCGTCCACGGCCACCATCGACGATCTGGCACCGACCGCCAAATCGATCATCAACCACCTCAATTCCCTTTCGCCGGACCTGATCGTCGTCGAACTCGGTGACGGGATCGTCGGCGGATATTCTGTCGACTCGATCCTTAAAGATTCGCAATTTCGGGCGGCATTCACTACGTTCGTCTTCTGCGCATCGGATTACGTTGGTGTGATCGGTGGTGCGGCCGTGCTCGAGCGGTTCGGGCTCGGTATAGATGTCGTGGCCGGATCGGTCACCGATTCGCAGATGGGCGAGGACTATATCACTTCTCATTTCGGCTTCACCGCCGGCAACGCCCGACGTAACGGTTCGAGACTGTTCGATCTCGTATATGCTCCGGTCACAGAGGTGAAACTAGCAGCATGACGACCAACAAAACGCATAAGATAAAGGCGGCCATATTTGGCGGTTCCGGCTACGGCGGCAGCGAATTGCTCCGCTTACTGCTCGGCCACCCGAACGTCGAGATCACGCTGGTCACCGCCAACGAACACGCCGGAAAGGCGGTCGGCGAGGTACATAAGAACCTTTTCGGCCTTACGGACCTGATGTTTCAGCGGGCGCCCGAGGATCTCGGAACTCTGACCGATGTGGACGTGGCATTTTTCGCATTGCCGCACGGACAGGCGTTGTCGCTGCTGCCGCAGTTGCCCGCGACGGTCAAGGCCATCGACCTTTCAGGCGATTTTCGCATCAATGACAAGTCCGTCTTTGCCCAGTTTTACAAGATCGAACACACCGCCGACGAACTGCAGGCCGATTTCGTTTACGGCCTGACGGAACTCAACCGCCGGGATATCGCGAATGCCAAATATGTCGCAAATCCGGGCTGTTTTGCGACCGCCACCCTGTTGGCATTGACTCCGCTCGTCAAACACGGCGGCATAAGCGGCAAGATAATCGTTGACGCCAAGACCGGTTCTTCGGGTTCCGGGGCAAAGGCGGCGGCGAATACTCATCATCCGCAGCGAATGACTTCGTTTTACGCCTACAAGCCGTTCACGCATCAGCATCTGCCCGAGATCAGGCAATGCCTCGAAACCGTCGGGCGGCTGCCGTCGGACCTCGTCTTCATGACGCACAGCCTGCCGGTCGCCCGCGGCATTTTTGCCTCGTGCTACCTGGAGTCGAGCGAACCGATAACGCAGGATGCCCTGAAGGCCATCTACAGCGACTTTTACGAGGGCTCGCGATTCATACGCATCGTAGACGGCTCACCGGACATCAATTGGGTCAAGACGACAAACTTCTGCGACATCGCCGTACATACCAGCGGCCGAAACATCGCGGTTTTTGCCGCGATCGACAATCTTGTCAAAGGTGCCGCCGGACAGGCCGTCCAGAACATGAACCTGATGTTCGGATTCGACGAAACCACCGCCCTGATGATGGCCGGGACAAATCCCTGATCAATGAACATCATCGAACAAGAAAACTGGGCGTACACGCTGTTTCACGACGAAGCCGGCGGCGACTATTACCTTGAAACCGTCTGCGGGACCATAGGTATATTTACGCTGACAATCAGGCTTACGGCAGATGAAGTAGCGTCAATGGATGCCGACCCGAATTTTGTCAAAGATCTGGCTCAACGGATCACGTACTCGCCGACACAATTTATGGAACGCCGCGTACCCGATTTCGAACCGGACGCGCAATAACAATGAACTTCGAAGAAATAGAAATTACCGAATCCAAATATCAGGTCGCGACCTACGCCAAGATGAATATCGCGGTCGAACGCGGCCGCGGTGCCTGGATATGGACCAGCGAAGGCGCCAAATACCTCGATCTGTACGGCGGCCATGCGGTATGTGCCACCGGGCATTCGCATCCGCACGTGGTCAAGGCCATCGCCGAACAGGCCGAGAAGGTGCTTTTTTATTCAAATCTGGTTTTTTCAACGGTCAGGGCCAAGGCAGCGGCAAAACTTGCCGAGATCGCACCAAACCCGCTGGAAAAAGTATTCTTCTGCAACTCGGGCACCGAGGCCAATGAGAACGCGATGCGTATGGCCCGTATGGCGACCGGACGCCAAAAGGTCATCACATTCTCAGGCGGCTTTCACGGTCGTACCGCCGATGCGATCTCGGCCACCTTTTTAGGTAAATATCGCGAGATCGGGCGGCCGAACGTCCCGTTTCACGAATGCGCCGCATTCGGCGATATCACGAGTGTCACGTCGATCGCCGACCGAGAGACAGCGGCGATCATGCTCGAGCCCATTCAGTCGATGGCCGGTGTCCGCGAAGCACCGCCCGAGTTCTTTACCGGCCTACGGCGACTGTGCGACGATCTCGGGATCGTATTGATCTTTGACGAGGTGCAAACCGGTATCGGCCGCACCGGTAACTGGTTCTTCGCCGGCAGCGAGAACTCGGGCGGTGTCGTGCCGGACATAGTGACGCTCGCCAAATCGCTCGGCAGCGGTGTCCCGGTCGGGGCTTGCATCGTCAGCGGCGATATCGCGGCCCACATAAAGACCAACGATCTTGGCACGACCTTCGGCGGCGGGATGCTTGCGATGGCCGCTGTTCTGGCAACGCTCGAGGCGATCGAGGATGACGAGATGATCGACAATGCCGCCCGGATCGAGCAGCATTTGCGCGATTCGCTCGCCGGAGTCCCGGGCGTCGCGGCGATCCACGGAAAGGGCTGCCTCCTCGGTATCGAATTCGACACACCATGTTCCGACATCCATAAGAATCTGTTGTCAAAGAGCATTATCACCGGCACATCCAGCGACCCGAAGGTCCTGAGGCTGTTGCCGCCTTTGGTGGTCACTACCGACGAGATCGACCTGCTGGTCGATGAACTGCGAAAATGAAAGACTTTCTGAAAACATCCGATCACCAAAGGGCCCTGCTCGACCAGCTGGTTGACCACGCGATCACCATCAAGAACGAGCGTTCGGCGGATAAGCCGCTTGACGGCCAGTCGGTCGCCCTCGTCTTTTTTAACCCGAGCCTGCGGACGCGGGCGTCGATGCAGGTTGGCATCTACGAACTCGGCGGCAACGCCGTGATCCTTGAGCCCGGCGGCACGTCCTGGACGCTTGAGCACCGCGACGGCGTCGTCATGGACGGCAGCAAGACCGAGCATCTGGCCGAATTTGTCCGCGTGCTCGAGCGGTACGTTTCGGCGATCGGCGTCCGGACCTTTGCCGAGCTCAAGGACTGGCAAACGGAACGAACTGATCCGATCCTTGCGGCCTTCAGAAAATACGCGAGCATTCCGGTCATCAATCTCGAGTCGGCGATGCATCACCCCTGTCAGGCGATGGCCGATATGATGACCATCCGCGAAAGGTTCGGTTCCGCCCGGAAAAAGGTACTTCTGACATGGGCATGGCATCCGAAGCCGCTGCCGATGGCCGTGCCGAACAGTTTTGCCCTAGCGGCCGCCCAATTCGGCCATGATCTGACGATCGCCCATCCCGCGGGATACGATCTCGACGCCGAGCTTCTCGCCGAGATCGAATCACACGCCGCTATGAACGGCGGCAGTGTCGAATTCACAAATCATCCTCACGAGGCATTCGACGGAGCCGAGGTGGTCTATGCAAAAAGTTGGGGCAGCAGCCGCTTCTACGGCGATCCCGACGGCGAGGCCGTATTACGGGCACCCCATCGGCAGGACTGGATCGTTGACGAATCCAAAATGGCCCGTACGATCGACGCCGTATTTATGCACTGCCTGCCGGTCCGCCGTAACGTCATCGTCACCGACGGTGTCATCGATTCGCCCAATTCGCTCGTAATAGACGAGGCTGAAAACCGGCTCCATGTTCAGAAAGCGATCATGACGCGTCTCATCGGAGCAAAATAGGCGCAAAATCCGGTTCGTCCGCGCATTCTATGACTATGAAGCAAGCGATCTGCATATTTCTGTTAACGGCGGCATTTTGCGGTACGATCGCAGCCCAGGTCTGCGGCGGCGGTCGAAAAACGGTATCCGTTTTTGTCCGCAACGACCTGACCGCGGTCGGGCTGCGTTACCGGCTTTACTCGGTCGGGCCTGAAAAATACAAGGACGATTACGAAAAAACGGCCGAGTTTCTGTCTGAATACGTGATCGGCGAGGGAAAACGACATTCAGGCCGCTTCTGGTTCATCAAGTCGATCACGGTCGACCCGGAAAAGGCGGCCCGTGTGCTGGCGGGTTATGACGCCAAACAGTTTCGCACTATCGATGCGTCCGACCCGCATTACAAACCCGAACTCGCCGGGCCGATCGAGTTCGGCGAGGTCACGTTCGCAACACGCGAGACCAATGACGACCCGTATCTGCTCGAAATAACCGCGGACAACTATGAACCGGTTTATCTGCTCGAAGCCCATCTGGGCGGATGCTCAAGACGGGAGAATGTCCTGCTGACACGGATGCGTTAGTTCATACTATTCAACTATGGAACAGGAAACACTAGATCTTTTACGCGAATCGCTGCCGTATATCCAGAAATTTCAGGGCAAGACGTTTGTCGTCAAATTTTCAGGCAAGGTCACCGAGGATAAGGCGAATCTCGCCTCGCTCGCCGAGGAGCTTGCTCTGCTGCATCAGGTCGGGATACGCGTATGTGTGATCCATGGCGGCGGCAAACAGCTCAATGAACTCGCCGAGCGGCTCGGCGTCGTTCAGACCGTCATCGGCGGCCGGCGTGTGACTGACGACGAGACCCTGGATCTGGCGAAAATGATCTTTCGCGGCAAGATAAACACCGAGATCCTTGCCCAATTCAGGCGCCGCGGGATACACGCCGTGGGCCTTTCGGGCATCGACGGCGGCGTGGTCAAGGCCGTTAAACGTCCGCCGAAGGACGTCCTCAACCGCGAGACCGGCACGACCGAATCGATCGATTTCGGCCATGTCGGCGACGTCGTCGAGATCGATGCTTCGCTGATCAACACCCTCCTGGATAGCGGCTATTTGCCGATCATTTCCTCGCTCGGTGCCGATGACGACGGCCGCGTTTTTAATATCAACGCCGACACGATCGCGACCGAGATCGCCGTCAAACTCGCGGCTGAAAAGCTGATCCTGCTGACGGACGTCAACGGCATCTATTTGGAAGAAAACGATCCGAACACTAAATTGTCAAAGATCACATCGTCAGACGCCCGGCACCTGATCGAATCGGGTCGCGCGACCGGCGGCATGATACCCAAACTCGAAAGCATGATCGATCTGGTCGGACGCGGCGTCAACTCCGCTCACATCGTCAGCGGCACCGTACGCAACGCCATTCTCGCTGAGGTATTTACCGACTCCGGCACCGGAACGATGATCGTCAAGGAGTAACGCACGGCATTGACTATACGACAGTGTTGCAGATGTGCAACACCCGCAGCCGAGAAAAGACGGGATCGATTCCCGTCTTTTTCTTTAATGATGGTGCTCAGGGCGGGACTCGAACCCGCACGGATCGCTCCACACGCCCCTCAAACGTGCGCGGCTACCAATTACGCCACCTGAGCAAACTTTTCAAAAAACTACTTATTCGCCGGTGCCGGAGCGTTTGCCGCGGGTGCCGGAGCATTCGCCGCCGGAGCGTTGGCAGCCGGTGCCGTGGTGTTAGCGTCGGTTGCCGCTGCCGGTGCCGCAGTGTTCGTGTTTGCTTCGACCGCCGGGTTAGCGGTGTTTGCCGCCGGTGCGTCGGGGTTGCTCGACAGGACCGAGACATTGCCGGTCAATGCGGGCATCGACAAGAGCAGGGCCGAGACCATGAACAAGATCGCCGCGGTGATCGTCACTTTGGACAAAACGGTCGCGGTGCCGCGGGGTGCGAACGCCGAACTCGAAACGTTGCTCGTAAACAATGCTCCGGCATCGGTCTTACCCGGCTGCAAAAGCACAGCGGCTATAAGCACGATGCACGAGAGAAAAAATATGAAGTAGAGAACGTATTCCAACTTATTGAACCACCTATTTATAATTCACGATCTGCGAAAAACTGACAGCCTCGAGGCTCGCTCCGCCGACCAATGCACCGTCAACGTCCGTTTGCGACATCAATGTCGCGATGTTGTCCGGTTTGACCGAACCGCCGTAAAGTATCCGCACGCTTTGTGCGACGCTCTCACCGTGCGTTTCAGCGACGGTGCGGCGGATATGGCCGTGCATTTCTTGAGCCTGTTCGGGCGTGGCGGTTTTACCCGTACCAATTGCCCAGACAGGCTCGTAAGCGATAATGATACGTTCCATATCGGCGACTGTCAAACCGTCTAAGCCCTTTATCAATTGCCCTTTGACCACGTTCTCCGCATTGCCCGCTTCCCTTTCGGCCAGCATTTCACCGACACAGACGATCGCGATCAGGTTGGCCGCGATGGCGGCACGCGTCTTTTGGTTGACCGAAGCATCGGTCTCGCCGTAGAACTGCCGCCGCTCGGAGTGGCCGATAATGACGTGCGAACAGCCGACGTCCTTGAGCATAGCGGGGGCGATCTCGCCAGTGTGCGCCCCAAAATCGTTCTGTACGGCACAGTCCTGGCCGGCAATGCGGATATTCGACCCTTCGAGGCGGTCGGCGACCGTCTTGAGTGCGGTAAATACGGGTGCGATCACGACCTCACAGTGATTCGCGTTGGCGACCAGGGGCTTTAGCTCGAGTGCGGTATTTACGGCGTCCCCGAGCGTTTTATACATTTTCCAATTTCCGGCAATGACGGGCTTTCTCATACAAATAAGTTAACAAAATATGATGCCGTTGGCGAAACCGTGTCGAACGAGCCGCCGCGTGCTATCCTCAAACGATAGAACAAGGGGACTTCGCCGAATGCTCAATAACTTTTCACGTCCGCGCCGAGTCGTTATAACGGGCGTCGGCTGCGTTACGCCGGTCGGTATCGGACGCGAACGATTTTGGGCCTCGCTTGAGGCCGGTGTGAGTGGCATCAGGCGTATTCAGAGCTTTGACCCGGCCGGGCACGCCGTTCAGATCGCGGGCGAGGTTCCCGATTTTGACTGGGAAGCCCAGCTCAACCCAAAGGACCGCAAACATGTCGCCCGAACCGTACCGCTCGCCCTTGCGGCGGCCCGCGAAGCGGTAGTTGACGCCGGAATCGACACGGCAGAAATGACGCTCGACGACCGGCGAAGGATCGGTGTCGAGATCGGTACCGGCGGCGGCGGGCTCGCCTTTACCGAACGCCAATATTCCTACTGGTACAACGGCCCGAAGACCAAGGCCAGCGTTTACACGATACCGTCCTCGACCCACGGCGGCCTGTCGTCCGAGATATCGATGGCGCTCGGGCTCCGCGGGCTGTCGCACGTGGTCTCGACCGGGTGTACGAGCTCGACCGACGCGGTATTTTATGCCGCCCAGCATATCGCGCTCGGCCGTCAGGACATAATGATCACGGGCGGCGTCGACGCACCGATCGCACCGGGCATCATGGCCGGATTTGACCTGATGACGGTCGTCACACGCGATTGGAACGACGAGCCGCACCGGGCATCGAGGCCGTTTGACGCCGCGCGTTCGGGCATAGTCGCCGCCGAGGGCTCGTATATGTTCATCCTCGAACACCTCGAGTCGGCCATCGCCCGCAATTCAAAGATCTACGCCGAGGTCACCGGCTATGGAGCCACGTGCGACGCGTATCACCGCGTCAGGCTCGACGATTCGGGCATCGAACCGGCAAGGGCGATGACGATGGCCCTCGACGACGCCGGCCTGCGGGCCGAGGCCGTTGACTATGTCAATTTGCACGGTACATCGACCCTTCTGAATGACCGCATCGAGACCGCCGCCGTCAAACTCGCTCTCGGCGGGCACGCATACCAAATACCGATGTCCGCGACCAAATCGCAGGTCGGGCATCCGCAGGGTGCGAGCGGTGCCGCCGGGATCGCGGCCGCATTGTGTGCGATTACGACCGGCGTCATTCCCCCGACGATCAATCTCGACAATGCCGACCCGGAATGCGACCTTGACTACGTGCCGAACGTCGCCCGCCGTGCCGAGGTCAGTACCGCGTTGTGCAACTGCATCGGTTTCGGGTCAAAGAACAGTGCCATCGTCCTCGAAAAGGTGCAGTAACACTATGTTCAGCCGTTTTCAAAGCCGCAGCACCAAGCTCGAACGCCTCGACACCGGTGATTACACTCCCGGGGAATATGCCCGCTGGCACCGCGAAATGCGTATCATTCACCGCGTGTTTGGCGAAATGCGGGCACTTCGGCCGATGTTATTGCGTGACGCCCGCGACGTTCCCGGTACTGTCAGGATACTCGATATCGGTGCCGGTTCGGGCGAATTGCTGAGGGCGGTTCGCCGCTGGCTCGGCCGCCGTAAGGCATTTCTGGTCGGTGCCGAACTAAACCCGAAGTCGGCTCGGGCCATCTATCGCGGATCGAAGCGCGGGGTAATCGAAGCCCTTCAGTGTGACGCTCTGCTGATGCCGTTTGCCGACAACAGCTTTGATTTTGCCTACTGTTCGCTGTTCCTGCACCATTTGACGGACGAAAACGCCGTCGCCCTGCTTCGCGAAATGAACCGCGTCTCGGCCCGCGGCATCTACGTCGTCGATCTGCACCGCAGCCCTGTGGCGTATTACTTTTACCGCGCCGCCGGCCGCCTTTTCCTCCAGCGGTTTACCCGCGAGGACGGTGCGCTGTCGATACTCCGGAGCTTCACGCCCGGTGAGATGCGTGACCTCGCCGAACGGGCCGGCCTCACCGATATCAGCGTCCGGCGGTCCGCCGCGTACCGTCTGGTCCTGTCCGCAAAATAGAGTAATGACGAACGAGAGCCGAAAATATGACGTCGCGATCGCCGGTGCCGGGCCGGCCGGATCGAGCCTGGCGATCCGTTTGGCCAACGCCGGGCTTTCGGTCCTGCTGGTTGAGCAAAAGGCCTTTCCGCGTGAAAAGCTCTGCGGCGAATTCATCTCGCCCGAGTGCCTCAAGCATTTTTCAGAACTCGGCGTGCTCCACGACATTTCCTGTGCCGGCGGGACCAGCCTGAAAGAGACCGTATTCTTCGCACAACGCGGCCGCGGTGTCGCGGTTGACAGTGCCTGGTTCGGCGGACGGGACTCGCTCGCTCTCGGGCTGAGCCGAGCGGAAATGGACCGGATCCTGCTCGAGCATGCAAGGTCGTGCGGCGTCGATGTCCGCGAAGAGACGACAGTTGCGGGATTGCGGCAAGACGGCACGGGCGGTGTCATCGGCGTAATGCTGAGAGGCAGCGGCGGCCGCGAAACAGAAGCGGCGGCACGTATCACGATCGACGCGACCGGCCGGACACGCAGCCTCGCACGCCGGCTCGAAGCGGGCAGATCACTCCGAAAGGCTGCCACGCACGTTGCATTTAAGACCCATCTGGAAGGTGCCAACCTGCTGCCGGCGACCTGTGAAATATATGTATATCGCGGTGGGTACGGCGGCTGCAATCTCGTTCAGGACGGCCTGTCAAACCTCTGCTTTATCGTCTCGTCGGCCGACGCGAAAAGGTTCGGCAGCGACCCCGAACGGCTGATGCGTGAGGTCGTATTCACCAATCGGCGGGCGGCTGCGGCAATGAGCGAGGCGTCGGCGGCAAAGCCCTGGCTCGCGGTGCCGATCGAGCGGTTCGGCCGGGGCGAACTTGTGCCGGCCGGCGGCATGATCACCGTCGGTGACGCGGCGGCATTCATCGACCCGTTTACCGGCAGCGGTATGCTGCTCGCGCTTGAGAGTGCAAAGATCGCGGCTGACGCGATCGTCGGTTCGATTGTCAAAGATCTCGGGTTCAGCCGTCTCGCCGCCGAATACCGCCGTTCGTACGCCGCACAGTTCGACCGGCGGTTGCGGGTGTGTTCGGTGCTGCGGCACGCGGCATTTGTGCCCTTTTTGGCCGGGTCGCTGATCACGGCGTTGAGCCTGAGCTCAAAACTGACCGCGGGCGTGGCCCGGGCGACCCGCTCCGGGGCGTAGATCGCCTCGTTCGCCCGGCTAATGCAGCACCGGCCGTTTGATCAATCCTCCCTGTACGTCCGACAGCGAATGCGTTACGACAAAAGCGTCCGGGTCGATGTCATTGACGAGCGTTTTGATACTGCCGATCTCGAGGCGGGTCACCACGCAATACAATATCTGCTGATCGCTGTCTGTAAAACCGATCGACCCCATCCCGCCGCGTCCGCTAAATACTGTAACTCCGCGATTAAGTTTGCCGATGATCTGGAGCTTGATCTCCTCATTTTGGGGCGACATTATGGTGATCGCGGTGTATTCCTCGACGCCGTGGATGAGAAAATCGATCGTCTTTGACGCCGCGACATAGGTCAGGATCGAATACATCGCCGATTCGACGCCCAGGAAGAACGCCGCCGCCAAGAAGATAAATACGTTCAAGATCAGGATCACGTCGCCGACGTGCAGCAGATGGCTCTTTCGGCTGACGAGCAATGCGGCTATTTCGGTACCGTCGAGTACCGCCCCGCCGCGGATCGCAAGCCCGATGCCGGCACCGATAAAAAGGCCGCCGAAGACGGCCGTCAGGAGTTTGTCGGGCGTCACGTCGGGAAACTTGACGAACAGGAGCACCAACGCCAGGCCGAGGATGGCGGCCGAGCTTTTGATCGCGAATTTGCGGCCGATCTGACGAAAGCCGATCGCGATGAACGGCAGATTGAAGACCAGCAGGAGCGGGGCGAGCTGCCAGCCCGTGACCTCGGACACGAGCATCGATATGCCGGTCACGCCGCCGTCAATAAAGCGGCTTGAAAGCAAAAAGCCCTTGAGCCCGAACGCCGCCGAGAAGATACCCAGAGTTATAAGTACGAAGCTCTTGGCCTCGATGAGAGAGTTTTTCATATCGATTTAGCCTATTTTACCACGTTCGGCAGCCTCCTTGTTTGCCCGGCGACGCGTATTTCGCCGTTGGGGTTATTGGGCGAGATGAAGAAGAG
>CALDGX010000033.1 GCA_937941715.1 uncultured Chloracidobacterium sp. | reverse complement strand
AGACTTGTCCGATGGCGTCTGTTATAACTCGTGGAGAGCCGAGATGATCGGTTGTTGTGTAGCTGATCGACGGCGATGTTGAAGTTTGGGTTGAGTATTCGGCAACGAGTTTGCCGCTGGAATAGACGAATATAGTGGTTTCGGCGTTTGTGATCTTTTTGACACGTTTTCCTTCGCCATCGTAGAAGTATCGACCGATTACATTGTTGTTCGAGTCCTTTACGATAGTCTGCTTATTGTCGCCGTTGAACGTGAACTGTTTCCCGTCAGCATCTCGAACGAGATTGCCGTTCAGGTCGTAGTCAAAATTAGTTCCAGTTTCGTCAAAACGGTTCGTCGCCTCGATGATCGAAGGATTGACCGACGCAGGATTGCCGCCGATGTTTTGTGTGAACGAAGTGCGATTTCCGTAACGGTCATAGCCCCAGACCTGGAACCAGTTGGCGACAGAATTCGCGGTTTCGGTGGCTTCCGTAATGCGATAGAGAGCGTCGTATTTGTAGCTCTGAACGAGCGGATGAGTGATGCCATTGAAAGATAGCGTCTGCTTTGCGATGTTGCCTGTGTTCTTGGCAGTATCGACGGTTCCGTTGCTCTGCAACTCGCCGTACTCGTATTGAGTTTTCCACGTCCCTGTATCACTCGCAGACGCACCGAGGCCTAGCTCTGTAACCTGCATCCGATTGTTGAACTTCGCAGTCTCCCAACGCCCGTTACCGAGCTTCATTTGCGAAATGCCGCCACTCGCCGTATACGAGAAATTCGACACGAACGGTGCGTTTACTGACGTCGAATTCTTCTGACTAGTGACCTTTGCAAGATCGCCGTCGGTTTCGAACTCATTTTTGACCTTTCGACCGCTCGGATATTCTTCTTCGACCAGAGCACCGGCAAAGTTGTAGGTGTATCTGGACGTGTAGGTGTTGCCGTCGGTGATCTGTTTGCTCTCGGTTATCCGGCCAAAATTGTCGAAGAGCGTGTTCTGCGTTTCTGATACTGACGATGTTACTTTCGTCAGTTTTCCTTTGGCGAAGTTATGCGGGGTTTGTACTTGAGCGAGCCCTGTGCCGTCATACCAGAAGCTTACTGCTGGGGTGTCGATACTTACGTCACCCGAAGCAATTTGGGCGCAGGTCGTCGCGGTGGTGTTTATATTCGGTTTTGTGTAGCAACGCTTTACTACCCGGCCGGCCTTGTCATATTCGTTGATGATATTGACGCCGTTGGCGTCGGTGGCACGGACAACATTGCCTATAAGATCATAGGCAAAACCGGCGGTCCAAGCGTCATTTCCCGGGTTGCCCGAAGTCGCAAGATTCGGATTGATCTCCTGCTCAGGCTGTCGCACCCTGAGCAGTCTGCCCAAGGCATCATATTTGAAATACCTGTGCTGGACACCCTGTATGACCTCGACCATTTTGCCGAAAACATCGTATTTGTAAATAGTTGGCTGAGCTGGCGAACCGATCGCCCCGAGATCTGTGTCCACATCGCCGCCCGTGGCGACGGGCTCGTCTACCCGAATAAGCTGCCCGAGGCCGTTCGTGATCGAACGGCCTTTGCGGCCCGAGGCGTCGGTTGTCGTCACGACCGTCCCGACGTCTTTTGTAACATCTGAAATAGCAAAACGCGTGCCCCCGAGGCTGGTGAGGTTGATATTGTTGATATCTGTCAGCTTAAGAGTTGCGACGAGGTCTATTTACTACCGCATCGTGCCGATTGAACAGGGGCATCATGAAAGAGCCTTAGCGATGTCACATTTCAGTAATTCGATATTGGTGTCGAGTTTATTTCGCGTTGCGACCTCTTCCAATAGTTCGAGTTTTTCTAAAATTACATCCTTTAAGAACGCTCGTCTTTCGTAGTCCGATTTATCGAAGAAGTTCGCGTCGTGAATAATTATTGGAATGCCAATTGCCCTTTCACTTCGTCGATAGCGTTCGATCTCTTTCAAGTGAACCAACTCTTCAAGCAAGGGGAAAAGGTAAAACTGAAAAAGCACAAGTTTTAGATCTTTCCCATAATTGCTGCGTCTAAGTTTCTTCAAGCCAAGGCAAATTCCGTATTCCCCCCAAATATAGCTTCTAAAGATCGCTCCTTTTTGTTCCAAAGAAACCCGCATCTTATCTTCTGTGTCGTAATATGTGGCCGGGCCCGAAACAAAGCAGCCCAAAATCTCACTATTATTTTCTTCCATGGTTGCCTTAAGTACTGTATATCATCGCCTTTTCGAATTCACAACTAAAGGTCATCTGTTAATATTCAACGGTCCGGGGCTAGTTGTGTTTTTCTCGATTTCCCACATACGTGCAGCACGTCGATTTGGGAACAACACCTTTTCCATGAACTTGTCATTCATAAATGTTTTGGAATACCTTGCTTCTGCAATGGGCTGAGAGGTTATTCCATTCTTTAGAAATGTCCCATCGTTGAGAAACAGTCTATAACCCCAAGTGGCCCGCAGGCTGTTCAAATCGTTTCCATGGAGAACCACTTCTTCTGGTATTACGGGTGCTAACCGTACAGTTGCCCCTCCTATCCGTCCCGTCAGCCAACCTACAGCAACATACGTCACACCGCGGCCAAACGTATTTCCAATGCCCTGTGACCCATTCATTGGTTGGTCACTATTATAATTAAACCAAGAATTGGCAATGCCCAGATCGTTTAAGGAAGTTCCCGGCATAAAAATATAGATTGGCATGTTGGGAATATCGATTAAACTCTTTGCCCCGTCGACCATTCCTCCCGGGACCTCACCTGAAAAGTCCGCAAATGCTTGGGCGTTTGCTGCGTCTTTGTCTGGGTCTCGAATTCCCGTACAGACATATGCCGGAACACAATCCGGCAACGGCTCGACTTGCCTTTGCGTTATCGTCGTAGTTGCGATATCGGCAGAACCGGATGTTATTATCACATCTTGCGTGGCTTGAACCTCGGTACCAGTGTCCCTCGCAACCTGTGCGGCGTTTTTCGGGGGAACAAGTTCAAGTACCCCATTAGCAAGCCACTTGACTGTGTCTCCAACCTGTACGCCATTGTCTGCACAGGCGGAAGAGCATTGAGCAATTTCACTCGTTGATCCCGTGATGTTTTCTTCGCCACTTTTACATTGACTTCGATTGAAGATGTCTTTGCCAACCTTGCACCAATCCAACCCCATTGGATCTGTCCGATTGATCGGATTATTGCCGGTATGCGAATACCGATTAAATGTCTGCGGGTCGCTGGGGCTGGCGGAAGCCATCAATGGATCGACTGCCGTGAAGCGCCCGTGTTTGTTCTGGTACATCCGCGCTTCAGCGAAGTCGAGATCGGTCTCAGTATCTTTCTCGTAGCCGGTGTAGCGTTTACGAACGCTGTCGACTCCGCTGGCGACATATTTCAGCGTGGTGCTTCTGGTTCCGACTCCTGCTGAGAGGTCTTCGCCGAAGGGCATGAAGTCTCTGCGATAAATAACGTTGCCGCTCTTGTCGGTGATCACACGCGGGCTTCCCAAATGATCTGTTGTCAAATAGCTCTCCTGCGGGTTCGCGGTCTCGACCTGCGTCGAATACTCGGCCGCGAGAGCACCGCCGGCGTCGTAAACAAAGACCGTCGTCTCGGTATTCGTTACTTTCTTGACACGAGCACCGCTGGCGTCGTAATAATAGCGACCAATTACATTTGCATCAGGATTCTGCTGTGTAGTTGGAATGTTCAGGTCACGAACGACCGTCTGCTTGTCGTTTCCGTCAAAAGTAAACCTACGTCCTTCAGCATCTTCGATAGGATTGCCATTTAGGTCATAGACATAGCCTTGTCCGGTTGTGAATCTGTTGTCCGCTGGATTGAGCGTCGGATGATTGATGTTCGAGTTCGGGATCGAACTGCCTTTTATCGATTGCGAAAGACTCGTACGATTGCCAAAGATTCAATCATTCGTAGTCGGGATAGAATCCACCGTATCGCCCCGTCTTTAATCTTTCTACAATGCTCACTGGATCCATCACTACCCCAATCTCGGCGTTGCGATTCTCACCTTCTAATTCCCCAACCCTTGT
>CALDGX010000032.1 GCA_937941715.1 uncultured Chloracidobacterium sp. | reverse complement strand
GGTCAACGTGGGCGATGATGGCGATGTTGCGAATTTTCTCTGTGCTGATCATAGTGATAAATCCTTGCGCTAAAGCAAACGAATATAATGACGGATTAGTTGTATAAAGGCAAAGAAGACAAAGACGCTAGCCTTCCACCTAAGGCGTGATAACCTGTGTAATAATTGTCGGGGAATGTTAGGAACGACTATGAAAAAAATAACTATAGCGGCAAGCCTCATACTTCTGTCGGTCATTTCGGGTGTCGCGCAAAGCGAATGCACGAGGCACGTCGAGACGAAAGGAGGCTTTTCATACTGTCCTCCGCCTGGATGGTATTCGAAGGAACCGATCGATGGCGGTCAGTATATGACGTTTCGCATTCAGGATGAGATTGCTCAGAAGGCAGGCTTTGGAGCAAATCTTAATGTTAAAGACGGGATGACGAACGCCTCGAATGACGAAGTTGTAGTTGCCGCATTAATTGCTTTATTTGCGGAGAACGAAAAACCGGGACCAGAAGCGAAGAAGATCAGTTTGGTGGGTTTGACGAAAGTCTCCACGATATCGGGCCTTAAAGGGAGTCGGATTGTATTGCAAACGGAATATAAGGGGTGGCTTATTCGCACAATACAGTTTCTTATTGATCTCCCGGACCGAAAATTGATCCTGACTGGAACCAGCCTTGTATCCGACAAAAGTACGATCGATCCATTATTTGATGGTGTTGCGCGGTCGGTTAAACTAATAGTGAAACAATGAAAATAATACTGATCGGTGCCAGCGGCACTATTGGAAAACGAATCTACGACCGTTTTGCTAAAAAGCATGAGGTCGTTCAGGCTAGTCGGAGCGGAGGGGATGTGTCGGTCGATATTACGGACGCTGCTTCGATACAAAAAATGTATGAGTCGGTGAAAGGCATCGACGCTGTTATTTGCGCTGCCGGACCGGCGAAGTTTGGGGCATTTAGCGAGCAGACGGAAGAAGATTTTTACATCGGGATTCGCGGCAAGATGATGGGGCAGGTCAATCTGGTGAGGATCGGCCAGAAATATCTCAATGACGGCGGCTCTTTCACCCTGACGACGGGAATTTTAGCTGATGAGCCGGTTTTTGGCTCGGTCTCGCTCTCACTGGTGAACGGCGGCGTGAACAGCTTTGCAAAAGCCGCGGCACAAGAACTGACACGCGGCCAGCGGATAAATGTCGTGTCTCCGACAGTGGTCGAGGACTCAGCCGATAATTACGAAGACTTCTTTCCTGGTTATATTCCGGTATCAATGGACCGCGTTGTTGCCGGCTACGTCAGATGTGTTGAGACGCGGATTAACGGCGAGGTCATTCGTATCTATTAGCCAACCTGTCTGATTGCTTCGTATAAGACGATGCCCACGCTGGTGGCGATGTTTAGGCTTCGGACGTTCTTGTTGGGCATTGGGATGGTCAGACAGTTATCCCGATTTGCCTTTAGAAGGGTTTCAGGCAATCCACGGGTCTCGGGGCCAAAGATGAGGCAGTCGCCGTCACGGAACAGCCATTCGGTGTAAGAACGGTCGGTCTTGGTCGTCAGATAGACGAACCGCGAATCGGGAAGTGCGGCGTACAACTCGTCGAGGTCGATATGCCGGTGTAGGTCGACGAACTCCCAATAATCGAGGCCCGAACGCTTCAAAGTCCGGTCGTCCATTCTGAAACCGGTCACCCCGACGATATGCAGCGAGGTGTTGGCCGCGGCGCATAGACGGGCGATATTGCCGGTATTGGGCGGTATCTCCGGCTCGACGAGGGCGACGTGCAGCATAACCCATTTTACCCTGCCGCCGCGTTTGCGGGCAAAATGCTTTAGTGCATCCTTTCGGCAAATAAACTCATCCATTTAACGGGTTTGAATCCCCGGCCGATGCTGATCAGCTCGTCTTGTGTTACAATCCGTTCTTGCGATTTTTGACCCAAAAACAGGAGATCCAACTGGTGTTGCTGCGCGTAAGTTCAATTTTCTTAATCTCTTTGACCGTTTTGACGGCGGCTTCGCTTGGTTTTGCCCAAGCTACGCCCGACAAAAAGGACGAGGCAAAACCGGCACCGACGCCGGCAACGGTGCTGAAAGATCCGACCAAACCGGTCACCGCAGATCAGGTTGTGGAATCAGCGATCGTTTTTTACGGATTTCCGGCCGGCCGGCCAACGCTGAACCAGATCCGAAAGACCACGTTCGAACGCGGCCGGGTGACCTCGACAAACTCGGAGGGAAAGACCGAAAGCGGAACCTATCAGCGTTGGATCATCCGCGGCGATTCACTTGAGAAAGAAAAGGTGAGGATCGACACCGACACGCCCGGATCGCGGTTTTCGCTCGTTTATAACGAGGGGAAGATCTTCGGAATTTTCAATAATACTGTTTTTCCGCCGAGGGCAGATCTGGCCAATTCCTTTGAGAACACCATGTACCGGGGACTCGAGGGCATGCTCCGATATAAGGAAAACGAGTCAAAGCTCGAACTTGCCGGCAGAGATAAGATCTTCGGCGTTGAGTACTATTTTATCGACGTTACGGACAAAAAAGAGCGAAAGACGCGTTATTACGTCAGCGTTAAGACGTTTCGCGTGATGATGCTCACCTACGAGGAGAACGGCGTCAGCTACAAGCGCAGATTCTACAATTACAACTACGCTCAGGGCACACTGGTGCCGTATCGGACGACGCTGACAGCCAATGAAAAGCTGATCGAGGAGTCAGAGGTCGGGACGATCACATTCGGACAAAAGGTCGACGAGGAGCTTTTTAAGGAAAACCGGTAACCAACCATTTTTGCAACTTTCCTTGGACTGGTTTGTGCAATGCCTTGCAAACGTGATTTGCAAAGGAGAACACACATGAACCAGTCCATTCTTATTTCTCGCTTGCTGACGCCGGCCCTCGTGATCGCACTCGCGGCCGTCGCGGCGATAGCCCAAACCGAAACCAAACCGCCGGCGGACCGTGATCTTGACCTTACGCTTCAGGTTCTGGCGGCGAGTTCCGATCCCGGCGCAAAGGCCGAACTACCCGCAAACCTTGTCCCGCTTTCGCGTCAGATCAAGGCCGAACTCGGCGTCGCTAATTTACGGCTCGCAAGCACATTTCTCGGCAGGACATCGACCAACGGTGGTTTTGAGTACAAGAGCATTACCGAGAGTCTGTCGCCGGTGGCGGACGGCGAACCGCAGACGTTCCTTGAGTGGTCGCTAAACGGCGTCCGAGCCGGAAGCGGCGGCTTATATGCACAGTCGTTCCGTTTCGGCGCACGCGTGCCTGTCAGAACAAGCATATTGCGTGAGGACGGCGGAAGGCCCGCACCGACATTCAGTTACGAGTCGATCGGGCTCAGCATCAACCGGCTCGGCCTCGCCGAAGGCCAACCGATTTTGATCGGTTCGCTGTCGCTGCCCAAGCAAAACTCGACGCTGTTCCTTGTCCTGACCGTCCGTCCGGCGAAATGACCGCGGCGTCAAAGATCGGGGAACTTATTCCCCGGCACGGCGTGATAGAAGTCGAGAGTAAGTATTGTTTTGATCGGAATTGTATTGTAAAACTTATGAATGTATGGCTCACGGCAATATCGTCTCAACGGACGCGGAGGAAAAAGATAGCACCGTGCCTGAAGAGAAATCGTCGGACCATCAACTGATCGAAGCGACCAAGAACGGCGACGAAGATGCCTTCGCCGAAATAGTCGCCCGTTACCGCAATCCGCTCACAAATTACCTCTTTCGATTTTTGAATGATTACGAGGAAGCGGTCGACCTGGCCCAGGAAACGTTCGTTCGCGTTTATTTTGCCATCGACCGCTATCACACGCAATACGCGTTTTCGACCTATGTTTACCGGATCGCGACCAATCTGGCGATCAGCGAGCTTCGCCGCCGAAAGCGCCGGCGATTGATGTCGCTGACGGGCCTGTTTCAGGCCGACGAGGACAGCGAGGTCGAATATCAGCTCGCTGATAAGGCGGCATTGCAGGATACGCAGATCGTCGATAACGAACGCGACCGTACTATCGCCCGAGCGATAGCAGCATTGCCCGAAAAGTACCGCGTTCCGATAATCCTTCGGGACATCGAGGGCAAATCGTATGACGAGGTCGCCGAGATCATGGGGCTCGGGCTCGGGACGACCAAATCGCGGATCAGCCGCGGACGCGGATTGCTGAGAGAGAAGCTTGAACATTATTTTTAGGCCAGATGAGCAACGATAACCAAATTAAAGATCTAGAGGCCGTGACCGATGACGAACGGCGTGTGGCCGAGATGCTCGGATCACTGAAACGGGTCGAAGCACCGAGCGATTTTGACGTTCGGGTCCGGGCCCGGATCGCTCAGGGACGGCCGGCGTCATCAAACGGCAAATGGCTGCCCCAATGGGCCCGATACGCCGTCCCGCTGGCCCTGGCGATCGCAGTCGGCGGGTATTTTGCCATCGACAGATATTCAAGGACGGCGGACAGCAAGCCCGCCGAGATCGTTAGAAACGAGACCGTTCAGACCGCTTCGCCGCCCGTGACGGCGGCAAATACGGCCGCGCAGCCCGTTGCCGACAACAACGCCGCCAACCCGGTGATCGCCGCCAACAGGGAAACGGCCTCCGCCCCGAAACCGGCCGTGCCGCGGCCGAACTCCGACACAGACACATCGGGCGGCGGGTCATTCGTCGAGGCAGTGCGTCCCGGCAAACGGCTGTTGCCGAAGGGGATCGACCCGAACGCCCCGCAGCCGGGCCGCCCGCGGGATTTTGACGCTGATGCGAAGATACCCGTGGCCGAGGTGTTGACTGTGATCGGCGTCAAAGCGAATTTCAAGGGTTCGAACTGGACGGTCGAATCGGTGGTGGATCATAGTGCCGCCGGTGATGCCGGTATCAAGCCAGGCGACGTCATCGAGACGATCAACGATCAGAAGCTCTCAGAAAAGACCGCGTTCAACGGTAAGTTCATCGGGCGTTCGATCAGGGTGATGCGCGGCGGCAAACCGGTCCTGATCGACCTCGTCAAAAAGTAGCTACTGTTTCGGCGTCGGGTTGACGGTCGCGTCCTTGACCTCGGTCTCAAACCGGCGGTAGTCGTACGACCTGATAAGCTGATTTACGTCAATACCCTTTACCAGCAAGACCCGCACAGAGAGGTTGATGTCCGCCTGGCTAGGCAGCCAAATTTCGTTGTTGACGCGTTCTTGTTCGAGCGTGAACGACGCACCTTTCCGCAGCTTGGCGAGCACGCCGCCGCCGATCTTAAAGCTGTCGGCCAACACCGCCTCGAGACGGGCGACCTGCTTGTCCTTTTCGTCGATCCACATGACACCGGCCGTTTTTCCGAAGAATTTGAGCATGCTTTTCGCGTTCTTGAAATCGAACGCCGGATCGGGTTCAAAATCAAACACGATCACGTCGCGGCCGCGAAAACGCTCACGCCGCGGATTGATCAGTTTTGACGCCCGAAGCACTTCGGCGGTGGATATCCGTCGGCTCTCCTCGGACGGGGCACCGTTCGAGCCCTGTTTTCCCATGCGTGCATCGCTCTTAGCGATCTCGCGTTCGATCTCCTCGACGCGTTTGGCCGCCTCTTTGTCCTCGTCGGCCTGTTCCTTTGCGTTGAGCGGCCGTCCGTTCTTCTCGACCAGGCGGCGGATGCGATTGCCCTTGTAGAATGAGAGCTGATAGGTCTCGGAACCTACCTCGCGAAGAATTCCGTCCTTGCCGAGCTCGCGTTTAATGCTTTTCTGAGTGTATGAATAGCTGTCCAGCAGCTCTTCGACGCGATCCTCGTTCGCCCGCAGTTCTTCTAAAAGAGCCTTGATATCGGGCAGCGGTTCACCGGAAACGACGGGAAAGTCAAAGTCCGCACGCTCAGCCGGACGGTTGACGGCGACTTCACTGATGGCCACGTCATATGACTCGCCGCCCGCGGTGAACCGGATCGCAAATGGCTGCATAGTACCGCTCACGCTGCGATAGTCGCTGTAGTCGGTCACCCGCGTCTGTCCGGCATCCGGCATTTCGTCACGCACGGGCAGTCCGGTCACGGCGTCAAAGAACATCTTGATCGGAATGCCCTTGGCGGTGATCATCGTGACGACATTGGCGGGTTTGCCGTTAACGTTGGCCGAACCGCCGCTGACCAGTTTTGCTTTTTCCTTTTTTGCGTTGAGCCACAGGCCGCTGCGAAACGCGGCCATCGTCTGAAACTCGATACTCGCCTCTCCGGTCAGCGTCTGCAGTCCGTCGCGTGAATTACGTGTCCATCCGGAACGCCCGTTGGAACCGTATTCGACCTCAAAACCGTCAAGATCGTAGGCGATATTGAGCAGGTTGGGCTGCGACGTCTGAAGCAAATATTTTCCGCCGACGCCGTCAGAAACGCGACGTATGGTGCCGCTGCTTTTGACCGAGCGGACAGCGAGCAGTGACTTTTGGCCGCCGAGCGCCTTTTCGGCCTGTTTCAGGACCTTGGACGGAGATTGGGCCGCCGCGGTCAATGTCAAAAGGACGGCGAACGAGAGAGCAGCAATTATCTTCATTTTTCGGTACGACGAGGGGTCAAATATAGGCCAAGTAAATACAATGCGATCGCAAAAAACTGCAAATAACCGGTTCCGGCCGAATAACGCGGCAGATCGAGCAGCCAGGTAAACGCTTCCTTTGCCGGGTCCTGGATCATACGCTGCAGCCAGCCTGCGTCGCCGGTTGCGGTCAGATTGGCGAGTACCAGGTACTTTGCAAAAAATGCCAGGGCAAATAGTCCGCCGACGCTCCGCAAAAGCTTTTTGGTGTCGAGATCGAGAAAAAGGTTGTTCCAGATCGTCCACAGAAAGCAAAATCCGATGACCCAAAAGGGCAATCCTTGTTCAGGTATCAACGAATTGAATATCTGCACCGTCGCCGAGAAAAGCGTCAGCAAGACACCGGCGTTGGCGGCGTTGCGAACGGTCGAGAACTCCTCAGAGAACCAACCGGCGATTTCGATAAGCCCGCCGCGGACGAACAGCACGAGCATCGCCGACGCGAAAACCAGGCAGATCAGTGCCGGCTTGAGAAATATGAACGCGTTGTCGGCCGCCCCGAGGCGAAGCCCGCCGAGCAGCGTCACCGCAAGAAAGATCGCCGGCAGGACGATATAGGTCCTCAACGCCGTCTGCGGTGCCGACGTCAGCGGCATGCGGCGAGCGGCAACGCTGGTCTCGGCCTCGACCTGCTCGATCTCATCTAACGGTTTGTCGAACAAACTTTCGTCCTGCACTATTTCCTCTCTTTCATCAGCTTAAGCGGGTTGAGATCAGACGGCGTCAGCTTTAGCCCTTCGTCGAGTTCGGTCTTTAGCTCGGTCGGGGTCTTCATCGTCAATGCCCCGTCGGACGAACGAAAATTAGGGTCGATCGCGATAACGCGGTCAACCGCCGCTATTCCCTGAGCAAAAAGTTTGTCGTCGCTCGAAACACGGCCCCAGCCCTGACGGTAATAGCTGTATGCGACATAAAACTGCGTTGCCGCGTCGCGCTTTTCCGGGTCGGCCCGATCAAATGCGGCCCTGGCAGCGGCAAAATCCTCGGCACGAAACGCGGTCACGCCCCGATCAAACTCGGCCTTGTCGATGCTGTAAGTACCTATTACGACCTGACCCTTGCTGGTCACCTCGGCCAGCGAACGCGGTTCCGCCCAATAAAGAAAAGTGATGAACACAAAACCGCAGACAACACCGGCGATGCTCAAGATGTGGATATACTTTTCTTTCATTGGTATAATCTGTCGATACTCAAGAATACACTTCTCGGTAAGATTCCTCTATGAAAAAACTGGCAGCTTTGTTCTCAATAATTCAGATCCTGATCGTCTCGGTCGTAGGGACGTCGGCCCAGTCGGTCACAGCCGACCTCGTTGTCACCAATGCTAACATCCGCACGATGGACGCGAAAAGGACCGTCGCGAGGTCGGTCGCGGTGCTCAACGGCAGGATCGTCGCGGTTGGTTCAGAAGCGGACACCAAGCCGCTGATCGGGTCGAAAACGCGGGTCATCGACGCCAAGGGCCGAACCATCATTCCGGGCTTTAACGACGCGCACGTCCATTTTCTTGAGACCGGGCAACAGCTCTCGTCCGTTGACCTGAGAGACGCTAAAACGCCCGAGGAATTTGTAAAGCGGATCCGGGATTTTGCCGCAAAACTGCCGAAGGGCCGATGGATACTGGGCGGAAAGTGGGATCACGAAAACTGGAAGCCGAACACCCTGCCGACGGCGGCCCTGATCGATGCCGCAACGCCCGACAACCCGGTATTTATCGACCGGCTCGACGGCCATATGGCTCTCGCCAATACGCTGGCGATGAAACTCGCAGGTGTGAATAAGGAAACGAAGGAAGTCGACGGCGGCCTGATCGTCCGCGATGCCGCCGGCAACCCCGCCGGTGTGTTCAAGGACGCGGCGATGTCCTACATTTACCGGGTCATCCCCGAGCCGTCATTTGACGAAAAGCTCGAGGCGGCCGCAGCCGCGACCGAACACGCCGCGTCGCTCGGCGTTACGAGCGTGACCGACGTTTCGGCCGGCACCGACATCGGTGTCTATCAGGAGCTGATGCGGCAGGGTAAACTCAAGACCCGCATTTACGGATGCTCGACGCTCGGCGACTACAAACGCTGGGAACGTACCGGCGTCCGGGCGGCATTCGGCGATGCGATGCTGCGTGTCGGCTGCCTGAAAGGATATGCCGACGGCAGTCTGGGGTCGACCACCGCGTGGCTGTTTGAACCGTATCTTGACGATCCGAAAACGACGGGGCTACCCAGCGATGAGATAACGAAAACGCCTGAACTTGTGCTCGGGGCCGATAAAGCGGGCCTGCAGGTGAATATTCACGCGATCGGCGACAAGGCGAACGCGACGATCCTCGACATTTACGAAAGGACCACCGCCGCCAACGGTGCCCGCGACCGCCGGTTCCGAATCGAGCATTCACAGCATCTGCGGCAGGAGGATATCAAGCGATTCGGCAGCCTGAAGGTGGTCGCGTCAATGCAGCCGTTTCACATCATCGACGACGGCCGTTGGGCGTGGAAGCGCCTGGATGAAAAGCGGCTGAAGGGAACCTACGCGTTTCGCACACTGCTCGATACCGGTGCCGTGCTGGCATTCGGGTCGGATTCGCCGGTCGCTCCGCTCAATCCGCTTTTTGGCGTTTACGCCGCGGTCACCCGCCGAACGCTTGATGACAAGAACCCGAACGGCTGGATACCCGAGCAGAAGATCTCGGTCGATGAGACCGTTCGTGCATTCACCTGGGGTTCGGCGTATGGCGAGTTTCAGGAAAAGGTCAAGGGAACGCTCGAACCGGGCAAGCTGGCCGACTTTGTGATCCTCTCGGATGACATTTTCACGATGGACGCGACCAAGATCGGCGGGGTCACGGTCATAATGACGGTGATGGACGGCCGGGTCGTGTTCGAGAAAAAATGACCTTTTTACCGCGATGTTTGCTGATAGTGCTGGTGCTCTGCGGCCAGCACTATTCGCAGGCACGCGCCGACCTTGTCATCATAAACGCCAATGTCCGAACGATGGCTGCGGCCGGAGGCACGGCCCGGGCAGTGGCGGTCGCCGGCGATAAAATAATGGCGGTCGGCAACGATCGCGAGATATTGGCACTGGCCGGGCCGGCCACCGAGATGATCGACGCCGGCGGCCAGTTGGTGCTGCCGGGCTTCAACGACTCGCACGTGCATTTCACGGCGATCGGCAACATCTTTTCGTCGGTCGATCTGAGCGGTGTGCGTTCGCCGGAAGATCTGAGGGCGAAAATTGCCGAATTTGCGCGATTTTTGCCCGCCGGCCGCTGGATACTCGGCCGCGGTTGGGACAACGGCAAATGGGCGAACAACGGACTTCCCAACAAAGAACTAATCGATCCGGTAACGCCGAATAATCCCGTCCTCGTGTATAACGCAGACGGCACGGCCGCTCTTGCCAACAGTCTCGCCCTTACAAAAGGCGGGCTCAACCGACTCTCGCGAACGCGATCGGAGGGTGACGTCGAGCGTGACCAAA
>CALDGX010000031.1 GCA_937941715.1 uncultured Chloracidobacterium sp. | reverse complement strand
AGTCGTAGTCGATCCCCCATTGGTACTTTTCGCGGACATATCACAGGCCGTTTTCGTATCGAGATCGGTCTCCAATTGTCGCCGGGCGAGGTCATAGCGGCTCGGCAACGTCCGCTGTCGTTGGACAAGGCCTTTCCGGCCAGTTTGGCGATCCCCATCCAGAGCCAGTTTGTGCCGGTTGCGGGTTGGTGTCAATACTCATTTGGGTGATAGGCGATAGGTGACTAGTCACCATTCACGATTCACGATCCACCATTCACGATCCACCATTCACGCCTGATCGTTGCAGAAATGAAATATTGCTGTATCTCTGCAATTTATGTTAAACTAAAGGTTTGACCAGATCTTTGAAAATTCATTAAACAGGCCTGAGAGTCGAGAGAGTCGGGTGAGTCTAGCGAGTCTGTCGAGTCGAGAGTGTCGGGACAGTCAGGACACGCGGGACACGTGGGACACGCAGGACAGCCAGGACACGCGGGACACGCCGGACAGTCGGGACACGCGGGACACGCGGGACACGCAGGACAGCCGGGACACTCGGGACAGTCAGGACAGTCGGGACAGCCGGGACACTCGGGACACTCGGGACAGTCTGGACACGCAGGACACTCGGGACAGTCTGGACATGCGGGACACGCGGGACAGTCGGGACAGCCGGGACACGCTGGACAGCCGGGACACGCGGGACAGTCAGGACACTCTGAACAAATGCGGTAATTTCCGGAGATCTTGGAGTTACGGCAATTGAAGGCTCCCGCGCCGGAACCGCTGCGGGGCCTCAATTTTTAGGTGCCCTGCTTCAGACAAATTCGGGCGAAAAGATCCGTGGAAACGGGTGTTAGCATGGCAGGCATTCGGGCCGGCACGTCGATCGTTGCCGCTGCCTGATACAACAAATGGCCGCGAGCTCAGAACTCACGGCCATTTGGCGGATCGCTACGGCCGTTCGGGGCCGTGGTTATTCCATTTAGTTAACGGACATAGGCATTTGGTACCGCTATATCGCCCGTTTGGCCAAAAGCCTGGATCAGCGTTCCGGCAGTCGAGCGTTGGGCGTACCAGGTGGACGTCGACGGACGGAAAATGGCCGCGTCGGTCTTGCCGTCGCCGTCATAGTCGCCCGGGCTTGGGACATCGCCCGTGGTACCGAACGGGAATGCGTAGAATGAAAAATCCTCGCTTCTCAGGATCGTCCAGTTGCCCGTCGAGGGGCGGAAATACGCGATGTCGGCCTTGCCGTCACCGGTATAGTCGCCCGCGACAGTCTTGTCGCCGGTCTGTCCGAACTGTACCGCGACCGGTCCGGCCGTGCTCCGCTGGATCCACCACTGGCCCGGGCCGGGACGGTAAATGCCGATGTCGGCCTTGCCGTCGCCGTCGTAATCGGCCGGAACCGGCAGGTCGCCCGCCGCACCAAATCCGGTGATGGTCGTGCCGCCGCCCGAATTACTGATGTACCACGTGTTGGCCGACGGACGATAAACGGCCGCGTCGGCCTTGTTGTCGCCGTCGTAATCGGCCGGGACCGGAACGTCGCCGGTCGTACCGAACGGGAACGCGTAGAACGTCAGGTCTTCACTCCTGAGAACGTACCAGAGGCCCGTCGCGGGGCGGAAAAACGCGATGTCAGTCTTGGCGTCGCCGGTGAAATCCGCCGGCGTGAGCGTGTCGGACGACGTGCCAAAGGTAACGGCACCATTGCCGCCGTTGCTGCTCTTGGAGTACCACCATTCGCCCGGTGCCGGACGGAAGATCGAAATATCGGTCTTGTTATCGCCGTCAAAATCGAACGGCGAACGGACCGTCGGTGCCGCCGCGAGGCTGATCTCGTACATTCCCTTGCCGTGCGTCGCGATCCGCAGTTTACGGGGCGAACCCGGAGCGATCGCAATGTCAAAGACCGCGACCCGCGGCAAACCGGTGCCGAACGGTGCCCATGTCGAGCCGCCGTTCGAGGACTTGTAAACGCCGATGTCCGTGCCGGCATAGAGCGTGTTTGAATCGAGCGGATCGACCACAAAACCGCTCACCGGCACCAGCGGCAATGCGTTGCCGCCCGAACCCGCCGCCGCCGTCCAGGTCGGCGTGCCGCTGTTGAGGTTTGTCGTTTTGTAAACCTGTGCAAAGCCAAAACCCGACATCGTCACATACGCCGTATTTACGTTGTTTGGGTCGATAACGGCCCGTGCGATAAAGAAATTAGGGATCGTACCGCCGAGGTCCAGATTGGTGAGCGTCGATGAACCGGTCGTCGTTCCGTAAATGCCGCCGTTGGCCAGGCCGACCAGACGGACGTTATCATCCTGCGGCGAGATGCCGATGGCACTGACGGCCACACCCGACTCGATCGGGGCCTGACTGACCACCGTATGGCTGACGCCGGTGTCATTCGATCGGTAAACGCGGTCCGTACCGTAATAGATCGTATTCGGATTGCCGGGGCCGGACTCGAGCGGGGCGTAAAACAGCACCGCGGTGTCGGTACAGTTGATACCGTTGGCGGCCGCACCGTTACAACCGCGGAAGGTCCAGCTTGCCGACGTTGTGCCGCGGGTCGCGTATCCGACCAGGGCACCTGAGATCGAGTTGTAATAGGTGTGGTACATACGGACGTTGGTCGTGTCCGCGGCATTTTGATCGATGACGGTGTAACCGCCGTCGCCGGTGTCAACACGGGCCCAGGTACCGGCCGGGCTGTAATAGTTGGTGCCATTGTCCTGAGTGCCGCCGATGGTGAAATTGGGGTCCGTAGGGTGAACCGAAATGCCCATGAACTGGGTCGCGAAAAACTGGCTGTTATTGAGCGATGTCAGCGACGACGCACCGTTGACCGATTTGTAGATACCTCCGTCGGTACCGAGGTAAAGTGTATTCGGGTCTGACGGTGCAACGGCGATCGCATGCGAATCGACATGTACACCCGCTCCGGAATTGGTAAATGATACGCCGGCATTGGTCGAAAATCCGATGACCATATTCGGCGAACCCGCGAGGTAGAGTTTGTCGGCGTTGGCCGGATCGACCGCGACGCCGATGTCGTAAAAACACTGCGGCGTGCAGAAATTATTATCGATCTGCTGGACCCACGTCGCCCCGCCGTTGGTCGAACGCAATACGCGGCCGCCGAGATTTCCGGTCGCGGCGTAGAACGTCGCATCGGCATTTCCGACCGGGTGGATCGCGGCAAATTCGGCCGTCAATTCGCTTGTAGAGGTGCTGTTAAATATCTCGACCAGTGTAAATGTGGCTGTCGTCGGGTCGGCCGCCATCGCGTTGGTCGAGCGGTAGATACCGCCGGCGCCATTGGTGATTAAGGCATTGGCGATCAGGATATTCGGGTCATTGGGGTCGATCGCCAGGTCGCGGACACTGGCGTTGGCATTTGCCGCGAGCCCTGTCATCTTGGTGAACGTCGGTGACGCCCCGGCTGCGTTGTCCGAACGATAAATACCGCGTGACGGCAGCACATTGTTTGGCGAACCCGAGATACCGCCGACGCCCGAGGTCGACGAGGCGAAGATCACGTTCGGATTGGTCGGATGGACGATGATCTCGCCGATACCGCGGCCGGTAAAGATGTCGGCATTGGCCGCCGTCTTATTGAACGGGCCCGAGATGTTGGCGGTCGTGCTGGCGTTGTCGATGCGATAGATGCCGACGCCGAAAAAGCTGTCGGATGAGAAGTTTGGTTCTCCGGTTCCGATGTAGATGGTCTCGGGCTGCGACGGCGAGATGGCGATCGCACCGATAGCAAGGCTCAGAGCATTGTCCATCAATGCGGTCCAGTTGGTGCCGCCGTCGGTCGAACGGTACAGTCCGCCCTGTGCGGCGCCGACATAAACGATGTTCGGATTGGTCGGATGAACGGCGATCGAGATCACACGGCCTGACCAGGGAAATGATCCGTTCGGGATCGGATTAGGCCCGATCGGGTTCCAGGCGGCGAGCAGTGCATTTTTCTCAAATGAATCAGGCAAGCGGTCACGTGCGGCCTCCTGATTGGCCATTTTCTGAACCGCCGCGGACCTGAGGCCCGGATCGGGGAGTTTACCGTCGATGATCCCGCGCTTTATGGCATATGCATCTGCCCGCTCTTTTAGAAACTCTTCCTTGCCAAAGGTCGAACGCGATCTGTCCCAAATGCGGGGCATATCGGGTTCGGCCGGATCGACACCGAGATCGGATTGAGCTTCGGAACTTTCGAACGGCAGGAATACCGCGGCCGCCGCAACCAAAACGAGGACAATTAAACCGAACAATGCAAAATACTTTTTCATCAAATGCTCCTGGAACACGCGTCTCCGACTGCACAGCCGAACACGCTAATCTTGCCAAATGGTCTGTATGTATGGATCCTGATCGGCCGCACCGCCGCCGCGGTATGACCAAGAACTCCGGAGGTCGTAGGCGCGATTATACAATTATTGCGGGCCATTTTGAAAAGGTATTTTGCGGATGTGGGTCATTCCGGCAAATATTCCGACAGAAGCCTGAGGACATTGCCGCCCATAATCAGTGCGATGTCATTGTCGCTAAACCCCTCGGCGATCAGCGCTTCGGTGATCAGCGGCACACCGCTGGCGTCAAAAGGCACCTTTACCGAACCGTCGAAATCAGAGCCGAGGGCGACGTGTTCGACTCCGGCAATGGACGCTGCATACTTTATCGCTCGGGCAATCGCGGCAGCATCTTCCCCGCAAATGGCGGTATCCCAGAATCCGATGCCGATAACGCCGCCGGTCGCCGCGATCCGCCGCAGTTGATCGTCCGAAAGGTTGCGGTTGTTGTCGCAGGTGCCCTTGACGCCCGTATGAGAAACGACCACGGGCCGCGTCGCCATCGCGAGAATGTCGTCGATGGTCTTTGGCGAGGCGTGTGCGATGTCGATGAACATTCGCTTTGCCTCCATCCGCCGGACGAACTCACGGCCTTTGTCCGTGAGTCCGTATTTTTCGATACCGTGGGCCGAGCCGGCAATGTCATTGTCGAAAAAGTGTGTCGGCGAGATCATCCTGAAACCGGCGGCGTAGAGCTCGTCAAGGTTATTGAGATCCCCGTCGAGTGCGTGAGCACCCTCAATGCCCAACCAACCACCGATGGCCTTTTGGGTCTTTCGGCGTTCGATAAATGCCCCGAGATCGCGCTTGTTTTCGATGACCGTCAGTGCCCCGCCGGACGCAGCCGCGTACTCGTGCAGCCGTCCGGCCTGCCACAATGCCCGCCTGGTCAGGCTGGAAAGGTTGGCGAAAGGCTGCCGCTGCGCGAGAGCGAGCAAAAGGATGTTGTCGGTCGAGTCGTCATTGCGCTCGATATTCAACCCCCGCGGTGTTTTCGTAACTACCGTGAACGCCTGAAGAGCGACGTTGCCGCGGACGAGCTTTGGCACATCGACCTGTGCGACGGCGGCGTCGGCGTTAATGTCGCGGCCCCACAAGAGCGAATCGGCGTGCATATCGGCGACAAACAAGGTCTCATGGAGCTTTGCCGCCCGTTGGCTGACCGGGTACGGGGGTTTGTTTATGACCGGGTTCAACATCCGCTCGGTCACCGAAGCGGCGAACGGAAAAAAGAAGATGAAGAACAAGATGGTAATGACCGCGGACACCGCCGCGAATATCCTGATGGCCTTTCGCATTGGCGGTTATTCTCCGATCGATATTCGTCTGCCGGTCCGGTCAGACTCACGGGCCGCGTCGAGCACCCTTTGGACCCGCAGTCCGTCGGCAAAGGTGGCGGCGTGCTCGATCTCCATGCTTCCCATCCGGATCGCATTCACGATCTCGGGGGCGATCGCCATAAATCCGCGGGCAAATCCGGTGTCCGGCATTCCCGGCAGATGAATGCCGAGGTCGGTCGGGATCGCTTCCCAATCCGCGGCGGCGGATCTGGCCACGAACACCTCGCCGAGATGGTCGACCCGCATCGCTCCGCCGGTGCCGAAAAACTCAACGCGATTCATATATCGCGGGCCTTCGGTCATCGAGATAGAGGCGATTCCGCTTGCACCTTCGGTTAATTCGCCGTCGGCCAGTTTCAGCAGTAAATAGCTGCTGTCATCACTTGTCACCGCCCGCATTTCGCCCGCGGCATCACGACGCTCTTTGATATCGGTCTGAAGATGGCAGCAAACCGAGCTGATCTCGGTGCCGAGGAACCAATGAAGCGAATCGATGATATGCGACCCGATCGCACCGAGTGCTCCGCCGCCCGCAGCGGCATCGGACCACCAATTCCATGCGAGCGTCGGATCGCCGCGGTGAGGTGCCTGAAAAAATGACTTGACATGACGGATCTTACCGATCACGCCTTCACGAAGCATCTTGTACGCGACCTGCCGACCATGCTGGAACCTTAACTCATGGTCGATCAACGCGAGCTTCGTCGAGCGTTCGGCGGCGGCGGTCATTTCGGCTGCCTCAGCGACATTCATCGCCATTGGCTTTTCGCACAGAATGTGCTTGCCGCGTTCGATCGCGAAAAGCGTCATCTCACGATGATCCGGCGGCGGAGTCGTTATGCAAACGAGATCGACGTCATCGCGATCGACCGTTTGCCGCCAGTCATCTGTATAGTGACCAGCACCCGCCTCGTGTGCCGCGGTTCGCGCGTTTTCGATCCGGAAACTTGCCACCGAGGCGATCTGGACACCTTCACAATGCAGGAAGGACGGTATTTGGACCTTTCGGGCAAAGCCCGTGCCGATAATGCCGATTCCAATGATGTTTGACATTTCAACTAATATACTCACTATTCCGGGAAACAAAAAAGCGCAGGCTGTAAAACCTGCGCCGCTTTCATCAAGTTAGTTCGGTTTAGTCGATCCCGAGTTCGAGAGCCCCGGCGGCCTTTCGCGATCGGCGGCCGTGCTTCAAAAAATGCAGATACGCTTCTTCACTGCCCGGCTCGTATCCGACGATCTCCGCACCGATCAAAAAGCGGTCGTCCGAGGCTCCGGCACCACCTTTTTTGTAGCGTTTGCCGATCGCCAAAATTCGAATCTTTCCGTTCGGAAGATCGATCTCGATGTTTAACCGGCGTTCGTGTCCGACAAGGTATTTTTCGCTGATCCGAATCGAAGGTGACAAAAAGCCGATTCCCGATCTGCTCATATCGACCGTCTCGCCGAGAATGCAGCGACTCATCGCAGCCACACGGTGGCGTTCGGAATTGATGTCGGGATCGAACCAAACCTTCACCGGTGCCGTGAATCGCCGACGGGGCGGAACCATCTTTTCCGACAACGTGCGGTTAAGTCTCGAGATTAGCTTTCTGATCATTAAGTTTGAACTGTGCCCCCAAGATCAAGAACCTATTTATAGACCATCTAAAGGCAATAGTACACCCAAATCAAAACAGTTTGCGCATTTTTTTACATTAGATCTATTTTTTCATCGGTTGGCCGCGCGTGTCCTTGCTCGTCACGTGCGATATTCCCTTTCCGTCGAGTTGGAGCAGAAACGAGAGTCGGCCGGATTTTCCGTAGTTTTCCGGGGTGGCCGTAGCGAAATAGCTTATCTTGTTTTGATCGACTTTGATCGCGTAGTTATATCCGGTAGACGCACTGGAAGCGATATCTTCAGGCAAGAGACCGGCCGTGATCAAGGTCGCCATATCGGTAAACACTCCGCCGTTTTGGAGCGAGTGAGCAAGTTGAGCTTTGGATATGCGTTCGAGCATCTTCTTTGCCTCTTCCTCGTGAGTTTCGATCCGCAGGTTGAGGAAGTAGGATCTGCCGTCCTTCTTTATCTTTGCGGCAGCAGTCTCGTCGACTGTCTGGATGATCCATACATCGCCGGAGCGTTTGAGCTTTATCTCCTGGATCGAGTTTTTGCCGTCTTCGTCCGGATCGGGCAAGTTGGCGGTGACGGTAGCCTGATCGCCGCTGATGATCTCGCCATTGATCTGAACCTCGGCGGGGATCTGTCCGGCAAGTGCCTCAAAGTCAACAGCAAATTCACCGAGTTCTGCCTCGGTAAGGCCCTCGACCGCAGGCCGCAGGTTTGTCAAATAGATCGCCTCGCGAAACTTCTTTTCACGAAGGTTCTTGTAGAATACGCGCACGGTATCCGCCGGCCCATTCGGGTCAATTGTTATCTTGGCTCCCCCGTTGCTCTTTGCCGCTTCGGCCGAATTGGATGAACTGGAATTGGCAGCAGGCCCGGCCCCCGAATCATTCTTCGGCGAAACGGTCGAACACCCGAAGGCCGTACTGAAAATCATGCCGGCTATTAACAGACAGCCGCCTCTTTGAGAATGGACACCCATAATGATCTATCTTACGTATTTGAGATATTTGCGTCAGATCGAAGAACCATCAATGAAAAAGCGACACGCTAAAAGTATAGCGTGTCGCGTTCAAAAACGTAAAACAAGTCATGGTCAGACCAACTAACTGCTCTTCTTACCGGCAAGCAGCCATTCGCGTCCAACGAAATACAATACGATCGCCAATCCCAGGAACGGAAGGAGACCCAGGATGTCCGAAGCCGCTCCTTCATAAAATGGATTGCCGCCGTGCGACCATTTTTCCATTCCATCCTGGAATAACTTCAGACTCTCGATCACGGCGAAGACCGCTATAAGAATGCCGGCGATCGCACCACCCGCAATGTAACCCGAGGCAAGCAGAACGCCGTTTGATTTGTCGGTTTCGGCAAGGATCTGATCTTCCGTCAAGTTTTGTTTGGCGAGTTTGCGTTTCAAATAGATATCCACTAGGTAACGCACGATGCCCCCGACAAAAATAGGCGTCGAGGTCGAGATGGGCAGGTAGATGCCGACCGCAAAAGCAAGCGACGGTACCCCGGCAAGCTCCAGCACGACGGCGATCATGGCTCCGAGGATCACCAATCCCCATGGCAGGTTCTGCCCCAGCACACCTTTGATGATATAGCTCATCAGTGTCGCCTTCGGGGCGTCAAACCGTTCGAGATCTTTTCCCTCGTCATCCTTTTTGAGGATCCCGTTGATACCCGGATCAACAAAGTAGACCGGTTTGCCTGACGCGTCGATCAGATATTTGCCGATCTGGCCGTCTTTCGGCTCGGTGTTCTGCCATACGTGGTACTCGGCAGCGTCGGTATCTTTGAATTTACCGCCGGCCTTTTCAACCTTGGCCTTTCCGCCCTCGGTAAAGAACTTCTCTTTCGGCACGATCACCTTTGCCTCGGGCGAGGCGGGGTCGACCTTTTGATAATAGGTCCTTGAGCTATTAAGGAAGATCAGCAGCGATCCGAGTACCAATGCCGAAGCCAGCGCTCCGACGAGGATCGCGATCTGCTGATTCCTGGGCGTGCCGCCAACCCAAAATCCTGTCTTGAGATCCTGCGATGTAGTGCCTCCGTTCGAGGCAGCAATGCACACGATACCGCCGATCGACAGCGCCGTAACAAAATAAGGATCGGCAGCAGTCCATCCGAGGCCGAGGAATACGAGGCACGTAATAAGCAGGGTCGCGACTGTCATGCCCGAGATCGGATTCGACGATGAGCCCACTTCACCGGTCAATCGAGACGAAACTGTAACGAATAGGAATCCGAGAATGATGATCAGCACCGCACCAAAGAACGATACGAATGGATGCTGAAATATGCTCAACCCCAATTGCGGGAACAGCATAATGCCTGCGATCAGCAACACCACCCCGACGACGACCCATTTCATCGACAGGTCCTGATCGGTCCTCGGCAGTTTGCCATTCGCATCGCTTGAACCGCCGCGGAGGTCAGCGAGGCCGCCTTTGAGGCCGTGCCAGATCGTGGGCAGGCTCCGGACGAGCGAGATGATACCGGCCATCGCGACCGCACCGGCACCTATGTAAAGAACATATGCACTTCGCACACCGGAGGGCGACATTTCGGCGATGGTCTTGCTGAGTTCCGGAGCTACCGGCGAGGTCAGCGAATCGCCGAAGAATTTGATCATCGGGATCAGTACGAGGTAAGAAAGCACGCCTCCGCCCATCATCAGGCCGGCGATCTTTGGGCCGATGATGTAGCCGACGCCAAGCAGTGTCGGGTCATTATCGGAGCTGATCGAGCCGCCCTTGAAGCCTTTATTCGAAAAATCATAGCCGGGCGACTCTTTCCAAAAGAACAGTACCTTCATCAGCGCATTGAAGATAAAGCCCATAGCAAACCCGATCGCAATGATCTTGCCGCCTCGTAGAGCAGCGTCGTCGTCGCCTTCGGCCCCGGCCTCATGTGACGCATCACGAGACTCTTTTGACGCCCCGGCCTTAAGAACCTCTGCGCAAGCCGTGCCCTCGGGATATTTCAGATAGCCGTGCTGGTCGCGAATAAGTGCCCGCCTGAGCGGGATCATCATCAGGATACCGAGCAGCCCACCCATCACCGCGACGAGCATAACCCGGGTAAAATCAAGATCGAATCCAAGGATCATGATAGCCGGCATTGTCACGCCGACACCGAACGCGATCGATTCGCCGGCGCTGCCCGCGGTCTGCATCACATTGGATTCGAGGATGGTCGCATCCCTCATTCCGATCTTTGAAAGAAGCCTGAACAACGTGATCGCGATAACTGCGACGGGTATCGAGGCTGAGACCGTGAGTCCGGTCTTGAGCACCAGATATAACGATGAGGCACCAAATATTATGCCGAGCAATGTACCGATGATCAGCGGAAATGGCGTTAGTTCACGAAGCGTTGACGCATCGGGAATATACGGCTTGAAATTCTCGAGAAACGGATTTTTCATCCCTGGTTGTCTCCTTGAAATCGAACTCTATATCGCCGCCAAAATACGGCTGTTTTGGGAAGAGGGTTGGAACTTGGGTTAAATTTACAGGCACACTCAAAAAAACGCAATGCTTGACGCGGAGTAACCCTCAAATGATCAGGACAATTCACCTGATCTCGAACTCTCCTAAACGGCGGCACCCATTCTGCTGTAAAAGGCCTTTTTCGCGGCCTCGGTGGCGATCGCATAAAGCAAGGCTATGGCTACGATCGACGCGGTGACCCAAGCCGGAAGCGGAACAAATCCCATTACGTTCGTGTACGGCAAATACGGGATCGCGATGGTAAGGACCGACACCGCCAGCGTCGTGATCCACAGCCAGCGGCCGGGCGTGCTTCGATAGAACGGACGCCGAGTACGTACTATAAGAGCAACGACGAGTTCGGTCAGTAACGATTCGATGAACCATCCGGTTTGAAACTCGGGCTCGGCCGCCCGCACGATGAGCAGCAGCAAACCGAAGGTAATAAAATCGAATACTGAACTCACAAATCCGAATACGATCATGAAATTGCGAATAAATCTCACATCCCACCTGTGCGGAGTCGCGATGTATTCGGCGTCGACATTGTCGCCGGCAATAGCTATCGCAGGAATGTCGGAAAGGAAATTATTCAATAAGATCTGTTTTGCGAGCAGCGGCAAAAATGGCAGAAAGAGCGATGCGCCGGCCATGCTAAACATATTTCCGAAATTTGCACTTGTGGTTGTAAAGATGTATTTGAGCGAATTTGCGAAAGTGATCCGGCCTTCTTTGATCCCCTTTTCAAGTATTTCCAAACCCGACTTGAGCAGGACGAAATCCGCCGCTTCCTTTGCAACGTCAACGGCGCCTTCGACCGAGATCCCGACATCGGCATCGTGCAGTGCCGGGGCATCGTTGATGCCGTCGCCCATATAGCCGACGACGTGGCCCATCTTTTGAAGGGCCCTGATAATACGTTCTTTCTGGTTTGGATCAACCTCAACGAAGAGTGTCGTGTGGACGGCCTGGTGCATTAGAGCCTCGTCCCCCAATCCCGCTAATTCCGCTCCGGTCATCACTCCCTCAACGGGCATCCCCACCGCGCCGGCAACGTGCCTGGCCACATACCGATTGTCCCCGGTTATGATCTTTAGCCCGACTTTGAGGTCAGCCAGGGCTTTGATGGCCCCGCCGGCATCTTTCTTCGGCGGATCGAGAAAAAGCAGAAAACCCTCCAGGGTCATATCGCTTTCATCACGACGAGAAACTACCGTCGCTTTACCCATCGCTTTCGCCGCAACACCCAGAACCCTGAATCCGTCTTCGCTCCAAGCCTCAAACCGATCGGTGATCTCTTTACGGGCCTCTTCGGTCAACGGGATCATCCCCGTTTCGCTGCGGATGTCGGAACAAACGTCCAGCACATTATCGAGAGCTCCTTTCGTGATCAAACGCGATCCTTTTGCGTCACTTACCAGAACGCTCAATCGCTTTCGCGTGAAATCATAAGGCACTTCGCCGGACTTCTTTGTGCCGGCAATATCGACAGAGCGGCCTGATGTTATCGCCACGTCGAGAGGATTTGGTATGCCGGATTGATAATTTGCATTTAGGTAGGCAAGCCGATAAACGTGATCCGACATTTTACCGGCATTGTCGAGAGCCGCGTCCAGCCGGACCACACCCTCGGTCAGAGTTCCGGTCTTGTCAGTACAGAGTATGTCCATGCTGCCGAGATTCTCGATCGCCTCGAGCCGCCGCACGATGACGCCGCTGCGGGCCATTTCCCGGGCACCCTTGGAGAGATTGATCGTAATGATCGCCGGCAACAGTTCGGGTGAAATGCCGACGGCTAGTGCGATCGCAAAGAGCAGGGCCTCGACTGCAGGCCGTTCCATCACGACATTTACTGCAAATACGACCAGCACGAGCATGATCATTATGCGGCTCAGCATCAAGCCGAACTTTCGTATCCCTCGCTGAAATTCCGTCTCAGGCGGTCGCAGACTAAGTTGGTCCGCGATCTTGCCGTACTCGGTCGCTCTTGCGGTCTGCGTGATCAACACCTTGGCGAAACCACTGCGAACAGATGTGCCCATAAAGACGCAGTTTGTCCTTGCCGCAAGTACGGCGTCGCGTGGCGAAGGCACGGTATTCTTCTCGACCGGAAATGTCTCGCCGGTGAGTACCGCCTGATTTACAAAGCAATCGTTGGCCTCGATCACCACCCCATCGGCAGGTATCAGGCTTCCGGCCGATAGTAAAACAATGTCGCCGGGCACGATGCTTTCGGCGTCGATCTGTTTTGTTGTCCGGTCGCGAACAGCAGTGACCCGGTGACGCAGTCGGGCACGTAGTTTGGCGACCGCGTTGCCGGCGGAAAATTCCTGGACGAATGAGATGATCCCACTGCCTATTACTATCGCAGAGATCACGGCGGCATCGGTCCATTCGCCGACAAAAACCGACACAGCCACGGCGAAGATCAAAATAAGGACAAGCGGACTGGTGAATTGTTTTACAAGTAGTCTTAGCGCTGACTCGCCTCGACGGATCTCGAGCAGATTAGGGCCCGTTTTCGAGAGGCGGGCTTTCGCCTGATGGCCGGTCAGGCCTTCGGCCGACGAACCGAAAGCTTTAGTAAGGTCCGCCGCGGTGAGTTCCCAGTATTCAGTCGGCAATTTTTCGCCAAACTTCATAAACGTCGAAATCCATAGAAAAACTTCCTGCGTCTCATATTACACCCACGATCCAACTGCAAAATGTGTCAGAGGTCACACTCCGCCGTTTATCTATCAGAGCGAAATGACCTAAACTAGCCGAAGAACCGCAATCGACTTTGCCATATGAAAAATATCCGCTTTCTGATCATTGAGGGCCGAGTTGGACGGCCTGTGTTCTATTTCATCCTGATTGCCGCTTTTGTTGCATCGTTTTCGGCGGCGGCAAGAGCCCAGAGCATTCCCGCGCCAAAGGACGTCATCGGCTTTGCGCCGGGTGACGACCGAAAGCTGGCAAGTTGGGCGCAGATAGTAGATTATTTTACGAAACTCGACGCGGCGAGCGACCGTGTGATGTTCCAGGAGATCGGCAGGTCGACGATGGGCGCACCGTTTGTTTACGCAACGATCAGCTCGCCCGCAAATCTCAAGAATCTCGAAAAATATAAGAAGATAAATGCTCAGCTAGCGGACCCCCGGACGTTCAAAAGCAGAGCTAAGTTTGCCGAACGATTGATCGAGGAGGGCAAAACCATCGTCCTCATCACCTGCGGCGTCCATTCGACCGAGGTCGGTTCGACCCTGTCGTCGATGCTTATTGCCCACCGGCTGGCGAGTGCAACCGACGCTGAAACCAAAAAGATACTCGACAACACGATCATCCTGCTTGTCCCGAGCTTAAATCCGGACGGCGTCGATATCGTCAAAAATTGGTACGACAAGACACTCGGGACACCGTTTGAGGGCACCGATCCGCCCGAGCTTTATCACAAGTACGTCGGCCACGATAACAACCGCGACTGGTATGCCTTCACGCAGGTCGAGACGCAGCTCACGGTCGACAAAATTCACAACGTCTGGCACCCGCAGATCGTCCACGACATCCACCAGCAAGGCCAATTCGGCTCGCGGCTTTTCCTGCCGCCGTACATGCAGCCGGTTGAACCGAACGTGCCGAAACAAATCGTCGAGGGCTACACCGAACTCGGCAACGCCATGGCCGCCGACCTGCGTTCGAAGGGTTTTTCCGGGATAACCACCAATTCGACCTACGACGCCTGGACTCCCGCGCGTGCCTATTCCCACTATCACGGCGGAGTGCGGATCTTGAGTGAAACTGCCTCTGCCCGACTAGCAACGCCGATCAACGTCACCTACGACCAGCTCCGCAGCGGCGAGGGCTACGACGTCCGTAAAGAAACTGACAACTTCGGCCCGGTCTGGAAAGGCGGCGAATGGAAGCTCTCAAACATCACCGACACAATGACCACCGCCGCGTTCAGTCTGCTCCATCACGCCTCAGACAATCGTGAGAAATGGCTGTCGCGGTTCTACAAGATCGGGGAGGAAGCGGTGCGGCCTAGGAAGGTAGGTGAGGTAACAGGTTTGGCTCTTGCCCCATCTTTCAATGGAATTGGTATTGTAAAGATATTAGAGAGAAGCGGTGTTGAAGTCGTTTCCGCCAAACCTTTCGCCGAAGGTGATTCTAAAGTTGCGGAGGGAACGAGAATGATACGGGCAGAGCAGCCTTATTTTTTGTTCGCAAAATCTTTACTCGAAATCCAGCAATATCCGCATTTGGTCGATGACAAAGGTCAGCCAATACCGCCCTACGATGTAACTGCTCACAGCCTTTCACTTTTGATGGACGTGAAAGTAAAACCTGTATTTAAGACATTTGAGTCTTACAATGGCGGTTGGGGCAGCGGTAGTAGTAGTGGGAGTTCTCGTTGCTACGGTTCATTAGACTACCGCATTTATCGCTCATTTAACCCTGTAATGGATGAAGGGTGGACGCGATGGGTAGTCGAAAACTTCGAACAACGGATGATGTCGAACCGAAGCAATTTTTGCAGTGTCCGACACGATTCGATTCAAAATGGTCAACTTAATATGACCTATTTATCGAACACGGTAAATGTCATAGTTTTCCCCGACCAGTCGCCGAATCAGATCTTGAACGGCTATGCGAAGGGGACGATGCCGGATGAGTATGTTGGCGGCGTTGGAAAGGAAGGTGTTGAGAATCTGAAAAAGTTTGTCGAGGCCGGCGGCACGCTCGTTTTTCTGAACCGCTCGTCAGATTTTGCGATCGAGCAGTTCAATCTGCCGATCAAAAACGTAACCAAGGGCCTCACCCGCAAGGATTTCTTCATCCCCGGCTCGATCCTCCGCACCGAACTCGACCTGACCTCGCCGATCGCCAAAGGAATGCCCCAACAGTCGATCGCCTGGTTCGAAAACGGGCCAGTGTTTGAAATTCTCGAATCCGCCAACGTGAGAAAGGAGCTTAAGGACGCATACAAGAACGCAGAATCGATGAGTATTAGTCTTACTCCAGAAGAAGCTAAAAAATTCAACTCTGTGGAAATGGACTCCCGACCGACTATTCGCGTCATCGCCCGATACCCATCCGACCCAAAGCAGATACTATTGTCCGGCTGGGCACTCGGTACCGAAAAGATCGCCGGCAAGGCGGCTCTCGTCGAGGTAAAAATCGGCAAAGGCAAGATCATTCTCTTCGGCTTTCGCCCGCAGTACAGAGGACAGTCGTTGGCGACATTTCCACTGCTGTTCAATGCTATTTCTAACTAAGCTGAACTAACCGCAGATGACGCAGATAGTAAGACAATTAAATCAGTTTTTGATCTGCGTTATCTGCGTCATCTGCGGTTGATTCGCACCAGTAACAGACAACTCACTTCCACCATCCCACCGTGACCTGCTATGCTCTATCCTTTCGCCAATGAAGGAAGATATCCAACAAACACGCCTCGATAATGGCCTATGCATACTGACCGACAAGATGCCGGGCGTGCGGTCGGCGACGCTGGGCTTTTTTTACCGCGTTGGGTCGCGGCACGAGCCAATCGAACTGAACGGCATTTCGCATTTTATCGAACACACTGTTTTTAAGGGCTCGCAGAGACGCTCCGCTCTCGACATCGCCATCGAACAGGACCGCCTCGGCGGCAACCTCGATGCGTTTACTACTCACGAAGAGACGGGCTTTGCGATCAAGGTCATTGACGACCAACTGCCTGCGGCCTTCGACCTGATCGCCGATATGCTGACGGCACCCAGATTTGACGCTGCCGACCTGGAGAGTGAACAGCGCGTGATAATCGAAGAAATGAAGATGGTCGAGGATTCGCCCGAGGAGTTTTTGGGTGAGATCTTCAGCGAAGCATACTTTCCCGGCCATCCCCTCGGGATGTCGATCGCCGGCACACCCGAATCGGTAAGAAGATTTGATCCTGAGAGGACGCGCAAATATCACGACGCGGTATTTACGCCTTCGAATCTTGTCATTGCTGCCGCCGGAAACCTCGAACACGACCGATTAGTGGATATGGCTCGAAGTGCCTTCTCTTCCGCGCCCGCGACGGTTTCTGCTCAGGTCACCACGTCGCCGAAAATTGCTGCACCGATCCTTTTGAGACAAAATGCCAATCTCGAACAAGTTCATTTGATCCTGGCGACGCCGCTAGTCTCGGCATGCGATGATCGCCGCTACGCCGCCGACCTACTTGCAAACATCATTGGCGGCGGCACATCGAGCCGATTGTGGCAAAAGATCCGCGAGGAACGCGGGCTCGCCTACAGTGTCGGGGCGTCTGCGGTGATGTATCAGGATTGCGGCATGTTTTCGATCTTTGCCGGAACTTCGCCGGGTCAGGTCACAGAGGTTGTCGACCTGGCCATTGCCGAAATGAGTGACGTCGTAAAACGCGGTGTCAATGACGACGAACTGAACCTCGCTAAACAGCAAACCGTATCTTCCATTCTGCTCGGTTTGGAAGATTCGGCGGCTAGGGCGGCGACGCTTGCCCAATCTGAGATGCTCCACGGACGGCAGATCCCGGTTGACGAAGCCATCGCAAAGATCGAGGCCGTGTCAGTCGACGAGATCAACCATCTTGCCGCCACATCATTTATGACAGAAAAGGTCGCATTTGCCGCACTGGGCGACGTCGCAGGACTTTCGTTCGACCGCGAGTGCTTTGCTATTTAGCTGAACCCGACTTATATTTGGCTTGAAAAAGGCGCACCAACCGGAGGACGTTAAAATGGATCTTCGAAAAATCTTTCTTTACATACTGATAGCCTCTGTCGCAACCTGCGCCCTGATCGGTATCGGTGTTTTGCTTTTTGGCGAATTCGGTGAGTTTGAGTCAAAAGTCCTTGCGACGACATTCACCATCACATGCACAAGCATCCTGGGATTGGCGTGCGGAGCATATTTTGAGGCGAAAGGTGCGAGGCAACTGCCATTTGCCGGGATCGCCTTTTCAATTATTGCCGGAATAATGGTCATCGGGGTGATCTGGTTTCATAGGCACACAGGCGACGTGTACGCGAAGGCGACCGTTACGGCGACAATGATGGCTGCAACATGTGGATTATTGAGCCTCATTTCGCTGGCGGATCTGGACCGAAAATTCATTTGGTCGCGAAATCTGGCTTTTGCCGCATCGATCGTGCTCGATGGCATTTTGCTATGGATACTGTGGTTCGAACCCGAAGGTGACAGTGACGTTGTTTCTCGAACGATCGGTGTCCTTTCGATCATTATTGCGTCGGTTACGGTCGTCACGCCGGTCTTTCATAAACTGAGCAAGGGCGAAACGAGCGCGGCAAAGATCGATGCTGAGATCGCCAGGCTCAAAGATCAGATCGCCTCATTGGAGGCGAAAAAGGCTGAATTTGAAAGCTCGGCCGATGACGGTTTCGAATAGTTGGATGCGTTAGAGATATGCGATCGGATCGTTGATCCCAGCTTGTGAAAACCCGCGAAGCCGCAGTGCGCACGAGTCACAGGTGCCGCACGCCAATGTCTCGCTCCGGTAACACGACCACGACAGATGCAGCGGCGCGTTAAGCTCGATTCCCTTTTTCACGATCTCAGCCTTTGAAAGCTCGATGATCGGGGTTCGGATCTCAATACGCGTGTCAGGTTTTGTGCCCGCGATTATCGTTTGTTGAAACGCCGCATAGAACTCAGGCCGACAGTCCGGATAGCCGCTCGAATCCTCGGCAACTGCACCTATGTAGATCGAGCCCGCTCCAATGACCTCTGCCCAGCTCACCGCGATCGACAGCATATTTGCGTTTCGAAACGGAACGTAACTGGTCGGTATCTCTCGCGAGCCAAGATCGGCCTCAGTCACCTCCATACTAGCATCCGTCAGCGACGAACCGCCGATCTTTGCGAGATACTCGATCGAAACGTCGAGCCGCTCTTCGACGCCATAGTGGTCGGCGATATCGTTGAATGCCTGTCGCTCCCTCGCCTCGGTCCGCTGACCGTATGAGATGTGGAGAAATGAAAGATCTTGAATTTCGGCACGAGCGATGGCGGCCGTGACACAGCTGTCCATACCGCCCGAAACCAAAACTATCGCACTAGACACCATGAACGTCCGCTCCCCAAATATATTTATGAAGCTGCAAGTTAAACCTGATCGGCAATCCGCTCCGCGATACTGCCTCGGCCAATGGCCGCATATCAATGCCGTGAACCGGCGATATTAAAACCTCATTTGTTCGAGAAACGAGGTCATACTTTTCAACGATCTCCTTCGCAAATTCCCAATCATCGAGGTTAGCAACAACGAATTTTACCTCATCCTTGTCCCGCCGAAGCCGGTCGAGATTGGGCCAATGGTTGCGCTCCGATTCGCCGGACGCCGGGCACTTTACATCAAGAATAACTGCGGCCCGCTGGTCAACCCCTTCAGTCGAAACAAAGCCGCCGGTCTCGATCAGCACCTCATATCCGCGATCGCAAAGCTCGGTGATGAAAGGAAACATTGCCTTTTGGGCGAGCGGTTCGCCGCCGGTCAATTCGACGAGCTCACAGTCGAATTCCTTCAACTTTGCGAATATCTCCTCGAATGACATCCTCTCGCCGCCCGTGAACGTGTAATCACTGTCGCACCAGACGCAACGCATCGGGCAGCCCGTCAGCCGTACAAATGAGCACGGCCGACCGGCATGGGACGATTCGCCCTGTATCGAAAGAAATATTTCCGTAATTCTAAGCGATCGGTCAGGGTTGGGCATCGGGATCAAATTTGAATGATCGGGCTATCCGTGCGACGGCCCGATCGAATCTACTCTTCTGAGCCTTGGGATATTCGATCGTAAATGTATAAAAGACCTCCGCGCCGCCTGTGCGGAGCATCGTCTTTTGGTAATAGATCTTACCGCCCGCCGTGCCCGAAATGACGAAACTACTTTCGCCGAGCACCTTATATGTCACACCCGATCCATATCCCGCGAGAGCCTCGTTGTACTCCTCGTTCAAAGTCCGGTCCAGTGCGTTGTACTGGCCCCAAACCCGCATCTCAACCGTCTTGTCTTTCGAGCGAAAGGTCCGCCCGTCGTTATTCGCCGGCGGCGCCTGCATTTTTAGAACGTCGGACGGATACTCGATCGAAAAGTAGAATCGGTCGTTGTCGTAGGTCGTGAACTTGGATTGGCCGATAACGGCCGCCGCAAGCAATGTGATGAAAAGCGATGTTGTGAATAGTTTTCGCATATCAAAATAATCCAAACCAAGCGTTACTATTCATTATCTCTCCAAAGCCGAATGAAGCAAGATTGGCCGCGACGATCGCCGCGAGCGACCGAACCCAATCCGTCGAAGAGAGTTCACCCTTTCCGCGAAATGCCAGCCAAAACAGCAAACATTCCGCGACCGGGGCAAAGATCTCAGCAACCGTAAGGTAGAGTAATCGCGAAGATCCAAAAAAGACCGCCGGCAGGACAAGGATGACGATCGGATAGGTGCATGCCGTAAGCCAAATGCCGCAAAGCAGTTTTTGTTTCAAGGTGACCTTAGGCGAGAGGCCGACAACGAGGACCGGCGTTTCGATCAAAATCGTAAAGAAATAACCGATCGGCAAAAAACGCCATAGGTCGGCAATAGGCAGATTTTGGACCGGCGGGTCATTTATCAGGTCAAACAAAAACATCACAAGATACTGCGCGGCTTTCCCAAGCTTCGACTATTGATCGTCATAACATCTTGATCAAAAACGGAAATTCTGCCATCACGTGACCGATCGCAAACGCAAAATAGACGTCGCGCGTAAACGTATAATCGGCAGCAAAGCCTGTCCAGAAAGCGATGACCAGCAACAAACTTACGGCAAATGCCCCGACTATGAGTTTCGGCCACCCGCCCTTTTGAGAAAACAGGGGTATTTCATTCAATTTCCACGGGATGGCACGACGATCGATGAGCGGTATCAGTACGATCCAGACCGAATAATGGATCGACTCAAGAAACACATGGGTGGCCACAAGGAAATGGCTCGATACACCCGGCAATATCTCGCTGCCCGCATGCTGCGTGATTCGCCAAAAGAGGGTTGTTTCTTCACTCAAAGCTGGCCGTGACGCAAATACTGCCCACAGTCCCAGAACGAACACCGGGATCGACGCGAGGCACACGTGATAAGCCCGAAGCCACTCAGGTCGTGTCCGCCGTATCTGGCGTTCCAGAAACCACATGGCGACAAACGGATGAAAATAGACCAACGCAAGGCTCCAGTATTGCGGTACGAGCCAAGCCAGGGCCGAAAGCAGGAAGGCGACAGGAAACGCCCAGGACCAGTCGCTGTTTGGCCGTTGACGGCCCCGAAGGTAGAAAAGCAACCCGACCCACAGAATAAATGCCGTATTCCAACCGGCGATCAACGATGGCCAATCGCCAAGATTCCAAAGCCAGTTGCCGCCGCCGAAATAAAGCAGGAGGTACGCCGCCGTTAACACCAGAACGCCGCCGATCCCGACCGTGTAGTATTGTTTCGACCGACCCCACCGCAAAGGCATTCGGGCGGCGAAATACCGGAATTCCATAAAATTGTGAACTCCGGCAAACAGAAAGATCGTCACGATCGAAGCCTGCAAGGGGAAACTCCCGATCAAAACCGCCGCCATCGCGCATGCGGCTATGAACGCCGCTAAAAAATAGTGTGCGTCCGTAACCGAGATGCGCGTTGTGCGAATTTCCTGCATGATCAACTAATAGCTGCCGCTCTATCGAGCCTTTTCTTCATTACCATCTTCTTTTGGTATCTGCAGGACGACACCGTCGCCATTTGAGACCCTGATCTGGACAAAGTCTGATGTGGCAGTGCAGCACGCATCCGATGCTTTGTCCATATTGAATAGCCGACTGTTTATTTCATCACGCCGGGGCAATGCAATATCGCCATAGACATAGGTCGCGGCCGAGCCGATGCCGGCGAGCACTGCAACGATCACCAGTGCCTTTCCCTGCTTCGTTGCCGCCTTTCCCGAACGAACGAACCAAATGCCGCCAAACACTATCGCCAAACTGAGGAACATACCGCTGACAAACGTCGGTGTCCGGGAATATGACGGAGCGGTCACAGCAGCCGTATTATCTTGATCAATGCCGGATTCATCAATGGCAGCCCGTAAGTATTTAAGGCTTGATCGGGGGATATTGAGAGTGGGCTGGCTGACATTCGCATCGAGGGTAATTGTCATCTTAGCCACCGTATTCGACCCTGGTTTAGGCACTGGCGAGGGCTTCTTGGTCCCGGGACGGGCAATATCGGCGAACATCGCAACTGAGGCAAGCAAGAGAACAGCCGCCAACACTAACACTTTTTTCATATTTTTCTCCAAATTCCTTCTCCGTTAAGTTTTAAGTTCGGATCTCCGTTCAAACTGCATTTCATCAGATCATTCTTCGCCGTTCGGTGCCTTTGGTGATTCCGGGACGATAAGGTCGATCGAATTACCGTCAGTCTTGGTCTCTACCTTTATCTTTCCACCGCCCCATTTCCAGGTCTGCAGCGTTTGCGAGAACATCTTGCTCGTTATGCTCCTGACCTCCGGCGGAGGGCCTGCATTGGCATATACGTACGAGGCGACCGACCCGACCCCGGCTACAAGCGCGATAACCGTCAACGTACGCCCGGGTTTTGTACCGGCCTTGCCGGAGCGGACGAACCAAATTCCGCCAAACACCAATGCCAGGCTCAACAGTGTCCCGCTGACGACGGTTTGAACCCTGGTCACCCCATTGACCCTCGGGACCTCGGCGGTGTCGTCGGAACCGTCGTCGAGCCTTTCGAGTTCGGCTCGCAGTTGTTTGATCTGCGATCTCGGAATGACGAGTTTTGCTTCGCTGACATCGCTGCTTATTCGGATGTTCATCGTCGAATCGATCGCCGATCTCACCTTCGGGGTTTTTGACGGTTCAGGCCGCGGAATATCGGCAAGGCCGATCGTCGAAACCGCAAGCACAAATATACTGATCCAGAGTGTTCTTTTCATCGGGGGTATCTCCATATTGCCTACAAAATTTTGGTGATTATAACAACAAATCTGCCTGATCGGTCGATCGTTGGATGGATTTTTTTGATCCATGCCGTTTTATTTATTTTATTGGCCGAAGCCGGCATGACTTCTGACAATGATCGGCTTTTGGGTTACAATTCTCCAAAACGAGGAGAATTATGCGAATACAGCTCAAAAAGTTCATCGAGTCAATGGAACCCAATTCGATCGCGATCATTCCGGCCGCCCACGAGGTAACACGAAGTTACGATTCGGAATTCAAGTTTCGCCAGGACTCCGACTTTTGGTACCTGACTGGATTTCCTGAACCGGACGCGATCGCGGTGATCGACCCTTCGTCAAAGAAGCCGTATACATTGTACGTCCGTCCTCGTGACCCGCTGATGGAAACGTGGTACGGCCGCCGTCAGGGCGTCGAAGGTGCCGTCAAGAATTACGGGGCCGACCGGGCATTTTCGGTCGAGCGTTTTGGAGCCGATATGGCCAAACTGCTCGACGGTAAGGACACTCTCTATTATCGGTTTTCGGTTGACCGAAACCTCGATTCAAGCATTTTGGACTATCTCGCCGAACAGCGAGTTCGCCGCCTGAAGACGGCATATCCGCCGCACACCATCATCGATCCGACCATCATCACGGGCGAAATGCGGCTTTACAAATCGGCTGACGAGATCAAGTTGATGCAGCGCGCCGCCGACATTGCCGCCGAAGCCCACGTTTTGGCAATGAAAAAAGTAAAACCGGGCATGAATGAGGGCCAGGTCGAATCGCTGCTCGAAGCATATATGCGTGATCAGGGCGCAAGCGGCGTTGCTTATAACTCGATCATCGGCGGCGGCGTTAATGCGACGATACTGCACTATGTCGAGAACAATATGCCGCTCAAGGACGGCGACCTTATCCTGATCGATGCCGGTGCCGAGTATCAGGGCTACGCTTCAGATATTACACGGACATTTCCGATCAATGGCAAGTTTACCAAGGCTCAACGCGAGGTTTACGATGTCGTGCTCGATGTCCAACTACAGTGCATAGAATTTACAAAAACAGGTAACACCCATTTACAACGCCAGGAATATTCGATCGAGCTGTTGACCGAAGGAATGAAAAAGCTTGGACTACTCAAGGGCAAGACCAAGGACCTGATCAAGAAAAAGGCGTACATGAAGTACTATATGCATGGTGTCGGCCACTGGCTTGGCCTCGACGTCCACGACGCCGGCCGCTACTTTGTCGATCAGCAGGCCAAGCAATCGAAACCCTATGCCCCGGGAATGGTGCTGACCGTGGAACCCGGACTATACATTCCGCCTGACGACAAATCTGCGCCCGCCAAGTTCCGCGGTATCGGCGTTCGTATCGAAGACGACGTACTCGTAACAAAGGACGGCAATCTAAATCTCACTGCCGGCGTAACAAAGGATCCGGACGAGATCGAGGCGATAATGCAGAAGTCAGGCCGTAAGTAGCAACTACGATTTTGCAATATGCAGTTCGACCAGTTCGTTAAAGATCTTCCGGCACTATTCGCCGCTCTGTTCACGGCCATTTTGTTCATCCAGTCGGGCCTCGATAAGGTGCTCGACTGGAAGGGCAATCTCGGTTGGTTGACCGATCATTTTTCAAAGACCTTCGTCAGCGGAATGGTCCCGCTAATGCTTGCAAAAATAACGGCCCTCGAACTGATAACCGGCTTTGGCAGTGCCGCCGGCATTATTTATTTCGTTATGACCGGCTCTAATTTGGTGATCTTTTACGCGTCAATCGTCGGGGCCGCAACGATCACGGGTCTGTTTTTCGGCCAACGGCTCGCAAAGGACTACGCCGGTGCCGCGGTACTCGTACCCTATTTTATTCTCGAGTTAATAATGATGGTCCTGAGCTCGAAGTGACCACGCGTTACCTTTGAAGCCGGACAATGCTGAACTTCGCCGAGTATTTTTTGGGGTCGGTCGGTTTGTTGGCATTCGGATACGGTGTCAATGAGTCCAGCGTCACCGCGTAACCGCCGACCTGATCGCCTTTCGGCCCCGTTCCGGTGTTTATCTCAACGGTCTTTTTCTCGCCTTTTGGTACCGAGATCTCAACCTTGATCTTTGCGTTGCCGGCCCACACGCATTGTGCCCCGTTCGGACATCGCGAATCTTCGACCACGGAGATAAACTTGATCTTCAGCTTGCTCCTTTTCGCGACCGCCTGCTTGCCGGCCTTTACCGAGATCGTTTCAGGGGTATATGAGTACGCCGACGACACCATTACGACAGCCAGCAAGGCCAATATTAGAAATAGTCTCATAGCAACCTCCCATGCGCGGCGGCCGAGACGACCGCTCGCACAGTTAGAACGAACGGCCGGTCAAACCGTTGCACGAGAAAGTCAAACCGCTGCCGTCGCTCCGGTGCCGATGCGTTCGATGATGGCGTTGGCAAATTCGGCCGTGCGGGCTTCGCCGCCGAGGTCCCTCGTCTTAACACCGTCCCTGAACGTGGCCAGCAAGGCACTCTCAAATTTTTGAGCGGCTTCCTTTTCGCCGATATGACGCAGCATCTGGATCGCCGACAGCATCAACGCGGTCGGGTTGGCGATGCCCTGGCCCGCAATGTCGGGAGCCGAACCGTGAACCGCCTCAAACACGGCACCGAGTTCGCCAATATTCGCACCCGGAGCAAGTCCGAGCCCGCCGATCAATCCGGCGCAAAGGTCTGAAAGGATGTCGCCGTAGAGGTTTTCCATTACCAGCACATCAAACTGCTCGGGCCGCATCACGAGCTGCATACAGCAGTTATCTATGATCTTGTCGTCGGCCTCGATATCGGGATAGTCCTTCGCCACTTTGTTAAAACAGTCAAGAAAGAGCCCGTCTGAGAGCTTCATAATGTTCGCCTTGTGAACAGCCGTGACCTTTCTCCGGCCATTGCTTCGGGCAAACTCGAAAGCGTATCTGGCGATCCGGGTCGACGCCATTTCGGTAATGACCTTGAGGCTTTCGACCACGCCGGGCACGACGACGTGCTCCAGGCCGGAATATAGGCCTTCGGTATTTTCGCGAACGATCACCAGATCAAGTTCCGGATAACGGCACTCGACATTTGGCAGGGCCTTGACCGGCCGCACGTTCGCATAGAGGTCCAACGCCCGCCGCAGGCCGACATTGACAGAGGTAAATCCCTTGCCGATCGGTGTCATGATCGGCCCCTTGAGGGCGACCTTGGTCGACCTCATTGAGTCGATCGATGCTGACGGCAGAGTCTCGCCGTACTTTTCCAGGGCCTGTGAACCGAGTATCTGAGTTTCCCAATTGATATCGACGCCCGTTGCCTCGATCACGCGGACGGTCGCCGCCGTGATCTCGGGCCCGATGCCGTCGCCGGGGATCAATGTGATTGTATGTTTCATAATTTCGATCCTCTATTTTAGCCAAATAACGCACCAGGACAAATTCAACGGTTTCGGCGGATCCGGTTCATCATCTATAATTCAAGCAAAGTCAGAGGTTAAGACTCTAATGAATTCAGAAATATTGATCATCGGCGGCGGCATCATCGGCCTCAGTATAGCTCGCGAACTCGACCGCCGCGGCCTTCGCGGCATTACGGTCGTCGAACAGGGCCGGTGCGGCGAGCAGTCCTCGTGGGCCGCCGCCGGAATGCTCGGGGCACAGGCCGAAACCGACGAACCGGGCGATATGCTGAGCTTTTGCGTCGAATCACGTTCGATGTATCCCGCACTTTCCGCTTCACTGCTGGAAGACACCGGTATCGACATTGAACTTGACCAAAAAGGCACCCTGTACCTCGCATTTGATGAAGACGATGTCTCGCGGATCTCTGAAAGAGTTCGCTGGCAGCAAAATGCCGGACTTGAGGCCCGGATGCTGTCCGGCCCTGATGCCCGCAAGACAGAACCGTTCGTGTCGCCCGAAGTGATCGGCGGGGCCCTTTTCCCTGATGATTGGCAGGTCGAGAACCGCAAACTGCTGACCGCCCTGCGGCGATATGCCGAACTCCGAGGCATCACCGTTGTCGAAGACACCGCCGTGACCACACTCACCAGCATGGGCGGCGTCGTGACCGGTGTCGAAACCGCCGCCGGTGCGATGTCGGCCGGTAAAACGATACTTGCAACCGGAGCGTGGACCTCGCTCATCAAAATCGGAGCGTTCCCGGTACCTGTGGCGGTCAAACCTGTCCGCGGCCAGATGATCGCGTTTCGCACGGCCAAGAGGCTCTTTGAACGTGTCATCTACAGTACCGGCGGTTACCTGGTGCCGCGGGCCGACGGGCGCGTCCTGATCGGCGCGACGTCCGAAGACGTCGGTTTTGATAACGGCGTCACTGCCGCGGCGGCGGCCGGACTGATCGAAACCGCGTCGAAGATCGCACCGGCACTCGGCGGACTCTCGGCCATAGAACATTGGGCTGGACTCAGGCCCGCCGGAACTGACCGGATGCCGATACTGGGCCAACTGAGCGGCATCGACGGACTTTATATCGCGACCGGCCATTACCGCAACGGCATACTCCTGGCACCGCGAACGTCCGAAATACTGGCCGACCTTGTGGTTGACGGCCGCCGGTCGCACTATCTCGACGTGTTCGGCCCCGAGCGTTTTAGAAGCAGTTAAAGATCGTTCACTGTAAATGCGTAACTTCACCTTTTTCTTAGTCCTAATATTCGCGGCGACCGCCAACGCACAATCCGGCAGGCCGTTGGCGGCGGCGACGCCTGAGGCCGTGACCGCGGGTGCCGTCAAGCAGCTCTTTGACGAAACGAACAACTACACGCGGACAAAGTTCATCGAGTACGCCGATAAGAAACTTCCCTACAGCGAACGGCTGCAGGAGCAGACCCGCAAAGAGCAGAAGCAGCTAGCCGCCAAAAATGCCGCGATCGCCGCTGCTCGTTCGCAGCCCTCGACCGAGGACCTGTACTTCACCGGCCTGCTGTATTGGATCGCCGAAAATCTCGACGAAACGGCCGAATGGCTAACCCGATTTACAGCGTCGGCGGACGCTCCGCCCGAAAAGCTCCAGACGGCACGGTCGATCCTCGCGGTGATCGCCGCCAAACAACGCCGGTTCGATCAGGCCGAGAAAACGCTTGCCGAGTACATCGCCGGGCCCTCGGCAAAGAGCGGCGAGCGGCTCAGAATTGAAAGTGAACTCGCCAAGGCCTATCAATCGGCGTCGTTGTTCACAAAAATGGCCCCGCACGCCGAGGCGGCCTACAGCACGGCGAGATCAATGCTCAGCGAAGCCGCGACCCGTGCCCGCGGCCTGGACGAAATACTCGACACCGGAATGCTCGTTTACGAGGCATACGCCGGTTCCGGCGAGATCGTCCGGGCGGATGCGGCACTCGACGAACTTCGCCGCACCGCCAAGGAACTTGAATCGCCCAGCTTTTACTACTACGCGGTCGATAAAAAGATCACCTATATGATCTCGACCGGGCGAAAACCGGCGGCACTCGCACTTTATGTCGAAGCCATGGCCGCCTCGGCCAGGGACTTTACGTCAAAGACGGCCCAGGCGGATGTGCTCGCCCGTCTCAAACGCCGCGACAAACAGTACAAGATGCTCGGCGAGCCGGTTCCCGAGCTGATCAATATCGACAAATGGCTGCCCGGCAAACCGCGGACCATGGCCGAGCTCAAGGGCAAGGTCGTCCTGCTCGACTTTTGGGCGACCTGGTGCGGGCCCTGCCTCGACGCGTTTCCGGCGATCCGCGAGTGGCAGCAGGAACTCGGTAAAGACGGCTTTGAGATACTCGGCGTGACCCGTTACTACGGTATGCAGATCGGGGCCAAGGATCCGGCGGCCGAGATCGCGATACTCACGTCGTTTCGCAAAAAATACGAACTCACCTACGACTTTGTCGTCGCCGGCGACCAGTCTAATCAGCTCCAATTTGGTGCCACATCCCTTCCGACCGCCGTGTTGGTCGACCGAAAAGGCATAATCCGCTATATTGAAACCGGCACCAACGCATCTCGCCTCGACGAGATCCGTGCCATGATCGTCAAACTCCTTGCGGAAAAGTAACGAGATGCCCAAAGACGGGACGCATATCAAAACCGGCAAAGCAAAAACCCAGGGCCTGTATGACCGCATCGCAGATGTTCAGAATCTGGCGATGAAACTCAACGGCTACCGCAAATCGGTCGCCAAATACCTGCGTTCGCTCGATCTGCAGATCGACAACGACTCGCTCGTGCTCGATGCCGGCTGCGGTACGGGCATCGTTTCATTGGCGTTTCAGGACGCGGCGTTCGATCCTAAACGGGCGATCGCACTCGACCTTTCCTTTAAGTCGCTCGAGGTCGCCCGTGAACAATTGCACAAACGCCGCAAGCACGCCGCCAAGACCGACATCGTTCAGGGAAACATCCTGCATCTGCCGTTCGCCGACGAGTCGCTGGACCTGATATTGATGTGCGGCGTACTTGAGTACACACCGCTCGATACCGGGCTTCGCGAAGCGGCCCGCGTGCTCAAGAAAGGAGCTCCGCTCGTCCTGCTGCCGGTCAAACCGTCGCTTGTCGGCTCGGTGCTCGAACTGCTGTACAAGTTCAAGATCCATCCGCTGGATAATGTCCGCGTGGCGGCGTCACGTTACTTCAATATTGTCGGCAATCACGAATTTCCGATCACCGAACCGATCGCCTGGTCAAAGACCATATTTCTGCTCGAAAAGAAATGACACGCGTCCCGCTCATCATCGGCCACCGCGGAGCAAGTGCCCTGGCACCCGAGAACACGCTGGCGGCGTTTCGCCTGGCGATCGAAAGCGGTGCCGACGGGCTTGAGTTTGACGTACAGTTGTCGAAGGACGGCATTCCGGTCGTCATCCACGACGCGACGCTCGAACGCACCGGCCGGCGGCCTCACGCGGTAGCCGAACTGACGGCCCGCGAGTTGGGCGAAACGGACGTCGGGACGTGGTTTAACCTAAAGCGGCCCAAACTCGCCCGGCCCGAATATTCGCTCGAAACCGTACCGACACTGGCGAGCGTTCTCGAACTCTGCGGCGGATTCAGCGGCCCGATCTATATCGAACTCAAGGTCAACGTCCCCGACTATCATGCCCTGGCGGCTGCCGTCTGCGACGTGATCCGCGACTCGCCGATGCTCGGCCGCATGATCGTCAAAAGCTTCAGGCTCGGTGCGATACCTATTGTCCGCCATTACCTGCCGCAGGTGCAGACCGCCGCCTTGTTCGAACCATCGATAATGACGATACTTCGTAGGCGCCGGCATATGATCGCGATCGCCCGCGAGTTTGGCGCTCAACAGATATCGCTGCATCACTCGCTGGCTTCGCGAAAGCTCGCTGCTCTCGCGGCCGAGGCCCGGATGCCCGTCACCGTCTGGACGGCCGACGCGCCCAAATGGATAAAACGCTGCCGCCGCCGCGGCATTAACGCCCTCATCACCAACGACCCGAAACGCCTGCTCTACGCCGCCTTAAATGCCGGTTAGATCGTACTTCGGAATCTCCCGGGACGCGTTCCAAAGTGATCATCTGAACAAATTGAAATGACCGGCCGTCCGGGCTGTCCCGCGTGTCCTGCGTGTCCCGCGTGTCCCGACTGTCCCGGCTGTCCTGACTGTCCCGACACTCTCGACTCGCCAGACTTAATAGACTCGCCAGACTCAACAGACTCACTCGACTCGCCAGACTCAATAGACTCTCTCG
>CALDGX010000030.1 GCA_937941715.1 uncultured Chloracidobacterium sp. | reverse complement strand
TGATGATCGCCACCAGATCGCCGTCGACCATCTGTTCATCGACGAATTTCTTCAACGTCCGGCGTGTCTGATAGGCACTTTCGAATGAAAGCGAAAGATCATCAACGACCAGTGCGAATGTCCGCGTTACCTGTTCGGGCCTTAGAACTGCCTGCGGCACCGGGACCGCGTTCTTGTCGGGCGCGGATGGCGGGGGAACGGCCGGTCGGATCGATGAAACGAACGAGAAGTTCGTTATCGTTTGCTTCTCGCCGTTCTCGTAGATCTCGATCTCATCCGGACGCAGGTCGCTCACGACCTTTCCCCGCTGATCGACCACCGTCACGTCCAACTGGATCAACGCTGTCGAGATCTTGACGACATCGTTTTCGGGCGAGGGTGTCGGCGTTGGCTTTTGCCCCAATGCGAAAATTGCCAGTGCGGTGATCAAAAGGAAAATAGCCGGAAAACTTCTCATGGCGGAAAACACATCTGACGCATTGGAGTTCGATCTCAAAGCCGATTGTTGATGGTTATGATATAACTATTTTAGACCGCTTGGGAAATATATCGAGGAAGCCGTTGCCGCCTCGTTTATCGCATCAGATCACCCTGGAGAATTGCAGACAGATGTTTTTTAAGTACCTGAATTTTAGTGTGTGCTTTGCAGTGAGCCTTGTGCTGTTCACGCTCGGCTGTTCGGCCCAGCAAACCGAGGAACAGGCGTTGGCGAATCTGCGTCAATTTGCCGGCAGCGGAAAACTGCCGCCTGAGGGTGTTGTGGCTGATATCGAGTCGCGTTTTGCCGGAAAACGGACGGGGGCTTTGGCCAAACTGCTGCGGGCTCGCATCCGCTTCGAGGCAAATGATTTTGCCGGTGCCGCTGCTCTATTGAATTCGGATGTATTCCTGAAAAAGACAAAAGTCGCCGACCAGGCCCTTTGGCTGAGGGGCCGGGCATTGCAAAATGCCGGTGACCATACCGATGCCATGTCGGCATTGACTCGACTGATCAATGATTTCCCGGCGTCGATACGTGTCCGCGACGCCAAACTGCTATGGGCAGCGTCGGCGATCCAGGCCGGCCGTGCAGTCGAGGTCCCGCCGATGTTGATCGCCCTGAGCGAGAAGGATGACGCCGACGCATTGTTGCTGACCGCTAAGGCCTACGAAGCGCAGGGCTCACAGGCCGAGGCGGTCCGTTACTATCGCCGCACTTATTTCTATGCCGCAGGCACGGCGGCAGCCAAGGAGTCAGAGGCCAAGCTGACCGCGATGTCACAACCGCTGACACCGATTAATGCCGATGAGCTCGCCACGCGTGCCGAGCGCCTGATGGCGACCAGATCCTATGTCGACGCGGCCGCAGCGTACGCCGACCTGGCAACCCGTTATCCTTCAGCGTATTCGTCGAAAGCGGCGGTCAGACGCGTCGAGGCCCTTTCGAACACCGGCAAGATGGCAGAAGCTCAGAGTGTTTTTGCCGCGATCGCTGTTTCCGCCAAGGAACGCGAAGAAGGCTTCCGACAATTGGCCCTCGGCTACGCCAAAGCGAAAATGTGGCCGCAGCTTCGCTCAACTGCCGATGCGATGAAGCAAAACTTTCCGTCGGGGACGCTTGTCACCAAAACGCTGATCGACGCGGGCATGGCCGCTCGCGACGCCCGAAATCGCACTGACGAGGGCTATTACTTTAATACGGCGGTTGCCGCGTACCCTAACGCGATCGAGGTCGCCGCCGCACAGTTCGAGGCGGGCTGGTTCCAGCATGAGAACGGCAACTTTGCGTTGTCATCGCAGATGTTCATTGACCATCTCGCCCGGTACGCGGATAAGGACACGACCAATCGCGGAAAGGCCGGATATTGGGCCGCCCGCGACTCCGAACGTGCTGGAAAGATCGCCGAGGCCTGTGCGCTCTACGAGGGTGTGATCTACCGGTATTCGGCAAACTGGTACGGCTATCTCGCACTCGGCCGAATGTCCGCGATGAAAGCCCAGGGCAATTGCCGCTCGACCGCCCCGCCGAACGACCTTATCGCCCGAGCCGTCGCTAATCTAAAGACAGTGACGGTTGCCGGCGAAACGGCCGGACCGGCGGCTATCGCTCTTGCTGACAAAAGCGACGAATTGAGCTCCGTCGGCATTTTCGATTGGGCCTTTGACGAACTGCAGGAGGCCAAAAGATCTGCCGGGAATAGCCCTCGCGTCAATTTGGCCCTCGCCCGGCACTATCGTTTCAAGGGCGACAACACGGCCGCATTTTTGGCGCTCAGGGCAAGCTATCCGGATTACGCTCAAATGTTCCCCGAGGAAATGGGACGCGAAGAATGGTCGATCTTTTACCCGCTGATCAACTGGAATGAGATCAAATATTGGGCCGGCGAACGCGGACTCGACGCTTTTCAGGTCGCCGGCCTGATACGGCAGGAATCGGTCTTTACACCGACCGCCAAATCGCCCGCTAACGCCTTTGGCCTGATGCAATTGCTTGTGCCGACGGCGCAGACGATGGCGAAGAAATACGTTTCGAAGACCGCACAGGTCACCCCTGCGTCGCTTTTCCAGCCGCAATTGAATATCGAACTCGGTACAGCGTATATGAAGGACCAGTTCGCCAAATTCGGGCGTATCGAATATGTTGCGGTCGCATACAACGCAGGCCCCGGACGGGTACCGCAATGGCGGGCGACGCTGCCCGCGGAAATGGATGAATTTGTCGAGGAGATCCCGTTCAAGGAAACCAAGGGCTATGTTCAGGGTGTGATCCGCAACACGGCGCAGTATCGCCGGCTGTATGACGAGGCGGGAAACTTCCGTCCGAACGTCGGAACACGGCCGCTAAGGGGCGAGATCGACTCAAAGCCGCGGGACCAGTTCGCCTTGGAAAATCCGGAGATCCAACTGAGCGGCTCGGCCGACGAATAGTTCATTTTCTTGCGGTCATTGACCTGATCCGTGTTATTATTTCGGTGATCACATTTTTCATTTTGCAATGTTCTGCGGCTCGTTCTTGCTGCGCAGTTTGAGGATGCCTTTATGACTAAGATCAGCGTAAATAAAAAGGTTTTCGAAACCGATTCCGACCCCAGCACACCGATGCTGTGGGTGCTCCGCGACGAATTCGGGTTGACCGGGACGAAATTTGGATGCGGCATCGCCCAGTGCGGCTCATGCACGATCCACGTCGACGGCGAGGCCCGCCGCTCGTGCGTTACCCCGATAAGCGCCGTCGTCGGCAAGGAAGTTACGACCATTGAGGGCCTGTCGCCCGACTCGAGTCATCCGCTGCAAAAAGCGTGGATCGCCGAAGACGCCCCCCAGTGCGGATACTGCCAGTCGGGCCAGATCATGGCCGCCGCCGCAATGCTCAAGAAGACACCGAAACCGACCGACGCCGATATCGATCAGGCAATGAACGGTATTATTTGCCGTTGCGGGACATATAACCGTGTCCGTGCCGCGATCAAACTAGCGGCAGCAAATGGAGGTAAATAAGATGAAGACCAAACAAGAACTAGATCGGCGTTCATTCTTAAAGGCATCCATCGTAGCCGGCGGAGCCCTGGTTTTCGGCATAAATATACCCGGTACGACCAAGGCGGAAGAACGCTTCGGCGTTGGTGCCGCTCCGGCGGCCGATTTTTCGCCAAACGCGTTTATCAAGATCGCCCGGGATGGCAAGGTCACGGTCGTCGTCGGGCAGTCCGAGATGGGCCAGGGCGTGATGACCAGCCTGCCGATGATCGTCGCCGACGAACTCGAGGTCGACTGGGCAAACGTGACGTTTGCTCACGGGCCGGCCGACAAGGCGTTTCTTAACCCGGCGATGGGGATGCAGGGCACGGGCGGCAGTTCGAGCGTCAAGGGCTTTTTTGCCCCGCTTCGAAAAGCCGCCGCTCAGGTTCGCGAAATGCTGATCGCCGCCGCCGCTGCGTCTTGGAACGTGCCGGCCGACACTTGTATCGCCGAAAACGGACGTGTCGTTCACACCGCCACAAAGCGCAGTGCGGCTTATGGCGACCTTCTCGAGGCGGCGGCTAAGATCGCTCCATCCGACAAACCGAAACTCAAGGATCCGAAGGATTTCAGGTACATAGGCAAGGCCGTCAAACGGCTCGACTCGCCCGCCAAGGTCAACGGGACCGCGGTCTTCGGCATCGACGTCAAGGTACCGGGAATGCTCTATGCGATCATCCTGCGGTCGCCGGTCATCGGCGGGACCGTCAAATCGGTCGACGATGCCGCCGCCAAGGCCGTCAAGGGTGTCACGCACGTTGTGTCGCTCGGATACGGCGTCGGGGTCATCGCTGATTCGTTCGTCGCGGCCCGCAAGGGCAAATCGGCGCTGAAGGTCACTTGGGAAGAGGGCCCGATGGCCGCGGTATCGAGCGAGACGATAATGAAATCTTTTGTCGACGCTGAGGCCTCGAAAAAGGGTCTTGAGGCGAAGAAGATCGGCGATGTCGCCGCCGGCCGGGCAAAAGCGGCAAAGACCCTCGACGCGGTCTATTACGCTCCGTTTTTGGCTCACGCCACGATGGAGCCGATGAATTTCACAGCTGACGTGCGATCGGACAGCGCTGAGGTTTGGGGCGGCGTCCAGGCCCAGATGCTGGTCCAGGGCACTGTCGCGAAAGCGGCGGGCGTACCGGTCGAAAAGGTCAAGGTAAACACCACGATGCTTGGCGGCGGATTCGGCAGGCGATTCGAAATGGACTACGTGATCGACGCCACGCTCTTGTCAAAAGCAGCCGGAAAACCGGTCAAGGTCGTATGGACACGCGAAGACGATATGCAGAACGATGTATATCGTCCGGCCGTCTACAACAAACTTTCCGCCGGTTTGGACGCTGAGGGAAAGCCTGTGTTCTGGCGTCATCGGCTGGCGACGGACGCGATCATGGCCCGTGCCGGAAAGGCGTTCGGCTTTAACCTCAAGGACGATCAGCTCGACAGTTCGTCGTTCGAGGGCGCTCACGAGCTCGAATACAAGATTCCCAATTTTCAGTGCGACTGGATCCGTGTGGATACGGGCGTTCCGGTGGGCTTTTGGCGATCGGTCGGCAGTTCGCATACGGCTTTTTCAGTCGAGTGCTTTATGGACGAACTCGCCGCTCTTGCCGGAAAGGATCCGCTCGAGTACCGTCTCTCGCTGCTCGATGAAAAGTCCAGGCACGCCGGGGTTTTGAGGCTTGCCGCCGAAAAGGCCGGCTGGGGCAAAAAGCTCCCGGCTGGTTCCGGCCGCGGCATTGCCGTTGCTGAGAGTTTCGGTTCGTATGTCGCGCAGGTCGCCGAGGTCACGGTCGGACCGGATGGCAAGGTCAAGGTCGATCGGGTCGTTTGTGCTGCCGATTGCGGCCAGATCGTCAATCCCGACACCGTTGCCGCCCAAATGGAAGGTTCGGTCGTTTACGGCCTCTCGGCCGCACTCTACGGCGAGATCACGATCAAGAACGGGCGGGTCGTTCAGACCAATTTCAACAACTACAAACCGCTCAGAATGAACGAAATGCCAAAGGTCGAGGTCCATCTGGTGCCGAGTACGGCTCCGCATGGCGGCGTCGGCGAACCGGGCACGCCGCCGATCGCGCCGGCGGTCGTCAACGCGATCTTTGCCGCTACGGGCAAACGTGTCCGCAGCCTGCCGATCAAGACCGACGAGCTTAAACGTTCTTAGTTAGAAGTAGATCAAGGGGAGCATTAGATTGAGCAGTCGAATCTTAAAGTTGCTGGTGATAGGGATCGCCGTGGCCGTGATCGCGTTTGCCCGCGTCGGACGGTTTGAACCGATCGAACATGTTGCGGCTTCAACTGCCGAGGATGCGGTAAAGGCCCGTGCGGCCTTTAACGAGGCCGTAAAGGTCTTCTTTTCTGCCCGATGTTCTAACTGCCACCCGGGGGGCGACGCCCCGACGCAGGGCGACGAGCGCCGCATTCACGATCAGGACGTCAAACGCGGCACTGACGGCAAGGGCGTTGCCGGCATGGAATGTGCCACCTGCCATCAGGCAGAAAATATGGACGGCGAGGGATTGCCGCCCGGTGCCCCGAATTGGCATATGCCGCCCGCCGACAACAAGATGGTGTTTCAGGGAATGACCGCCGCAGCACTCTGCCAGCAACTCAAGGACCCGGCCCGGAACGGCGGCAGAAAGACGCTCAAAGAATCGATCCATCATATCGAGACCGATCCGCTAGTCGGCTGGGCATGGAACCCCGGCAGCGGACGCACGACACCGCCCTTGAGCCAGGCCGACTTTCTGAAAAAGCTGAACGAGTGGATCGACGCCGGTGCCGCCTGTCCGGAATAAATGAAAGAGGTAAGTGATATTTTAGCCTGCGTCGCCGGATTCGGTGCCGGTGACCGGGCCGTTCTCGCGACCGTGACCGAAGTTATCGGCTCGGGCTACCGGCTGCCCGGCGCCCGCATGCTGATCATGCCCGACGGGACGACGTCGGGCACTGTCTCGGGCGGATGTCTTGAGGCGGATGTGCTCGAACGTGCAAAGCGCGTGCTCGCGAGCGGCGAGACCGAGATCTTTACTTACGACACGACCGAAAACGAAGGGTCGGTCTTCAGTCTCAACATGGGTTGCCGCGGCGTTATCCGCATCCGGCTCGAATCGATCGGCAAGGACAGCCCGATCATCGCGAAACTCAATGCCGCGTATTACGGCCGCGAGGCGTCAGAGGACGCCGTCCCGCCGATCGCCCTGCTGCTGTTCGGGGCGGGTACGGATGCGATCCCGCTCGTACGGATCGCGTCGGAACTCGGCTGGCAAATAACCGTACACGACCATCGCCCGGCGTTTCTGGCCGCTGATCGTTTTCCGGCCGCGAGAGAGCTTGTGCTCGATCCGGTGGACCTCGCGCCGCTGTTCACTGCCGATAGCTATACCGCCGCGGTGATCATGACGCATAACTATAGCCGCGATCGCATCGTGCTGCCCGAACTGCTGCGGTCAACGGCATTTTATGTCGGAGCGTTGGGCCCCAAACGCCGGACCGAGCAACTGCTCGGTGAACTTGCCGCGGCGGGCGAAACCTTCACCGAAAGCCAGCTTTCGCGGCTCTACGCACCGATCGGGCTCGATATCGGTGCCGACACGCCCGAGGCCATCGCTCTTTCGATCGCGGCCGAGATCCAAAGCGTTTTGAAAAGCCGCAATGGCGGGCCGCTGCGACAGCGGCAGGGTTCGATCTATGACCGACAGCAGATCTGAATCGAACTTGAAGATCGGCGGCATTCTGCTCGCCGCGGGCGGATCAAGCCGGCTCGGTAAACCCAAACAGCTTTTGCAGTTTCAGGGCAGATCTCTTATACGCATCGCTGCCGACACTCTGACAAACTCATTATGCCGCCCGATCGTCGTCGTTCTCGGTGCCGAGACCGATCGCTCAGCCTACGAGGTGGCCGACCTGCCGGTCGGCGTTTGCGCGAACGGCGAATGGCAGACAGGTATGGGTTCCTCGATCCGATCCGGCCTGCAGCATCTGCTCGGGAACGAGCCCGACCTTGACGCCATCATCATCGCACTATGTGATCAGCCGCTCGTCACGGCGGCCGATATCGACAGTCTGATCACGGAATTTATCACCACAACCTCGCCGATCGTAGCCGCCCGCTACGGCGGCATCGTCGGCGTGCCCGCACTCTTTTCGAAAGCTGTTTTTGGAGAACTTCTCGGTCTGGACGGCGACAAAGGCGCCCGACGGATCATCCGCAGCCGCCCCGACGACGTCCGCACCGTCACAATCGAAACAGCGGCCATCGACATCGATACGCCCGATGACGCTGACCGCTTGAACATGGCCTGAATAGCCTACAGATTCTTCAAAACAAAATCCGTCATCATCGTGTACCAGTGCTTTACCTGCTGCGGATTTTGGACGCCGTGGCGTTGGGTCGGGTAGAGCATCAGATCGAACTGCTTGTCGGCCTTTTGCAGTTCGAAAACGAGTTGGGTCGTGTTCTGCATATGGACGTTGTCGTCCATCATTCCGTGGATAAGCAGCAGTTTGCCCGAGAGGTTCCTGGCCGCTTTGGTGACCGCTGCGCCGTCATACCCGGCGGGATTATTCTGCGGCGTGAGCATATACCGCTCGGTGTAGATCGAATCGTACAGTCGCCAATCAGAAACCGTCCCGCCGGCGATCCCTATCTTGAACGACTTGCTGTGCGTCAGTGCGTAGCTGGTCATAAATCCGCCAAAGCTCCAGCCGTGCAGGCCGATCCGTTCGCCGTCGATGTACGGCTGCGATCTGAGATAATTCAGCCCGTCCTCGAGGTCGCGCAGTTCGAGTTCGCCCAGACGCTTGTACACCGGCCAGACCGATTCTTCACCCTTGCCGCTGGCCGAGCGGTTATCGCAGACCCAGATGATATAGCCCTTTTGGGCCAGCATCTGAAACCACATATAGCGGTTGCCGCCCCAGCGATCGGCCACCGACGGAGCGTGCGGTCCCGAATATGTGAACTGAAAAACGGGATATTTCTTGTTCGGGTCAAAATCGGGCGGCTTGATCATCATCGTCTCCATTTCAAATCCGTCGCGGGTCTTGACCTTTAGAAATTCGGGCCGGCTTAGACGATACTCGCCGAGTGCGTCGACCTTATTTTCGTTGATGATCCGTTCAAGCGAACCGTCCGCCCGATAGAGCCGTGTCTGCCACGGCGTGCTCGCGTCGCTCCAATTTTCAAAATAATGGGTAAAGGTCGAGTTGAATGACGCCGTATGCCAGCCGTCACCGCGGCTGACCCGTTCGACCTCGCCGCCGCTCAGGCTGACGCGATAGATGTTTTCGGCGATGTGGCTGTCCTTTGTCGCCGAAAAATAGACATATCCGTTCTTTTCATCGACGCCGTAGAGCGAACGCACCTCCCACTTTCCGTTGGTCAACTGACGAACTACCTGTCCGCGGCCGTTAAGCAGATAGATATGGCGCCAGCCGTTACGGGCCGATTGCCACACCACTTCGCCGCTGCCCTTGAGCTGGATCGGATTGTCATACACCTCGACCCAGGCCGGCGACGTTTCCTGCATAAACCGCTCGACCTTGCCGTCGGCCTGCATCGCATTGAGGTCGAGATACGTTTGTTCGCGATTGAGCGCCTGAAAGATAACGGCACTGCTGTCATTTGACCACATCACGCGCGCGATCAGCAGATCGTCGGGCTTATAAGCCGACAGATCGGCAAATTTGACCGTGTCGCCAAACCGAAGCAGCGACGGCGGCAGGCGTTCGCCGATCTTTGGTATCCGGCCCGGGTTGGGCACGAACGTCGATCTTGAAATATCGGCGACCCCGAGTTTGACGATCGGGTTAGGGTCGCCCGCCTTTGGATAATAGGTCATTTCGACGTTCTGGCCGTTCGGCACGTCGTCGGGGATGATAAATTTCGGCACCGGCGATTCGTCCAGTCTCAGGAATGCTATCCGTTTCGAGTCCGGCGACCACCAATATCCGCGCTTCTGGCCGCGGCCGTAGAGTTCCTCCTCATAGACCCAGTCGAGATAGCCGTTGTAGATCGGTTTGTCGCCCACGCGTCCGTCACGCGTAAGCTGCTTTTCGTCCACCTTGGCGATATCGACGACGTACAGGTTGTTGCCGCGGACAAAGCTCACGAATCTGCCGTCCGGGCTGAAATCGGCCTCCAACTCTTCGTCGCGGCCGTTCGTCAGGCGTTTGAGCGTTGCCGTCCCGATATCGTAGTACCAAAGATCGTTGGCGTTGTTGATGAGGATGGCCGTCTCCGCCTCGTTGAACTGAACGAACGGCGACCCGGCGATCGCATTTGCCTGGTCGGTCTTAACGCCTGCTTTTACCAGTGCCGCCGCGAGGGCTCCGGAATCGTAGTACGGCGCCGTCCGGCCGCTCACCGCGTCGACCCGCATCAAACGGCCGCCAATGACCTGCTTGAACGACTTGCCGTCGGGCGACCACTGCACCGAGGTCGGCGTGCCGCCGAACCGCACTCTTTTCGCCGGGTCGGGGCTAAAAATATCATCGAGCGTGAGCAATTTGTTCTGGGCGTAAGCCGCCGGCGAGACGGCGATCAGCAACATTAACAACCAGTGGATCTTTTTCATATCTTTGAATAAAAACAAGCGGATCTTCATTGAATATTAGTAGAAACGCGAGCCGGCGGACAAACGGTTCGTCTGTCCGGCGATCTACGCCTTCGGATGAGCCTTATCATACACCTCGATCATCTTTTCCATCGAAACCTGTGTGTAGATCTGTGTCGTCGAAAGTCTTGCGTGCCCGAGCAGCTCCTGGATATCGCGGAGGTCAGCCCCCTGATCAAGCAGGTGCGTGGCAAACGTATGACGCAGGCTGTGCGGCGAAATGTCGTGAATGTCGGCACACAGCCTGATATATTTGTCGATCATTCGGCCGACGCTGCGGGTCGTCAACCGGCCGCCGCGGCGATGCAGGAATACCGCGTTGGCGTCCCGAGCCGCCGGCCGGCATTCACTCAAAAAAACGGGCCGTGTCTTATCCAGATAGAGCATTAATGCCTGGAGGGCGGGCTCGCCGAACGGCACTATCCTCTGCTTCTTACGTTTGCCGGTGACGCGGACCATGCGTTCGCGAAAATCAATGTCGGCCAGGTCAATGCTGACGAGTTCGCCGACACGTATGCCCGTGGCGTAGAGAAATTCAAGTATCGCCCGGTCGCGGCGGCCGAGGTCGGTATTGATGTCCGGTGTCTCGATAAACCGGACAGCGTCCTCCATCGATAGGTGATTCGGCAGTTTCCTTTCGATACGCGGGGTCGCGACGAGCTTCGCCGGATTGGCCTCAAGCTTGCCCTCGCGGACGAGAAATTGAAAAAACGTGCGGAGACTGGCCAGCTTTCGGGCGACCGATGTCTTTTTGTGATCCTCGTGCAGACCCGCCATCCACTCGCGTATGGTCAGGCGGTCGATCTGCTCGACCGGGATGTCGGACCGCCGCTCGACGCGAAAAAGATGGTCACGAAACTGCTCGAGGTCGCTGGCGTAGTTTCTGAGCGTATGCGGGCTCAGATTGCGCTCATACTTCAAATGCTGAAGAAATTGTGCGAGGTGGTCGTCAAGCATTACATCATTTTCCGCCGACATAATACCCCTTACGCGTACGGACGGTCATATTCTGACGGCCCTTTAGCGATAATGTGATATTGCGAAAAGCGCCGCGTTTATCGGCCTCGTCGTCGGGATAATAGCTAAGGACATACTGCTGCGAAAGGTCCGCCGATATCTGGGCAAAGGCAGCGTTCATCTCGTCCTCATCGATAGGTGAATAGACCGCTCCGCCCGTCTGCTCGGCAAGTTCGAGCATCCGCCGCTCGGCCGTCAGGGCCCGGATATTGGCATTGCCGCCCCGCAACCCCGTACGCTTATAATTCTCAAATTCCTTGGTCTTTACAACATAGACCTGACAATTGGTGATCTGCAGTACCCTGACCACGGTTTCAAGAGTTGTCTTGATGTCACTGTACGTGTCCTCGCCGTCCGAGACTATCACCACGACGCGGCGCCCGTCTGAGCCCTTAAGGTATTCGGCGACCTCGATAATTCCGTCAAGAAGTGCCGTCGCCCCTTTCGGCTCAGGGAACATCCCGATCGCCTGTGTGAGCAGCGATACGTCACGCGTCAGCGGCTGCTCAAGCCGGGTATAATCCGAAAGTGAAAATAGTGCCGCCTGATCGCGGTCCGGCCTGATCACTCGCCGAAAAAACCTTACCGCGGCTTCCTTTTCAAACTCACGAGCGATCATCACGCTCGACGAATTATCAAACAACATTGCGAGGCGGATCGGCGACTCTGACCGCGTAAGCTCGCTCAGCTCGACCGATCGGCCGTCGACCTTTAGCTCAAAATCCGCGAGTTTCAAATTGGTGACCGGCCTGCCGGACGCGTCATTGACCGAAACCGGGATCGGCACGAGCGCCGAGTCTACCTTGATGATATCGGGATCGTCCTTCGGCTTCGGTGTCGGAGTCGGCGACGCGGCCGGCAGTTTTGCCTCGGTCGGGATATATCCGGCCGACGACCGTGCCGGCGGCGTCGGGGTCGGCGTTTCGCTGGGCTTATTTCGGCCGGACTGGGCCGAAACGCAAACCGCCGCGGCGATCAGGATAAATGTCGAGGTTAGTACCTTCATTGAGCCGACTATTTGATTACCAAATCCCGTTAATATTTGCCTATACCAAAATTAACTTTATCCCGGCAAAAAGGAGCACGACCGCCAAAACCCGCCGCAGCGTCATCGATGTGAACCGCTTGCTGCCAAGTGTCGACCCGATCAGGCCTCCGACAACGGCGACGCCGATCCATGCCCAAATCTCAGGCGGCAGCCCGTTCAACGATCCCTTTACGAACTGGCCGACCAGGCCGGCGATCGAATTGACCAGAATGAACAACACCGACACTCCCGCCGCGACCCGTGCTTCGGACCAATGCATCAGGAGCAAAATAGGTGTCAGAAATATGCCGCCGCCGACGCCGACCATTCCCGAAAGCAGCCCTATCAACCCTCCGATCAGCAGGCACGCGATCAACGGCGGATCGTTGACCTGATCGTCACTTTTCAGATGGATCGCCAGTCGCACGGCCGCGAGGCAGAGCACTCCGCCGAGGACGATCTTGTAAACCTCCGTCGGTAAATGGATCATCCCGCCGACAAGGGCCATCGGTATCGAGCCGGCCGCAAACGGCAAAAACAGCCGCCACGAGAAATAACCGGCACGCCAGAATTGTATCGTCCCGATCGTCGCGACAAAAAGGTTCAGCAGCAACGCCGTCGGCCGTGTCACCTCGGGTGCCACCGCTAGAAACGCCATCACCGCCAGATAGCCCGACGCCCCGCCGTGCCCGACGGATGAATACAGCACCGCGACGAAAAATACCGCGCAAATGATCAAGATCGTTGTTGGGTCCATGAGTCTTGTCGTAACAATGAGATCTGCCTTCTTATGTCCTATATTGCCGTTGCCTTTAGGCAACGGTACGAACTCCCAACAAAGTCATGGGGCTTTAGCCCCAACTTTCTCTCGTCAGATCCTCCAACCGTACTAGCTCCTTGCTGAAAGGAACAGCTCGGTGATGGTCTTCCTGACGCTCAATGTAATCCTGCACCTTTCCGATAAGTGACTCGGAAACAGAAATAGCAAAATAATCATCCTGCCAAAAGAACTTCCCCTTAAAGAAATTCTGCTGATTCAGCCAATGAGAAGACTCGCCTTTTATCAGCATCACTACCTTGGAGATGTTCTGTTCACGGCCAAGCGAGATCAACAAATGCAGGTGTTCAGACCATCCTCCAATACGATCAAGATAGATGTCCTTCGCTCGGCAGTTCAAACGAATGTGCTCGATCAATTGCCGACGAATCTCGCTCGTGAAGTAAGGCTCGTGGTTTCTCGTGCTGAAAACAACATGAACCCAGATGCGAACATATGACATAGGCTTGTTGTTGGGCTAAAGCCGGTTATTTGCTTGCCAGCCAAACCGTTGCCTAAAGGCAACGGCAATATTCTTCAATCCAACCGTCCCAATCCTTCAACGCCCGTTCGACCTGAAAAATATGCCGTTCGCGCTTCTTTCGATACTTCTTACGAAGTTCCGGCGGGAGCG
>CALDGX010000029.1 GCA_937941715.1 uncultured Chloracidobacterium sp. | reverse complement strand
AAAACACTGGTCGGGTACCGGCGTCTCGGATCTTTGCACCGGACTCGGCCGAAAATAAAAAATGGAGCGAAATGCTATTCACACTTCGCTCCTTCTCGAAAAATGACCGCGTCTGCCTTCTTTTCCACCGTCACCGATTTCCCTGGATTCCTTAGCTGGTAGCGAGGCGGTGATCGGCACGAAGGCTAAAGGGTGTCTGTGTTGGTTCAATAAGATGCTGACGGACGGTGGACAGAGGCTCTTGATAGGCGATCCGAGAGTGATTCGTCGAATTGCGTTGTCGAGACACAAGAATGACATTCGGGATGAGGAGTCGATCCTGGATCTGTTGATGAGAGGACAGTTCCCGGCGATCGTGCCGCGGTGCGAAGAGAGCCGCGAGGTACTGGACCTGCTGCACTACCGGCAGACACTTGTGCAAGAGCGGACGTCGATAGCCAACCAACTGTAGGCTCTCGCACGGCAGAAGGGGCTCGCAAAGTTCCGTATGCCTGCTCTGAAAGGCAGGAAGAATCTGGTTGATGAGGCTATCGCCGAAGTGAAGCCTAACGAAACCCGCGCGAGCGGCAGTGATCGACAAGTCGTCGGCCAATAGTTCTCTCACCCAAAACCGTAGTTCAACCGTCCTGCCTAAAGTCACGATTTGCAACTCACTACTACTTACACGCAGCTTTTCGAACGATCCGCCTCCGGCGATCTTGTCAAAGAGGTAATCGTCATACGTATTGTGAGTTTGGATTCCAACGGTCTCGTCGTTTCGTGTTTCCGGTCGGGCGAAACCGTCGGGCCATTCGGTTGTTGCCGGAGTTTGACATCTTTTGTGAATTTAATTTACTTTACTCAAACTCGGACTTTTATGATCGTATTAAATCGACTGGCCTTAGCGGCCTGCGTAGCCGCATTTTTTTTCACCAATCAGGTGGTCAGTGCTCAGTCTGCTCTTGATGGGTATGCCCCGATCACAAGCGGGTCTTTTATATGTGCCGTGAGGCAGCCGGATGGGAAATTGATCGTCGCCGGGGCATATAACACTATCGCAGGTCAGGGCCGCTCCGGGCTTGCACGGTTGTACAACGACGGAACGCCCGATCCGCTCGCGCCCGACTTCCATGGTGGATTCGTAAATGATATCGCGTTGCTGAATGACGGCAGGATCGTCGTGGGCGGCTCTATTTCACAGGTCGACAACAAATTGACGTACGGCGCCGCGTTGCTGCAGGCTGACGGTTCGGTCGACCATTCTTTCGAATCGCAGATCAACAATATCGTTTACGCCGTTGCAGTCCAGGCTGACGGCAAGATCCTTGTGGGCGGTAATTTTAGTAACGTTTGGGGCGTTACGAGGAGGGCCATCGCTCGATTGAAACCCGACGGCCGGATCGATGAAACGTTTAATGCCAACTTGGGTTCGGGGGCGGTACAGTCAATAGCCATCGGCCCCGACGGCAAGATCTACGCCGGCGGAAATTTCGCTACCGTAGGCGGCGTGCTCCACCAGTATCTTGTGCGTCTGAATGCTGACGGGTCGATCGACAATTCGTCGACGAACCTCTCAGCTGACAATGTGGTGCAGACGATGAAGTTTCAGCCGGACGGAAAATTGCTGCTCGGCGGCTATTTTCAGACGGTCGGGGGGACGTCCCGTAAAAGGTTGGCCCGGCTGAATGTCGGCGGGTCGCTCGATAGTACGCTAAATATTGATATCGCGGACAACATCGTAGATTCGATCGACGTGCAGGCTGACGGTCAAATTCTGATCGGAGGCACCTTTACAACTGTCGGCGGGGAATCTCATCCGGGCATAGCGAGGATCAGATCCGATGGACTTGTTGATTCGACGTTAACGACGGACATTAACGGCACTCCAAAAACGGTTCTCGCCCAGCCCGACGGCAAGATCATCGTTGGCGGCATATTCGACGCAGTAAACTCGATATCACGTTTCAATCTTGCCCGCCTTGATCGTGACGGGTCGGTCGACGTAGATACCGACCCGAACGCCGATGACACGGTATTTGCAACAGCGGTCCAATCCGACGGCAAAATGCTGCTCGGCGGCGATTTTACCTCGATCGGAGGACAGACGAGGACACGGCTCGCGAGGATATCGAGAGACGGGACGCCTGACAACACGTTTAATCCGAATGCGAATTTCGCCGTGCTCGCGGTCGCAGTTCAGCCGGACGGCAGAATTCTGATCGGCGGAGATTTTACGAGCATCAACGGTTCGCCGCGAGGCCACTTTGCACGTATCAACGCAGACGGTACGCTTGACCCGACATTTGCGCCGGACGTGAACAGCACCGTGCGCGCGATCGCGATACAACCGGATGGCAACATTCTAATAGGCGGCGATTTTACCTCCATCAACTCCACCCCCCGCGCCCGGCTTGCGCGCATTTCGTCGAGCGGGGCGGTGGCGGCTGGTCCCGATCTACCTATCAGCGATACCGTTGAAACGATCGTTCCTCTTCCCGAAGGCGGATTCATCTTCGGTGGGAAATTTGCGTCCATGACGGTCTCAAACGCTCGCCTCGCGAAAGTCAATGCGTTCGACTCTATCGATACGGGATTTACGACGACCATCGATAATACAGTTTACGCCGCGCTTCGGTATCCTGATGGACGAATACTGATCGGCGGCAATTTTCTCAATGTCGGCGGCCAATCGCGATTTCGTCTGGCGCTGCTCAACAGCAACGGCAGCCTCGTGACGTCATATAACGCCAGCGCTAACAACACCGTGCTGACATTTTCGGGGCAGTCCGATGGAAGCGTCGTACTCGGCGGTACATTTACCAAGGTGAACGCCATCACGCGTAACCACCTCGCACGTATCGACTCGGGCGGATCGGATACGGGCTTCGATCCGAATGTCGATTCGACGGTTTACGCGGCAACGGTGCGCGAGGACGGCAAGGTGCTGATCGGCGGCGACTTCGCGACAGTCGGCGGCGTCGCTCGCAGCCGCGTGGCCCTGATCGCAAACCCTAGTTATAGCCTGCAAAGTATGGCGGTCACTAAGACGACGATCTCCTGGACCCGAGACGGTGGTGGGCCGCAGCTGAGCCAGACGAAATTTGAATTATCAACCGATCGAGGGCTGACGTGGACCGCTCTCGGTTCCGGCTCGATAGCGGCAAGACCTGCCTCGTCCGCTCGGAAAACGGCACCTGCCTCTCCTGCCGTCTCTTCCTTCAGCCTTACCGGCCTCAACCTTCCGACAGGACAGAACCTTCTGATCCGGGCCTCGGGGCTCGCCAGCGGCGGCCTCCAGGGCGGATCCGGCGGAGTCACGGAGTTTTTTCAGTACGCATTTCTGGAGGCTCCGACGGCCGCCGCGGCGACTCTGTACGGCCGAGCGGTCACCTCATTGGGCTCACCTGTCTCAGGGGCCCTGATCACAGTGACGGGTTCGGATGGCACGGCGATCTCAACCCTCACGAATAGCTTCGGCAACTTCAGTGTCGACGGACTCCTGCCCGGATCGACATACATCGTATCGGCACGGTCCAAACGATTCACATTCTCGCCCCAGGTTCTTACAGCATACGACGAGCTGAACAACATCGATCTGATCGCTCACTAACCCGCAGAGCGGTCACGGCTTGCCTGATCGAGCCCGTCGATCTTTGATAGATGAGTGATACTTGCTGCTCCGGCGAGATATCACAAACCGAATGGTCAACGAATCGCAATATCGCTTGAAGCCCCCGTTTCTTGTCATTCTGATAGTCGGAGGTTTGAAATGAAAGCAGTCTTAATAAAAAATCAGGCCTTGGCCCAACCTTTTTGCAAAATTGGGCTAAAGCCTAAAGAAAACACCGAGAGCGGACACTCCTGTGCATGAGCGTAGCGTCAACGCGAAGATCGCCAGTAATTCAACGCTCGACAAGGTTATTGACGCGCTCATTTCTCAAACAGATCTCGCCGCGAGCGGCGATGCGGACAAGAGTGTCCGCTCTCCATTATTCCACCGTCACCGATTTCGCCAGGTTCCTCGGTTGGTCGACGTCGCAGCCCCGACGGACCGCGATGTGATAACTGAGAAGTTGAAGCGGCACGATCGACAGGATCGGGCCAAGCAGATCGCTGGTCTCCGGGATCTCGATGACGTGGCTGGAGACTTTGCTGCTCATCGTATCGCCCTCGGTCAGGACCGAGATGATAATGCCGTCGCGCGATTTCACCTCGACAATGTTCGAGTGTGTCTTCTCGTAGCGAAGTTCGCTGCCGGCATTGCCGTCCTCTTTGGTATTGACGACAACGACCGGCAATTTTTCGTCGATCAGAGCGTTCGGCCCGTGCTTCATCTCGCCTGCCGGGTAACCCTCCGCGTGGATGTAGCTGATCTCCTTGAGTTTCAGTGCACCTTCTAGCGCGACCGGAAAATTAATACCGCGGCCGAGGTAGAGGAAATCCTGCACGCGGAAAAACTCTTTCGAAAGTTCCTCGATCGAATCGGCGTCGTTCAACAGCTGTTCGATCTTTAACGGCAGTTCCGCCAGGTCCTGTGCCAGTTTTTTGGCCCGGGTCTCGTCGATCTGGCCTCGAACTTCGCCCAGGTATAAAGCGAATAGGTAAAGCGCGATCATCTGCGACGTGAACGCCTTGGTCGAGGCAACCCCGATCTCAGGCCCCGCGTGCGTCAAGATCGTTCCGTCAGCCTCGCGCGTGATCATCGATCCGTGAACGTTACATACTGCCAAAACCTTGCAGCCCGACAATTTTGCCTCGCGCATCGCCGCGATCGTGTCCGCCGTTTCGCCGGACTGCGAAATGACGATCAGCAGGTCAGTCTCGGACAGTACCGGGTCACGATAGCGAAACTCCGACGCATAATCGACATCGACCGGGATGCGGGCCAGATTTTCGAGCATATACTTGCCGGCAAGCCCGGCATGCCATGACGTGCCGCAAGCGGCGATCTTGATCGAGGTCAGAGCGCGAAATTCGTCTTCGGAAATGTCCATCGGCTCGAGATACACCTTGCCGGTATCGAGCGAAACGCGTCCCTGAACGGTATCACGCACCGCACGTGGCTGCTCATATATCTCCTTGAGCATAAAGTGCTTAAAGCCGCCCTTTTCGGCCATGATAGGGTCCCAGGTTATCCGCTGCTGTTCCGGTTCGACCACATTTCCGTCAAAATCCGTCACGCGGACCGAATCTTTGGTCAGGATCGCGATCTCGCGGTCGCCGAGGAAGAAAACGTCTCGCGTATGTGCCAGGATCGGCGGGATGTCGGACGCGACGAAGAACTCGCCGTCGCCCATTCCGATCACGACCGGCGGCCCTTCGCGAACCGCGATAATCGTGTCGGGCTCCTCGACGGAGATTATTGCCAGGGCAAATATCCCTCGCAGTTCGGCGACGGTCTTTCGCACGGCCGGTTCCAATGCAAGGCCCTCGTTGTCAACGTAATGTCCGATCAAATGAGCGACCACTTCGGTGTCGGTCTCGGTATAAAATTGGTGCCCGGCGGCCTGAAGACGCTCCTTCAGCGTCAGATAGTTTTCTATGATCCCGTTGTGAACTACGACCACCTTGCCCGACTGGTCGCGGTGCGGGTGTGCATTTTCCTCGGTCGGACGCCCGTGCGTCGCCCACCGCGTGTGCCCGATGCCGTAATTGCCGTCGAGCGGATTGAGCCGGATCGCTTCTTCGAGATTTCGCAGCTTGCCCTCGGCCCGCCGAAGACTCAGATGATGTTCGTCATCAACGACCGCAATGCCGGCCGAGTCGTACCCGCGATATTCGAGCTTACGCAAACCGTCGATGATCAACGGCACAACCTGTTTATTTCCAACGTATCCGACAATTCCGCACATAAGTTATTTTGAAGGACGAACATTTATCGTGAGCAGCTGTTTTACTACATCCATCGGCTTTTGACCGTTTTCAGGGAAGACAACGATTCCTCCGGTTTCAGAAGTTATCTTTTCCAAAAAGTTTTTCGCTAATTTTCGTGACTTACCCTCCAACTGACCGGTCAAGCCAATGGCTGAAACCCTTATCTGACTCTTATTCAGACTCGATTTAAGATCCTCGAACTTGATCATACTAGTTCTATCCTCACCGTCCGATATCAATATCAGGTTGCGTTCAGTGTAATTTCCACAAGTTTCCGGTTTAGCCGTCAGCACCTCAATTGAGGAATATGCTGCATCCATAAGGGTCGTTTGCCCACCCAATACATATAGACTATCAATCTGTCGCTTGACGGCCGTTTTATCGATACTGCAAGTCAAAACGACTTGAAGTACCGCATTAGCCGGAGTTCCCGACGCCGTCTCAAATCTAAAAAGTGAAACTGGGCTTCCCTCGGGTATCTGCGAGACAATTTCCTTAGCAAATGACAATTCCCGCTCAAAATGCACTCGCATTGAGCCGGTATTGTCGATGAGTATTCCGTATACGGGCTGCTGAGCCCTCAGAACACTGAATAACGAAATGATTATTAGAAAGAATAGTGGGGCCCTAATCATATTCATCTCACTTCCTTTGCAGGAACACCGACCACCAGTCGACCAGCTTCGACATCCTTTGTAACAACACTTCCCGCTCCAGTCACCGCGCCGTCGCCGACCGTGACCGGTGCCACGAGCATCGTGTCCGAGCCGATCTTGACGCCGTCGCCGATCACTGTTGAGTGCTTGTTCTTGCCGTCGTAGTTACAGGTGATCGTGCCGGCACCGATGTTGGTCTTTTCGCCGATGGTGGCGTCGCCGAGATAGGTCAGGTGGCTGGCTTTTGAGCCGCGGCCGAGTTTGGTCTTCTTTAGTTCGACAAAGTTGCCGACCTTCGAGCCTTCGATCATTTCAGCATGGCCGCGAAGGTGCGCCATCGGCCCGACACTGCAGCCATTGCCGACGGTCGAATCGGTAATGAACGAATTGTCCTTTATCTCGACACCGTCGCCGATTGTCGAATTTACGATCCTGACGCCCGGCCGTATGACGCAATTCTCGCCGATGACCGTCCGTCCCTCAATGCTCACATTTTGATAAATGACGGTGTCGCGTCCGACCGCCGCCTCGGCGCTGACATACGCGGCGGCCGGATCGGTGAAACTTACGCCGCTTTCCAGCATCAGCCTTTCAACGGTTCGGCTCCGGATCACGTTTTCCATCGCGGCCAATTGCCGGCGGTCATTTACACCCTCGATCTCAGCCGGATCGTCGTGAAGATATATCGCAATGTCTTCGCCCGCCGAGCACAGTATCTGCGGCACGTCCGTAAGGTAATATTCACCCTGCGCGTTCGAATTGCCGACCTTCGACAGTGCGGCAAACAGCTTGCGCGTATCAAAGCAATATATGCCCGAGTTGATCTCGTTTATGGCAAGTTCATCGGACGTTGCGTCCTTTTGCTCGACGATGCGGTCAAATGTCCCAATTTCGTCGCGGATCACGCGTCCGTAACCCGTCGGATCGGGTAATTTGACCGTCAGGATCGTGCAGGCCGCCCGACGGCCGTGATGGTCGTTATGAAGCCGGACGATCGCTTCGAGTGTGGACCGTCTGATCATTGGCACATCGCCGGAAAGCACCAACAGCGTCGAGTCGCTGTCCTCAAGCATCTCGCGGGCCGAATTCACGGCGTCGCCGGTGCCCAGCATCTGTCTTTGCCATGCAAATTCGGCTATCGATCCGTCGAGTTCGGCAAGCACGGCCGCCCTTACGTCATCGCCCTGATGGCCGATAACCGTATAGATCTTTTTCGGCCCAAGTTCCGCGGCCGTTCGGCACACGTGGCTGATCAATGGCCTACCGTCCAGACGGTGCAGGACCTTGGCCAAATTCGATTTCATTCGCGTACCGAGCCCGGCCGCCAGAATTAGGATATTTAGGTCGTTATTCACTTTAGAATGGTCAGAGTTCCGAGATGCACTTTACCGGGCGACCGCCGCCTCACGGGGCTGAATGGCACACAACAACACTACCTGGGCCAACCGCTCCGGATCATGCCGGACCATTTCGCCGTCGTCCAACAGATTACCATAAACGATCTCGGCCCCTTCAATAGTTTTCGGCGAGATCGAACCGTGGACACCGATCTGTTCGGCACCCTCGTTCGCGTATTTTTCCAACTGCTTTTCGCTGATCGGATGATCGTTTACGATCACGTAGTCAAAGTCGATCTCGGGCGCGTATTGCCGGACGAGTTCGAGGTGCGACCGCGACGACAGCCCGTCCGTCTCACCGGGCTGCGTCATTAGATTGCAGATAAATATCTTCACGGCATTCGATGCCGCGATGGCCTTACTGACGCCTTCGACCAATATTGGCGGGATCAGGCTTGTAAATAGCGAACCGGGGCCGACCGTGATGACGTCCGCCGCGGCGATCGCCGCCAGAGCTTCGGGCAGCGGCTGACAATCCGCGGGCTCGAGGAATAATCGCTTGATCATCGGGCCGACGTGGCCGATCTTGGTCTCGCCTCGGACGGTCTTGCCGTCCTTTAGTTCGGCCGCCAACCGCACGTCAGCGACCGTCGCCGGGTAAATATGCCCTTTACTTGCCAGGATCTCTGAGGACAGCTTGACCGCCTCGGCAAAATCACCGGTGACCTCGGTCAGTGCCGCCAGAAACAGATTGCCGAAACTATGTCCACCGAGATCGCCGTCTCCGCGAAAGCGGTGCTTGAATAACCGCGACAGCGTCTGTGAATCTTCGCTCAGGGCGACCATACAGTTGCGGATGTCGCCGGGCGGCAGCATTTGCAGTTCATCGCGGATGCGGCCTGAACTGCCGCCGTCGTCCGATACGGCGACGATGGCCGAGAGATTTTCGATCCAGACGGGTTCGGCCGACCCTGCGTCCACAAACCTCTTCAGTCCCGAGAGCAGCGTTGACAATCCATTGCCGCCGCCGATCGCGACAAACTTTAGTCCGGCCGAATTGTCTGAAAATATATGATGCTTCATCTGGATCGGGATCCGGTCCCGGCATTGGAAGGCACGTCAGGTCCTGAAAACAGCTTGAATACAAAGGGGGCCGGCGAGAGTGCCGACGACCCTAATATTATCATTCTTTTCTACCTCGTATCAATCTTTCTTATGGAGCACACCGCTCCGCCGCTATTTGTACACTCGGATCGGAGTGCCGTTTCCCAAAAAATCTCTTGTCGCAGGCCGTCTGATTGTGCTAGATTTACGTATATGGAGTGCCGTTTGGCGCCCATCCGCATAGTCAAAATACAATTCACTGTAACTATCTAAACCCTCGGTCGTGCCCTCGGGCAGACAAACCAGATGGCAGAAACGCCCTTCATAATACAAGAACACCAATTCCATCGGATCAAGATCATCTTGGCGAGGCTCTGTGTCGAGTGCGCCGCAAGGGTCGTATTTCTGGTCGATCGCGATGGCCAGCCGATCGCTTTCCACGGCGATATCGGCGATATGGACACCACTAGTTTTTCCAGTTTGGCAGCGGGCAATGTCGCCGCGACGAGCAGCATGGCCAAGCTCATCGGCGAAGACACGTTCCCGGCCGTGGTGCATGAGGGCGAACACGAGAGCATTTATATAAGTGTCATCGGGCGCAGTTTGCTTGTGATAGTATTTGACGAGCGTTCGACGCTTGGGCTCGTCAAGATCCGTACCAAGCGTGCAAGCTTTGAGGTCGCCGCACTGCTGGAAGAAGCGACCCGCGACTCGGCGAACTATCGCCTCAATCAGAACTCATTTTTCTCGGAGATCACCGACGAGGATATTGACAGCTTATTTAGTTAGATTCGGTTACCACCTATGACCTTTATCAATTACGCATCACGCGAGATCAATTGCAAGATCGTCTATTACGGGCCCGGACTGTGCGGCAAGACGACCAACCTGCAGTACATCTACGATTCGACCGCTCCGCAGGCCAAGGGTAAGCTCATCAGCCTCGCGACCGAGACCGATCGTACGCTGTTCTTTGATTTTATGCCGCTCGAACTCGGTACGGTCCGCGGATTTAAGACGCGATTTCACCTCTACACCGTGCCCGGCCAGGTTTATTACGACGCGTCGCGCAAGCTGATCCTGAAAGGCGTCGACGGCGTCGTTTTTGTCGCGGACAGCCAGGATGAGCGAATGGACGCCAATATCGAGTCGCTCTATAACCTCGAAGAAAATCTCGGCTCGCAGGGTTACGACCTTGCCCAGATACCGTACGTCCTGCAGTTGAATAAACGCGACCTGCCTAATGTCACGCCGATCGAAGAGCTTTCGCAGGAACTCGTCCGCAAGGGCGAACCGGTCTTTGAAGCCGTCGCAACGAACGGCACCGGCGTTTTCGACACGCTGAAAGCCGTCGCCAAGCAGGTCCTGACCGAGCTCCGAAAGGGCTAACTTCGGGACAAGCCGTAAATTACGAAAGAGAGGTGTGCACCCGCAACACCTCTCTTTTTCTGTTTACTCTCGCGATCCGGACTGTTTTCAAAGTCCAACCGACAACCGCGTTCCGTCGGCATTCACGGCGGCCAAACCTCTTTCGCCGAAAAGACAATCGGCTTTTCGATTCTCACTTTTCTCCGCGTCCTTCGCGTACTTTGCGTTAAAACTATCCCGCTGCCATTCAGTATCACGCCCGCCATGGATCGGAATTTCCGATCTAATCGCAGTGCCTGACCCGATCCCGTTCGGGCTATTCCAATCTTAGATCGACCGTTAGATCTAACGTCTGGTTTCGCCTTATCGTAAAAAGCTGAGTCGCCCCCAATGCCCGACGGCCGATCGCTAATGGCACCTTCGCTTCATCGAAAGTTCGGAATTCGATTCGATACGTCCCTTCAGGCAGGGCATAATTGGCGGTCGAGGCGGGAATATCTATCTCCGGCTGCTTGATGACCGGCCCTATGCTTTGCTGATAGAGTACAACCCTCCGGTCATTGCTCAACACGATCCAGAGTTTCTTCCAATCCGCTTCGGTCAACGACCTTCCATTATTCGTGACCTTTAATCTCACGTCGCCAAAATGAAATTGGACGGGGACATCTCTAAGCTCGATTTCGCTCCTTTCCCGAGTTACAAACAGTTTCCCGAGCAAACGTCTGTCGCGTGCATTCGAGAAACTGAACGGCGGTGAGATCAGATACTCACCCGTCGCAGACAGAGCTGTGTAGAGATATAGGCGTGCGCCGGCACCGATTCGTTTGGAAATAGAAAATCTGCCGTTTGCATCAGTTACCGTTGATTCTTCAAGCAGATCAAACACCTTTGATGAACGGTCATAGAACGGGGAAACGGTAACCTCGGCCCCCTCAACCGGACGACCACTCACATCAACAACACGTCCGCTTATTTGGTATACACGACCCGGTGCTTGTCCGTACCCAGTACCCATCGCTACGAACGCAACCAACAGCCCAACGAAAGTGATCAACCTCCAAGACATTTATTTTAGAAAATGGGGTCTGGCGTTCGATTTGACGATTCTCGTTCGATCTCACTTTGGCACTTTTCGCGGACATTCACAGGCCGTTTTCATATCAAG
>CALDGX010000028.1 GCA_937941715.1 uncultured Chloracidobacterium sp. | reverse complement strand
ATCGGCTGACCTCAACAGGCTGGACACATGATTCGGCGGGAAATACTACTGGCGACCCTGACGGCCGTAGTTTCATTTACGACGCGGAGAATAAGCAAATCGAAGTCAAGAACTCAAGCAATTCCAGCATCGGAACTTACTTTTTCGACGGCGATGGGAAACGTGTCAAGAAAGTGGTACCTTCGACAGGCGAGACGACGATATTTGTCTATGATGCCAGCGCAAAGTTGATTGGGGAATACTCGACAATCGTTCAAAGTTCAACAAACGCCAAAGTCCAATACCTAACCCAAGACAACCTCGGCACCCCACGAATCAACACCGACGTCACCGGAGCCGTCACCGCCCGCCACGATTACCACCCTTTCGGTGAAGAGATCGCCACTTCCCAACGCACTTCTGGCATAAGCTACATGGACGACAACGTGAGGCAACAATTTACCGGCTATGAACGCGACGGCGAGTCGGACCTCGATTTCGCGCAGGCTAGATATTTTGATTCGTTTTTTGGTCGGTTTTCAAGTCCAGACCCGCTTCAAGCAAGTGCCAATAGTGTTCGACCTCAGAGTTGGAATAGGTATACCTACTCATACAATAATCCACTACGTTTTGCTGATCCTACAGGTATGGTTCCTGGCGATTATGTGGACGAAGACGGGAAGAAGATTGGAAGTGACGGGGTTAATGATTCGAAACTCTATTTTGTTGCTGATGAGAAGGATCAGGATACCGTAAGAAGAAATTCGAAAAACTTGACAACCACTGCTCACAGCCATATTGCCTCAGAGCTCGAGTTACTGGACGCAGCAATTCGGAAGTCGATAGGGGTCGATGCCGTAAACGAGGCTAAAAAACTTGGGGGCATGCAAGAGACTGGTGGACAAGTGGTCGAAACGGCGAGCGGGCAATTAGCCGTGCCGGCAAAGCCGGGCCCTATTGGTACACCGGGCCTAAATGGCGGAGCCTCAATTAACACGCGTGACGCTGCGGATCCAACGTTGATCGCAAAGGCTACCAGTACAATCCCGCTCACGGATTATCATGTACATCCGGCGGGAACAAAAGAAGTCGCGTCTTTGGTCGGCGGCAAACCATCTGTGATTATAAAGGGGTTTGAGCAATCACCCTCTACGATTGATAAGACCAACGCGCAGTCGTCAAGCCGGGCTACGCAGTTGGGCTACAGCCTCGTAGTGGCCGCCGGGTCGAAGATGGTTGGTACGAACATCGATAATCAAAGGCCGAACGGCGGGCAGAGGGTCTATTTCTATAATGGAACAGGCACACTTGGCTCCATGTCGTTAAAAGGCTTTTTGAATGCAGGGAGATAATTGAATATGTTTACTAGAAAAATAATTCACTCGTGCTGGCTAGTCAGTTGCGTCTTTGTCATATTTTGCTCGGGCGCCTTTGGCCAGACCTCGGAAGTGAAAGTCCTTTTTAAGGTAAACGGAAAGTCAGTTTCGGTTGCTCATTTTGATGCAACACTTTTTGAACCGAGTTCTAAAAGAAAGGTTTACGACCTAAAAACGAATGACGGCGCTTTTATGGTGCCAGCGAAAATGTCGAAATCAGATTTGTTTGATCTTGAGATATCTTTTCTCAAATATCGATTGGTTTTTCCATCTATTGTCGCATCCCAAATGGACAGTGAATGGGTAGTTGATGTGACGGATCCAATCGTACAATCAAAAAGTAAACGTAAGCATCGAAAACTCCTAAAACAATATTCAATTACTTTTCATCCTGCCAATGCCGAAGGGACGTATCAGATGTTTGAGATATACGATAGCGAAAAATGACCGTGCCACGCTGCTGATAGAAACGGAAAAGTCGGTGTCATCTATGAAGAAGAGAAATCGGTGCCAGGCCTTCTTTATTGCGATTCTTGCCCGTGATCGCTCATCTCGGGTAATTCATACACTTTTCAGTAGTCTGGCTAGTCCAACGACCGACGAAGACAACGACATAACGAACGCGACAGAATACGACAACATCGGGCGTCCGATAAAGGCGGTCACGGCACTCGGGACCGATCTCGAATCTTGGAAGATCACTGAGTATCACGATACGGATAGATTTGTTGTCGTTAAGTCCGATCTTGAATACAAGGGCGACGGGCAAAAGGTCGCAACTCAGTTCTACGATCAGCTCGGACGAGTGCGCCTGACAAAGACGTTGGAGGATGCGGCCACGCAATCCGCAACGAATGAGACGGATGGTGTAAAGGTGCAAACGCGGTACGGCATCAACGACCCGACGCCTAGCGTAACAACCGACCCGGAAAACAGCCTCGGAAGCTATTCGCTGGTGTCAAATCCATATCGGGCAAGCTCGTTGGCGGCGGCTTCGGCGGAGACGACAATGGGTTGGACATTATCGTATTCGTCAAAAACAGGACGACACAGCGACACGACCACGTATTCGGGCACGACAGTTCCGACGGTTGGAAGCACGACGAACTCAACGGGCGTCGTGAGCACTGATATTGATGCAAACAGAACGCTCGTGACCGACCAAGCCGGTAAGCAACGGACCAGCAAGACGAATGCTCTGGGGCAACTCACTGATGTTTACGAGATAATGGCCGCGTCCGATGCTTCAACGTCCTCGGTCACGTTTCCGAACACGAGCATCGCTTACGGCTACGTGACGAGTTATGCTTACGACACTCTGAATAACCTGACGACGGTGAATCAAGGTGCACAAACTCGAACATTCACTTACAACAGCCTTTCGAGGCTGCTTTCGGCAGCGAATCCGGAATCTG
>CALDGX010000027.1 GCA_937941715.1 uncultured Chloracidobacterium sp. | reverse complement strand
ACCACGGCTTTGTCAGGCCCGAAAGCTGGACCGACGAATACGAAAGAATACTGGCTTTTTTTGAAAAGCACCTCAAATAACAAAAAGGCCTCGGACACAATGCCGAGGCCTTTTACTTTTCGATCATCCAATGCTACTCAGCGTGATCGTGAAGGTCACGCGAGATGGTAAGGTATCGAGGGAATTCCGTCGGTATCTCACTCGGATCGATGTCATGGCCGCACACTTGGTTTGCATAACCGAGTCGTCGAAACTCGGCTTCATCAACCATTGCGAACAGATCAAAATCGCCGTTGGTCGAGGTAAATGCGAATCCGCCGGCCGCCGGTTTACGCGGCAACTTATCATCGGTCATCGCCGATTGATAAGCGAATGTCGCCATGATCACTGCCGAACGCTTGAGGTCTTCTTCTAGCGTACGGTCGGCAACGTCCTGGGTCGTGTGCCAGGTGCGGCCACCGTATTCGATCGGATCTTGGATGAACTGAAAGCCCGGCAAGCCGACTGCGTCAAACGCCAAATGGTCGGTTCCGCCCACAGAATTGACCGAAACGGTCGAAGCTGCGATGTCTTTGAACGGTGCGAGCCATTCTTTGAACATGGGACGCAACTGCTCATTTCCTTGCATATTTATACCGCGGATCTGGCCTGTGCCATTGTCTAAGTTATAGTAAGCAGCGAACTTATCGTAGCCTGCTTTTTTGTTGATCGAACGCGGTCCACCTGCCATTGCAGCAAATGCCGCATTGTCCGACCCATCTCCAAGCGTGGCCAGATTCTTCGCGACATAACCACGTGAGCCTAGCAAACCTTGCTCTTCCCCGGTCCAAAGACCGATCTTGATCGTGCGGCGAGGTTTAAGGCCGCTGGCGGCAATGATACGCATCGCCTCCATAGCTACCGTCACGCCCGCACCATTGTCGGTCGAACCGTTGCCCGAATGCCATGAATCGAGGTGTCCGCCGACCATTACGACTTCGTCCTTGAGGTCAGTACCCGGAATCTCGGCGATCGTGTTGTAACCCTGCGTGTCGTCTTCGTAAAATTTCGCTTCGACGTCGACTGTCATTTTAACCGCGATACCCTGCTTTATGAGGCGCATGATGCGGTTGTACTGCTCGGTCTCAGCAACAAGCTGCGGAATTGTCGCGGGAGCTCCTTTCGAATACACACGCATTCCGCCGAACGGATTTGGCGGACCTGCCTGCGGTGCCGAAGGAACAGGGCTGGCACCCATCACGCGGATCGTTCCCGAATCGGTGCCAGAACTTGGTTCGATGAGAACAGCGACGCCCTCTTCGAAGTAAAATCGCTGTTTACGAGCAGCAAACGGATTGGCCTGGCCGCCGCCCCGTCCGCCCATTGCATTGCTATCGGCTGGTTTAGCGTCTTCCATTTTCTTGAGATCATCATCCGAAACGCGAGTTGCGATCGGCTTAAATCCAGGCTCTACCGGACGCTCAGGAGCCGCGAATACGATCGCCCCCTTGAGTTTGCCCTTGTATTTTTCGAGGCCTGCTTCGTCAGTGGCATCGACGAAAACAACGTTCGACGTTACGATCCCGTTGGTCGAAGGCGACCATGCTTTTGGATAGGAACGGAACGCGATGAATTCGTCGCCGACCATTGCCGTTGCGTTGAATCGCTTGAGTTCCCAGCCCTTTCCAAATTCGCCCCAAGGATCGACGATAGCATTTTTCATGCCCCATTTTTCAAGCTGCTCCTTTGTCCACTTGTTGGCACGACGCTGCGACGGCGAATTCGTCAAACGAGCGCCAATGACGTCGCTCAGGTATTTCATCGTCGCCATTGCATGCGAACGATTCATACCTTCGTCGCGGATCTTATCGATATCAGCCGGAGCGGCTTTTGTCTCGGTAAACGAAAATGCGAACGTCGGCAGTGAAAGGCTCGCGACCAATGCGATGCTCATTACAGATCTAAATGTTCTCATCAACTCCTCCAAATATGTTTATAGCGAATGGCCACTGCGATCTCATAGTCGCCGAAGACCGAACAGATTATGTTTGCTACCTTATTCTACGCATATACCGGCACTTTCGTTTCATCGCAGATATTCCGACGATACATTGAAAAATGCGGTCGTTTAACAGATAATCTCGATAGCGAATTTCCCTATAATTCAGAACTTACGATGCGCATTCTTGTCACCGGCGGTGCCGGATTTATTGGTTCTCACCTGTGCGAACGCCTTTTAGGCGAAGGCAACGAGGTCATCTGCCTCGATAATTTCTTCACGGGCCGCAAGTCAAAC
>CALDGX010000026.1 GCA_937941715.1 uncultured Chloracidobacterium sp. | reverse complement strand
GTCAGCGTTCGTTAACACCTATGGAAATACTTGAGATCCGTACACTTCGCGGCCCCAATTATTGGAGCGGATATTGGAAAAAACTCATCATCATGCGATTGGACATCGCGGACTATGAAGAAAAGCCGACCGACAAGATCGACGGTTTTTACGATCGACTGAAAGATGTTCTCCCGTCGATCGCGACCCACGGGTGCAGTTATCAGGAAGAAGGCGGATTTTTGAGGCGTGTCGAAGAGGGGACCTGGGCCGGCCATGTGATCGAGCATTTCGCCCTGGAGCTCCAGACGCTTGCGGGAATGGATACAGGTTACGGGCGCACCCGCGAAACTGACGATAAGGGTATCTACAATGTCGTCTTTAGCTATCTTGAAGAAGAAGTCGGGAGATACGCGGGGCGTGCGGCGGTAAGGCTGTTTCTGGATATCGCAGAGGGACGACCCTCACAGGAGATCAAAGACGAACTCGCGAAAGAGATCCAGGAGATGCGCGAGATCCGCGAGGACGTGCGTTTTGGCCCTTCGACCGGTTCACTGGTCGAGGAAGCCGTAAACCGCGATATTCCATACATACGCCTGAACGATCAGTCGCTCGTGCAACTGGGATACGGGGTCTATCAGAAGCGAATCCAGGCGACGACCACGGTCAATACCAATATGATCTCGGTCGATATAGCCGGCAACAAACACGCAACTAAAAAGCTGCTGGGCGATATGGGCGTTCCGGTGCCGAAGGGCTACAGGATACGCGATATTGACGACCTCGAGGACACGCTCGACAGTGTCGGATTCCCGGTGGTGATCAAGCCGCTTGACGGCAATCATGGTAAGGGGGCTACCGTCGGCATCAACACATTGGAGGACGCTCGGATCGCGTTCGAAAAAGCCAAGGAATATTCACGGTACATAATCGTCGAAAAGCAGCTTATCGGCTCTGATTTTAGAGCTCTCGTGGTGAATAACAGGCTCATCGCGGTCGCCGAGCGTGTGCCGGCCCATGTCGTCGGCAACGGCAAATCGACGATCCAGGCTCTGATCGACAAGACGAACGAGGATCCGCGTCGCGGTTACGGTCATGAGAACGTGCTGACCCAGATCGATGTTGACGGCCAGACGCTGCGATGCATCCGCAAGGCCGGATACGAGATCGACAGTGTTTTGCCGAAGGGCGAGGTACTGCATCTCAAGACGACCGCCAATATTTCGACCGGCGGTACAGCCATTGACTGCACGGATGAAGTGCATCCGGAAAACGTCTTTTTGTTTGAGCGTATCGCGAGGATCATCGGGCTGGACGTTGCCGGTGTTGACGTCATTGCGCCGAATGTCAGCGAGCCGCTGCGTGAGAATGGCGGCGGAATTATTGAGGTGAACGCCGCGCCCGGATTCAGGATGCACCTCGCCCCGAGCGAGGGCATCGGCCGAAACGTCGCCGAGCACGTGATCGACATGCTCTTTCCGCCGGGCACGCCGGCGAGGATACCGATATTTTCGATCACGGGCACCAACGGCAAGACGACCACGACGCGGTTGATCGCCCACATCCTTAAAAACAGCGGTCATACCGTCGGATTTACGACGACGGACGGCACATATATCGGCAACCAGCAGATCGTTGCCGGCGACAATACGGGGCCCGTTTCAGCCCAACTCGTGCTGAAGGACCCGACGGTCGACGTCGCGGTGCTCGAAACGGCCCGCGGCGGCATCATTCGTTCGGGGCTCGGGTTTGATTATTGCGACATTGGTGTCGTGATGAATGTGGCGGCCGATCATCTGGGCTTGAAAGATGTCAATACCCTCGAGGACCTCGCCCGCGTTAAGTCAGTGGTGCCGCGTGCGGTGTCGAAAAAGGGTTACGCGGTTCTCAATGCCGAGGATGAACTTGTTTACGCCATGAAGGAGATGGTCGACGGCAAGGTCGTTTGTTTTTCGATGGACGAAAATCATCCGAATATCAAGCGTCGTGCCGAACGTGGGCGCGTTTCCTGCGTGTACGAAAACGGCTACGTGACGATCCTCAAGGGTAAATGGAAGGTCCGAGTTGAGAAGGTGGTCAATATTCCGCTGACATACGGCGGCCGTGCCGAGTTTATGATCCAAAACGTGCTGGCCGCGACGCTCGCGTGTTTTGTGCACGGGGTTTCGCTTGAGGACCTGCGAGTAGGCCTGACGACATTCAATGCCGGAACCGCTCAAACGCCGGGACGCCTTAATTTTGTCGAAGTCGGCGACGTGACGGTGCTGATGGATTATGCACATAACCCCGCCGGATTGAGAGGTTTGGCTGACTTTGTCCTGAAATTGCCCAATAAATACCGAACGGTCGTCCTAAACGGCACCGGCGACCGCCGCGACGATGACATTCGCGAGTTTGGCAAGATCGCGGCAGATACATTCGACAGGATCGTGATCCGAACGGGCAATTACCTTCGCGGCCGCCAACCGGAAGATCTGCACCGGCTGCTGCAGGAGGGAATTGCCCAAAGTTCAAATTCGCCGACCGTACGAATCATTCCGGACGGCCGAACGGCCATCCACCATGCGATCAAACACGGAAGAAAGGGCGAACTGGTGGTCACGCTTGCGGATCTCGTGCCAAAGGACATTTCTTACGTCCAGGAATATCGAGATCTTTTTAATGAGAAGTTGTCACAATAGCAGTGTTTGAATTGCTTATCACGTGCCGGTACCTGGGAATTTTGGATTGACTCCCACTATGGTAGGGCGTAGTCTGAAGTTGGGGCGAACGGTTTGTGAGCCAGTTGCTCTTTGAATTCTGATCATCATGGCCACGAGCCGTCGTCCGTCTCGACTTTTTGTTTTGGAGGACAAGACCATGATGAAGTTATTACCAATTTTGGTTGTTGTCGGAGCATTTTTGATCGGGGTCGTTACTGTTTCAGGACGGACCTCGAATCAGGTCTTTGTTTACGAAGACATCAATTATGCTGGAAATTACATCCGCTGGGACGGAATCAGGGATATCCCGGATCTCAGAAGCTACAACACCGGGGGATTAGGAACTCCGAACTGGAATGACCGTATCTCCTCTTTCAAGGTGGGCAGTGAATTGAAGCTCGTGGTTTACAAGGATATTAACTACAAGGGTGGTTCGTGGACTGTAACCGGACCGGCGACCATCAAGACCTTGGTCTCAAACGGATGGAACGACAAGATCTCGTCACTTAGGATAGTGCCAAAGTGATCCGTTCAATTTATTTAGCCAAAGGCCCTCGAATGAGGGCCTTTTCTTTAGTCATTGTAAATCGCGATCATCAGTTCGCCATTTGAGTTTACTGAACCGCGATACATCCCCTCAGAGTTGAACGGCATGGCGATATTGCCTTGCGGATCAACAGCGATCATACCGCCTTCGCCCTCGAGGCTGGTCAAATGGTCGATCGACTCTTTTGCCGCCTGCTCCAGGCTCAATCCCTTGTATCTCATTCTGGCAGCAACGTCGAACGCCGTAACGTTTGTCATAAAATACTCGCCGTG
>CALDGX010000025.1 GCA_937941715.1 uncultured Chloracidobacterium sp. | reverse complement strand
ATGGTCAAATCTGCCAATGTAAAGCTGGTCGGATACGAAAAGATCGATGCGGGACTTGTGACCGCGATCGTCCGCGGTGAGGTCGGGGCCGTCAAGGCCGCCGTCGATGCCGGTGCCGCGGCTGCCCGTCGGATCGGTACGGTCACGGCAGTACACGTCATTCCGCGTCCGCATGACGAGGTCGATGACGGTATCCCTGTGCTTTATACCGGCGAGACGACACGGAAAAAGATCTCAGGTTCGGTTCCGGAAGCCTGACGCTCAGAGTACTTATGGAGAAAAGGCGAGTTGCTTATAAGCAACTCGCCTTTGATTTTTTGATCGACAATGTTCAGTTCGGTTTCGGGGCCTGGACCGGTTTCTGCAGCGTCGGCGTCGAACCCTCCGCTACGCGGCCGGTACGGGTTACCGCGATCCGCTTTTGTTTATTCGGGCCGTCCTCCACGACGACCTTGATATTCCTGAATGAACCATCCTTTGCGTCGTTCGACGGAATGTACCCGATCGAATACTGCGTTCGTAGTTCGTTGGAAATATCCTTTGCGAGAGCCGGCAATTCGCCGACCGAACCGGGGAAGTAGGCCTTGCCGCCGGTTTCGCCCGCCATTCTTTCCAGAAATGCCTTGGCCTTTCCTTGCGGGCTCTTGCCGATAAAGCCGCCCTCAGAGCTCAGATCGCCGACGAATCCGATGACGTAGATCTGAACCTCGGACTCACGCAGAAGCTCGAAAAGCTGCTTTTCGCTGTAATAACTGTCGCGGTCTTCGCCGTCGGTCACCAGGACAAGTGCACGCCGTTTTCGATCATTCTGCGACTTTGATTTCTCGTAATCGTCCACATTTTCTACGGCCAGGTAAACCGCGTCGATGATCGCCGTCTGGCCGCCTTCGATGTATAGATTATCGAGAGCATCCATCAAATCGGACTTGTTCGTTGTAAACGGCTGTTCGATGCTGATCTTGTCGCGGCCGACAAATCTGACGATCGTGGTCTCATCCTCCGGTTTATTCGTATTGATCAGTATCTTGCCGGCTTCGATGACCTTTTCAAGCTGCGGACGCAAACTGCCCGAATTGTCGATGACGAGAGCATAATTCGTCGGAACCTCAGACCGCGAGAAAAAGTCTATTACCTGAAGATTGTTGTCTTCGTAGATCTTAAAGTCCTTTTGCTGGAGGTCATTTATAGGTCTGTTGTTGCGATCGACGACACGGACATTCAGGTTAACGAGTTCCGTGTCGACCTTGATGACCTCGTTCGGATCGTCAAAGGGCGTCGGTGTCGGCGTTGGTTTTGCGGTGACGGTAACGGGTGTCGGCGTGGGCGTCGGTAACGGCGAATTTCCGGCTGAGGCCGGACCCGCGGCCGAACTTCCCCAAACAATGCAAATACCGGCAATCGTGAGACCAAAGAGGGCAATTTTATGTTTCATCGTGACGATCTGCGTTACGGGCGATCTAATTTGTATTCGGCGTCGCGTAGTAACCTTCGCGTGCGCGGACGGTTAGACGCGGCAAACCTCTGGGAGGTTTGACCTTAGTTTTGACTTTACGCCATTTTCCGTTCGGTTCGAAATCCTTAGGCGTGTAACCGATCGAATATTGGTGACGTAATTCCAGAGCGATCCTTTCAAAGATCTCGTCCATCTCGACGTCTGACTGCGGGTAGAATGATTTTCCTCCGGTCACCGAGCTGAGTTCATCCAGAAATGACTGGCCTTGCATTCCCAGCATGCTCGTCGCGTCGCGCCCGTCCATGATACCGACGGTGTATGTCACCACGTCTGATTCCTTCATTAGCCGGCGGACCTCGCCAAAATTGTATCTCGACGCATTATCCTGTCCGTCACTTATGATGAGCATGGCGCGCTTTTGGTGTGTGCCGCGAGTTACGCGTTCGGTGCCGAGATAAACGGCATCATAGAGCGCGGTGTTTTGCCGCGGTTCGACAAGCGTGAGTTTTTTGAGCACCGCATCGCCGTCACGCGAGCGGTCTAGCAGCAGTTGGGCTCGATTGTTAAAGGCTATAAGGAAATACTCGTCGTTCGGATGGCTCGTGTTGATAAATCGTGAAAGTGCCTTGCGGGCTTTGGCGATCTTTTGCCCGCTCATCGACCCCGATACGTCAAACAGAATACCGATCGACACCGGGGCGTCGCTGTCGCTGAAAAATGTGATCTCTTGGTCCTGGCCGTTGTCGTTGATTGTAAACGCATTCTTGTTCAAGCCTGAAACGTAGCGGCCGTAGAGGTCGGTCACCGTCAACGTGAGCGTTACAAGGTCGGTCTTTACCCGGACCGGAGCGTCGTTACGGTCGTCAATCGCTTGCGGCGTCGGTGTCGGCCGAGGTGCTTCTTGTCCCGCGGCCGAGTACGCCGCCGCGAACACGACCGACAAAATGATCGAGGCACATATATGCCGCGAATATCGACTTGGCCCGAAAATCAATCTTTGAGACATATATGACCCGGAAAATTCCCTATATCGTATGAAAATAATGCACCTATCACAAGATAAATCTATGATGATGCGTGAAATAGTTTGGTTGTTTTCGCTCAAGCAAAAAAAGCGACAAAACCTGTTTCGACGCAACATTTGCCAAAAGCCGGCGTGTTATAATTCGGACACGTTCCGGTATCGGATTTAGTACCTTTGTGATAATTTTGACGTGCCGGCCTTAAGCTGCTGATCCCACAGGGATCATACTTCTCGATCTATGGCTGAATTTGTTTGCAGGTTAGGAACGCCGTCGGGCGAAATAGTGACCCGCGTCGTCGAGGCGAATGCGGCTGACGACGCGCGCCGACGGCTCGAAGAAGAGGGCTTTAAGGTCTTTAAGATAGGCAGTGCTGAAGAGGGTCTGTCGGCGATGTTGTCGCTTGGCGGTAGTTCCAAAGGTAAGGTCAAGCAGGCTGATTTTCTGTTGTTTAATCAGCAGTTTTCGGCCCTTCTTCGTGCCGGCATCCCGGTTCTGCAGGCGATCGGACTGCTCAAGACCCGCACGGCGTCGGCAAACCTCCGTGCTGTGCTCATAGATGTCGAGGAAAAGATCAAGAGCGGCGTTCCGCTTTCCGAAGCATTCGAGGCACAAGGACTCTTCCCGAAGATCTACACCGCGTCGATCCTCGCCGGCGAAAAAAGTGGAGCCCTGGATGACGTGCTTTCGCGATTCGTCACCTATTTGAAACGGAGCGTCGGAATTTCAAGGAAATTACGCGGAGCTCTGGCGTATCCGGCTTTTTTGCTGGTTGCGGCAACGATGATGGTTGCGTTTTTGACGCTCTACATCGTCCCGAGAATGTCCGATCTGTTCAAGGGGCTGAGCGCGAACCGCGGCCTGCCGACTGTCACGGTGGTCGTTCTCGCGATATCGACCGGCGTCGCCAACAATATTTGGTGGCTCGCTCCGCTGCTATTGGTCGCGGGGCTCGGTACCTACATCTGGCTGCGGACCGCGAATGGCAAATTGATGCTGCATCGGTTTTTGCTCAAGCTGCCGGTCGCCGGGCAACTGATCCGAAATATGTCGACGGCGCAGCTCGCGCGTTCACTTTCCACTTTGTTATCGGGCGGTATCACGGTGCCTGATTCGTGGGATATCGCCTCACAGGCGCTCAACAATCTTGAACTTCGGCGGCGAAGCCAGGCGGTCTCGTCAATGATCCGCGAAGGCCGCGGGTTTACCGAGGCTCTGGAACAGGCAAACTGGATCCCCGAACTTGGCCTCGACATGATCGGTATCGGTGAAAAATCAGGCAGTTTGCGCGAGATGCTCGATGAGGTCGCATTATTTTACGATGCCGAGGCCGAGGTCCGGCTCGAACAGCTGACGACGCTGCTCGAACCGGCGATCCTTCTGTTTATGGCGGGCATCGTTGTGGTAATTTTGCTGGCGATCTATCTACCGATCATCCAGACGATCTCGTCCGGCCCGTTCGGCGGCAAGAAATAGTAAAGGTACGCACCTGAAAGAAAACAAATGAGTTCAGAAGTTTCAACAACCACGTCATTACCCAAGATCGAGCTGACCGACTTTCTGGAAAACGAGCCGCCCGAGGTGCTTGAGGCAAAGCAGCTCGCCCGGCGCTATCGGATGCCGTACGTCGACCTCCTGCCGCCCGACAAATCGTCGCCCGTCGATCAGGACGAACTCAGCAAGATCCCCGTCGATCTGATGCTCCGCAACCAGATCGTACCGTTAAAGCGCGAAGGCAACAATCTGTACGTGGCGATGGCTGATCCAACGAACCTGGAGCGGCTCGACGAACTCGAAAATGTCCTGAACGTCAGGATCGTGCCCCACGTTGCCACAGCCGGTGCCATCGACGTTGTACTGAAAAAGGGCGACGCCACTCAGCGCGTAATGGCCGAGGCCGCGTCATCATTTAAGATCTCGCTGGTCAAGGAGACCGATCAGGGCGACGAGGTGCTCGATCTTGACCGTTTGGCGAACGACTCCGACATGTCGCCGATCATCAAGCTCGTCGACACCGTGCTCTATAACGCGATGGAATCGCGTGCTTCGGATATACATATCGAGACCCGCGAACGCGACGTGCAGGTGAAATTTCGTATTGACGGAGCGCTGTATGCCAAGGTCGATCCGATCGATATCGCCTATCACCAGACGCTTATCTCCCGCATAAAGGTCATGTCCGAACTCGACATCGCCGAACGCCGCATCCCGCAGGACGGCCGATTCCGTGTCCGGTACAAGGGGCGAACGGTCGACTTCCGTGTTTCGATCATGCCGACCGTTTTCGGCGAAGATGCCGTCATCCGTATTCTCGATAAAGAGCAGATCAACGAGAGTTTTAAGAATCTCGACCTCGATGTAGTCGGATTTGACGATGAGGATGTGCGTCGATTTCGGCTGTACATCAAGGAGCCATACGGCATGGTACTCGTGACCGGCCCGACCGGATCCGGTAAAACGACCACGCTTTACGCGGCTCTCAATGAGATCCGCAATGACGAGGATAAGATCATCACGATCGAGGATCCGGTCGAGTATCAGCTGCACGGCATCGTTCAGATCCCGGTCAATGAGAAAAAGGGCCTGACGTTCGCTCGCGGCCTGAGATCGATCCTGCGTCACGACCCGGACAAAATCATGGTCGGCGAAATTCGTGACGAAGAGACCGCGCAGATCGCGATCCAATCCGCACTGACGGGGCACCTCGTATTCACGACGGTCCACGCCAATAACGTCATCGACGTGATCGGGCGATTCCTTAATATGGGTGTTGAACCCTATAACTTCGTTTCGTCGCTTAACTGCGTGCTTGCTCAGAGGCTCGTTCGTTTGTTGTGTCCCATTTGCAAGCGGCCGTATCAGCCTACCGAGGCCGAACTGCTCGAATCCGGTATGCGGCCTGAGGATGTGGGTGACCGAGCCTTTTACCGCAATGTCGGATGCGACGCCTGCAACCATACCGGTTACCGCGGTCGTTCCGCAATTCATGAACTGCTCGATATGTCGGACAATATCCGGGAGATGATCATCGAACGGCGTCCCGGGTCCGAGATTCGCCGTCAGGCCGAGAAAGAGGGGCTTTCGAGCCTCCGCGAGTCGGCCGTCAAGAAGGTCTTCGCCGGCCAGACGACGCTTTACGAGATCAATCGCGTCACCTTTGTGGAGGAAATAAAGGGATGATCAAACGCACAATAGCGATCACAGCCGTTCTGATAGCGATGCTTTGCACCGCCAATGCACAGACGCCCGGCAATCCCGAAAACTGGTGCCGTAACGGGGCTTTTCCGACTGATTCGCAGGATTTCAAGATCGGAAAGGTCAAGAGCGGTCCCAAGGTCGCCAAGAAGGTTTACTTCTATAATGATTACGCCGACGATTGTCCGACGAGCGAAAAGTGCCGTGAGAAGTCATACATCGTGCCGGGAAACGAGGTGATCGTCTCGCGGGTATATAAGTCATTCGCCTGCAGTTGGTACGTTCCCGCAAAGGGCATTGGCACCACGGGCTGGATACCTCTCGCCGATCTGGAGATCAGCGAAGTCAACAAAAAGCCGCCGATCAGATCATGGCTCGGCGATTGGGAATTTGCCGACAACAGTATTTCTTTCACCGAAAACAAACTGGCCGGCTATCTGAACATAACGGGCGAGGCGTACTGGCATGGTCTGGGTGACAATGTCCACATCGGCGAACTCGATGGCCGTGAAATGCCCGTCGGCAATATTATCAACTTTGGCAGTGCGGATACCGACCAGTATGCCTGCAAGGCGACGATCCGCTTGATCGGCAATTTTTTGGTCGTCGACGACAATTCGAATTGCGGCGGCATGAATGTCAGGTTCAACGGCGTGTACCGGCGAAAGAAATAGCGGCTTCAGACGATAAACTCGCGATAGACGGCCGCATCAACGTTGCCGCCGCTGACGATGAGACACACCTTTCGGCCGGCAAACCTCGCGGGGTCACTTAATATCGCTCCCAGCGACAATGCACCGGTCGGCTCCGACTTCAGATTGGCAAGTGTGAAGTAAAGTCTTACGGCTTCGGCGATCTTTTCATCGGAAACTTCAATAATATCGGCGACGCTGTCCCTGATGATCTCCCAGTTAAGCTTGCCGAGCGAGATCGTGCGGGCGCCGTCGGCGATCGTCATCGGTTCGGACTCGTTCGAGATCAACATACCGGCCTTTAGCGAACGGGCCGCGTCATTGCCGAGCAGCGGCTCGGCGCCGATGACCTCGGTCCGCGAACCGCTGCGGCACAGCCCGGTGACGATGCCCGATATCAGGCCGCCGCCGCCGACCGGCGTGATGACGGCGTCAAAATCCCCGCGGGCGAGTTCGTCGCCGATGGTGGCGTTGCCCTCGATCACATATTTATCGTCGTACGCACTCGCAAAATACGCGTCCGGCATCTCAGCGGCAAGCTGGGCGACGCGCTCGTTACGGCCGACCTTGGTGGTATCGACCAGATCGACCGTCGCGCCGTAACCGCGAACGGCGTCGATCTTGACCCTGGCGGATGTCGAGGGCATCACGACCGTGCATTTTTTGCCCGTGAGTTTACACGCGTATGCGAGGGCCTGGCCAAAGTTGCCCGAGGACGCGGTCAGCACCTCGTCCTGTTCGACATTGAGCGCGAGATTATACGCCGCTCTAAACTTAAAGCTGCCCGTATGCTGAAACGTCTCGGTCGCGATGGTGATGTCGAGGCCGAGATGATCGCGGAGTTTCGCGGACTCGATAAACGTCGTGGGCCTGATCGCCGTAAGAAGCGTTGGATGATCTGATCGCATAGATTAGAATCTTGAAAAGACGAATTTACCACAGAGACACGGAGATCACTGAGTAATGGGCAAAAAAATTCTTTCTCTCCGTGTTTTCTGCGGCTCCGTGGTGAAAATTATCATATGAAAGCACATTTTGGAATGATCGGCCTCGGCACGATGGGGCGCAATTTTCTGCTGAATATCGCCGAGCACGGTATCAGCGGTGTCGGATACGATCTTGACGCGGCCAAGCGACAATTGCTTCTCGACGAGGGCAAGGGATTGCCGGTCGATGCCGGATCGGATCTCGCCGATTTTCTCAGCAAACTCGAATCGCCCCGAAACATAATGCTGCTCGTGCCCGCCGGGCCGATCGTTGACAAGGTGATCGCCGATCTCGTGCCGCACCTTGACGCGGACGACCTCATCATCGACGGAGGGAACTCACATTTCACCGACACCGAACGCCGCATCGCCGAGCTCGAAGCCGTGGGCGTCGGCTTTATGGGCATCGGCGTCAGCGGCGGCGAAGAAGGCGCTCGTCACGGTGCGTCGATAATGCCCGGAGGCCGCCGCGAGCATTACGAACGTATCGC
>CALDGX010000024.1 GCA_937941715.1 uncultured Chloracidobacterium sp. | reverse complement strand
TGCCCTTTCGAACGACGTTCGCGAGAACTGCAACGCGAGGGTCGTGAGGCTTTGATGTTAAAGATCCTTTTGGTAGCCGGCGCCCGGCCGAATTTTATGAAAGTCGCGCCGATATATGCCGAGATGCGGCGGCGGCCGGACGAGTTTGAGCCGCTGATCGTTCATACCGGACAGCATTACGACACCGCGATGTCCGACGCGTTCTTCACCGATCTGGGCATGCCGAAACCGGACGTTTATCTGGGCGTCGGTTCGGGGTCGCATGCGGTGCAGACGGCACGGATCATGACCGAGTTTGAGCCGGTCCTGCTCGAACACGAGCCCGATTGGGTGCTCGTGGTCGGTGACGTTAATTCGACCATCGCTTGTGCACTGGTCGCTGTAAAACTCGGGGTCAGGGTGGTTCATGTCGAGGCGGGGCTCCGCTCCCGTGACCGGGCAATGCCGGAGGAGATCAATCGAATTTTGACGGATTCGATCTCTGACCTCCTGCTGACCACATCGCAGGACGCTGACGAAAACCTGAGGGCCGAGGGCATCCCGGACGAAAAGATAAGATTTGTCGGCAACGTGATGATCGATTCCCTGCTCGAGCACGTCAAGGTGGCGGCGGACTCGAACGTCCGAAAAACGCTGGGTGTATCTGATGACGACTACGCGGTCTGTACCCTGCACCGGCCGTCAAACGTCGATGACATGCAGGTTTTTTCGGGCATCATAGGCTCACTGATCGATATCTCGGATCACCTGCCGATCATATTTCCGGTGCATCCGCGAACGCGTGCGAAGATAGACGAGTTTGGCCTCGCTGACGACATTTCGGCGTCAAACATCCGGTTGATCGACCCGCTTGGCTATATCGATTTTATGGCTTTGTATAGCGGAGCAAGACTCGTTCTCACCGATTCGGGCGGCTTGCAGGAAGAGACGACGGTGCTCGGTATTCCGTGCCTGACGCTTCGCGAAAATACCGAACGGCCTGTGACGATCGAACTCGGCACCAATATCCTTGTCGGGACCGATCCCGAGACGATCAAGCGGTCTGCAATTGAGGTTTTGGCAAAGGTCGGCAAGTCGGCAAATGCAAAAATTCCGCCGCTCTGGGATGGCAAAGCGGCGGAAAGGATCTGTAATGAACTATTGAATTAGTTCGGCGACGTTTATTGGCTCTTCTCCATCGGATATCCGGCAGATTTCCAGGCCTGCGTGCCGCCGACCAATGCGTGAACGTCCGGGATCTGTTTTTCGTTCATTTGGAATGCCAAACTGGCACTCGTGTGTTCGTTCGGTCAGGAACAATAGACGATGATCTTTTTACCCTTTGGCAGCGAGCTGAGGTCAGGCGCCTTGCCGTCATAAGGTATATTGATCGAGCCCGCGATGTGATCCGCCCTGTAGGCCGCATCGCCGCGGCTGTCTACGAAAACGGCCTTGCCATCATCGAATGCTTTTTTCGCATCCGCAAGCGTTATCCGCGGCACTTCGTCGTCGTTGGCGAACTTTTTGAACGGCACCGTCTGCTGACAAGCAGCCGCGGCCACAATGACGATCACCGCCATTGACGCAGCGAGTTTGAAAGACAAATTCATGGATTATTTCTCCCCGAATGCCGCCAGGACCTCATCAGCGTGCTCGGATACATTTACCTTGTCAAAGATCTTTACGATCTTGCCGTCGTCGATCAAAAACGTCTTTCTGAGCGTTCCCATGTACTTCTTACCGTACATACTCTTTTCGGCCCAAACGCCGTAAGCCTCGACGATCTGCTTTTCGGTATCGGCCAGCAGATCAAACGGCAATTGATACTTATTAATGAATTTTTGATGTGATTTCTCGCTATCGGTCGAAACGCCGAAAACCTTTATTCCTTTGGCCTTGAAAACGTCGTCGGCATCACGGAACGAGCATGCCTCTTTGGTGCATCCCGGCGTGTCATCCTTCGGGTAAAAATACAGCACGACGCGGCTCCCGCTGTGATCAGACAGCTTTACCGTGTTGCCGTTCTGGTCCGTCGTAACAAAATCGGGGGCGGCGTCTCCTTCTTGCAGCATTGTTAATTAGCTCCTTTGCTTGGTTTACGTATACGATATTGCCCGATTCGCTCGATCGATGCAAGCTACTTTTTCTTGCCGAAATTCCATTTGATGCCGGTCGTCAGTAAGAAATCATTCTTCTTGGCGACGCCGAACGGGCGGTTGTTGAACCGATCGCCGACGGTGAAGAACCAGCCGATCCGTTTGGTGATATCCGCCGAAAGAGACGCGTCAAAGATGAATCGGTATTTACTGATGTGGGTCAGGTCCTGATAGAACGTAAATGAGTTTTGAACTTTTAACCGCTCGGTGAATTTGTGCTTGAGTGCAGCGGCTCCAAGTGACTCCGGCGTATCGGTGTTTGCCCCGACCTGCCATGCACGGTTCCACGCAAGGCCGATCAAGAGGTCAAGTTCGGTTCGGTCATTCTTGATAGTATGATTCCCGAGCCCTCCGCCGATGACCGACCTGAAATTAAGCCGTTTCGGTCGATCACGTTCAAAATCCCAGGAGCCGAAACTGAATAATCGCTTGTTGAAGTCACGGTCGTATCTGAATCCTCCCCAGACCGCGTTTTGTGTAGTGCTCTGGGCGGCGTTTCGGTTGCTGTTCCAAAGGCTGCGCGCATAGACCGTGAGTTTGTCGCTGTGGCCCGATTTTGATGCCCTGACGCCGCTCGTCAATGTGGACGTGTTGCTGTTTCCCGAGGTGAGACTGTAGCCGATATTTGCGTTGCCTTCCCATCCGTCAACGATCCCCATGTATCGGCCGCCGAAAAGTCTCGCCTTTGGCTTTGGTGCGGCCGCGACCGGCGGCTTTGTTACGTTGTCAGCGGCGGGTTTCACTGCGGCGGCAGGAGCGTCAGCTGCAGGCTTGTCATTGGCTGGAGCGGCATTTACCGGACGGTCGCCGGACGCTGAGATATTGGTGACCGGGCGTTCCATATCGATAGTTTCGATGTACTCCATCGCTATCCTGATCCGGCCTGCGTATTGGGTCTCAAGAACCACACCGTCGCGGTCGCGTGAAATGACTATACCTGACAGCCGATCACCGTTCTTAAGCGTGATCTCATGGGCAGAGATACACAAAACTGCCGAAACCGCGATCACAGCCGCTCCTATGACCCTGTATAACCTCATGTTCATCTTATTCTGCAAATATACGAATTATACTCCGGACGTCAGCGTCCTCCGCCTAACATAAAGTTATGATGTTAACACTTTGAAGAAGTTATGTTAATGTTCACGCGCTTCGGATCAAACTACGGATTTGACCAAATGCGTCGGCGGACTATAGATTGAAAAGACGCTGATGATGAAGATATTGCCCGAGAAAAAGGCTCTGGAGCTGCTGCAACGGATCAGGACATCTTTCGGGGACAATGTTCGAGCAAATTTCGAGCACCGGGCGAAGAGCTGTTTAACATGCGACACCCCGGGGGCGTGTTGTTTGGACGAGCATTTTGTAAATGTTCGGATCTCACGTCTTGAAGCTGTGGCGATCGCCGGTGTCCTTGATTCGCTTCCCGACGAACGGCGACTTGCCGTTATGGCAAGGATCGCCGACGCAGTCGAACGATTTGGCCTCGACGTGGGTGAGGACCCGATGAAGACCTACTCATGTCCGCTTTACGAGAAAGGTACCGGTTGTCTGGTTCACGAAAGTGCCAAACCGCTGCCGTGCATCCAGCATGCATGTTACGAGTCGCCCGATGATCTGCCGCCGGACGCACTACTGGATCAGGCGGAAGCGGCCGTTGACGTACTTAACGTTCGCGCGTATGGCGTCACCCAGACATTGCTTCCGATTCCCGCTGCCATTGAGCGATTTGCAGGGATCAGGCGATCTTCTTGAGCTTGCCGCCGGCCACCGTAACCGGAATTAGCAGAACCAGAAAGACAACGTGATACCAGATCGATAGATAATTCCATGCCGCGATCTCGACTGCGGCGCCGAAAAGCAACAGTAAGATCCCGAGCACCAACGTGCTCTTGCGGTTCTCATTGGCGACGACCGCCGTCAAGAATCCGGCGATCACCGAAGTAATGACACTACGGATGATGTTCATCAGGAGCACCGTCGTATCGGCCTGAAACGGATCTTTATTGGTAAAAGCCTTTTCAAAGGCATTCTGGTGTTCGCCGTACCAGCCGAGCGAATTCACCAACACCTGATCGCTGCCGACCCAGATAATGGACCACGTAATAAACCCCGCGATCACGCCCAAAATTATTCGAACCATAGATCCTCCTGAGTTAAGTTGTGAGTCTGCCAAAAAGGAAAGCTCGGCATCCCAGACCGGATGTACGCCTTTTAGCGTCGGCGAAAGTGCCTCAACGACACTTTATTCATCGATCCGAATGATGTCAACACGGGGTCAGCCCGAGTTCTGACCTCCGTCATCGTGCGACGGTTAGAATTATGTTCAATTCGTCGATCTTTGCCGGAGTCTGTTAGAATCGGATTTACTGCGGCGGCAAAGGTCGGACCATCCCTCCCTGCATCGCAGACGGCGCAATGAACTCACTGATCCAGAATGTAAGTTCGGAGTTGTCGAACGAGATCCGGTCGATCGGACACGTTCGCTCGTTCGGCGAAGGTGCCGAGATCTTTGCCGCGGGCGAACCGGCCGGGTTCTTACCGATAGTGATGTCCGGCCGCGTAAAAATGGTCAAGTTTCTCGAGCCTGGAAAGGAGATCATTGCAGGCATTTTTGGCGAGGGTGAGGTATTTGCGATTCCGCCGGTCATCGACGGAGGTAATTACCCGGCAACGGCGATCGCAATGGACCCGACCAAGCTGCTTTTGCTTGATCGCGTTGATTTTTTGCGTCTGATGAATGATTATCCCGAATTTCGAGGCGGCATTATGGCCCGAATGTGCGGTGTGATGAGAGATCAGGTCGCAATGATCCAAAACCTGGCCACGTCGTCGCCCGAGCATCGGATCATCAATGTACTTATCAAGCTGGTCAACGGCGACGCGTCCGCAATGCCTTTCAAGATCACGCTGAGGCGTGAGGACATTGCCAAAATGGCCGGCCTCACCACCGAAACCACCATCCGTGTGATCCGCCGGCTTTCAGACAAGCAGCTTATCGCTATCGATCGCGGCAAGATCGTCGTCGGTGATATCGATGTACTCAAACGCGTGGTGGAAGGCTAAGTTCTCCACTCTGAATACTGCCCACGAATTGCATCATACGTTCTGCGATCGCAGCGGCTCTTATTTTGATAAAGTCCGCTTTCTCGCCGGCGAACGACTCATCGGTGATCTCGGTAAATATCTCCAGCCAACGCTTAAAATGCTCGGGCAGCAGAGGCGACTTTTCATTCAGTTCGCCGTGTACCTGCAACGGATTGCGGCCATGCCGCGTATAAACTCCGGTTTGAAAGATGATCGTCTCCCAAAAATCACCGATAACCGGCAAATGGCGGTCAAGGTCGAGTTTGGCCACATCGGCAAATATCCAACCGATGAGTTCGTCAGACATCACGCGCGAATAGAACTTGCGCATCAGAAGGTCAATGTCTGAGCGGTCTTCGATATCGGTGATCAAATCTTCCATCGCGTATTTGATAAGTCAGAGTGCGGCCGCACTTGAGACGCGGCCGCACTCTGTCAGTTTGTCAGCCAGCCGCCGACAATTCGCCCGGTTCGGTTTGGGCCTCGCCTTTTGTCAGCATCAACTTAACGGCAAACCAGACAAAGGCCACAGCACCGATAGCAAATACCGTGTCGCCGAACAATCGCATCCAGCGAAGGAACTGCATCAGGTCCGTCTGCATGAATTCGGGTCCGCGAGCGGACCAGTATCCTTGCGATACCGACTGATAAGTTTGCAGCAGGCCGATAGGCAAGAGGCTAAAAACGATCTCCATCAATAGACCAATGTTGATCGTCCAAAAAGCAAATGCGAGCATTTTCGTATTCCACTTTCGCTCCGGCTGCATAGCCCGCATGCAGAATAGCAAAAGGGCAAGGCCGAGAGTGCCGTAAACGCCGTACAGAGCTCCGTGGGCGTGCACTGCCGTGGTGTTCAGCCCCTGCATATAATATAGGGCGATCGGCGGATTGATCATAAAGCCGAAGATCCCGGCACCGACCAGATTCCAAAATGCAACAGCGACAAAGAAATACACGACCCACTGATACTGAGCGAGCCACGGCCGGGACTTCGAATGTCGGATATTGTCGAACGCTTCAAAGCCAACGAATACGAGCGGCACGATCTCAAGTGCACTAAAGACCGAACCAAACGCCAATGCGACCGTTGGGGTACCGGCAAAATATAAATGATGCAGGGTTCCGATGATGCCGCCGCTAAGGTAGATCGCTCCCGACAGCAGCGAGGCATATGCCGCATTGTCCGAATTGATGACCTTGAGCCTGGCAAAAAGAAACGCAATGACCACCGTCGCAAATACCTCGAAGAAGCCCTCGACCCAAAGGTGTACGACCCACCAACGCCAATATTCGACAACGGTGACGTGCGACCGCATGCCCCAAAACAGGCCCGGCGCGTAAAATAGCGCGATCCCTGCCGTTGTGGCGAGATATAGCATGATCAACGATTTGCTGTTGCCTTCCTTCTTAAGTGCCGGAATGGTCGAACGTGCGATCAGGAACAGCCACAACAGTAGGCCGACGAATAATGCTGCCTGCCAAACACGACCGAGGTCCACATACTCATATCCCTGATGTCCGAACCAGAACCAAAGATCGCCGCTCAGAATGTGCATCACGCTCATCCATTCGCCAGCCATCGAACCGAGAACGACGACCAGAAGCGCACCGAACAGTACGTCGACGCCTAGTTTCTGAAATTTCGGCTCGTAACCGCAGATGTACGGGGCAATGTAGAGCCCCGCTGCGAGCCAGGCGGTCGCGATCCAGAATATGCCGAGTTGCGTATGCCAGGTTCGCGATACGACGTACGGCAGATATTCGGCAAGCGGGATCCCATACAGGCCGCCGCCCTCGACGCCATAGTGAGCGGTTATGATGCCCATGACGATCTGCAATAAGAACAACAGCGACACGACCAAAAAATACTTTACAGTCGCTTTTTGTGACGGAGTCAGCGATTGTCCGATAAGCGGGTCGCTGTCCGGGGCACCGGTTTCTTCAAGCGGCTTGCGCCAACCGGCGTAAAACCATACCATCGCGCCAATACCCGCGATCAGCATGATCACACTCACGCCGGTCCAAACGATCGTCGAACTCGTCGGAACATTACCTACGAGCGGTTCGGACGGGAAATTACTTGTGTATGAGATGGTATTGTCCGGCCGGTTGGCGGCCGAAGCCCAAGCTGTCCAGAAAAAGAACGAGGTCAATTGCCTCAATTTAACGGGGTCAGACTGGGCATTTTTCTGGATGGCGTAGTCCTTATTGCCGTTGGCGAACACGTCAGAATAGTGCTTCAGATTGTCCTCGAAGGCTGCGGCCCTTATCGGATCGATGGTTATCTTGCCGGTCGCAGCATCATACGTATTCTTGCGCATCAGTTCCTGAAGACGAGCCTTCAGCACGGCCTGCTGATCCGCGGTCAACGCGTCAAATCCTTTGCCGGCCTCCTTATTCGCCCAGGCGTTCAGGATGAAAACGCATTCACGATGCAAATAGTCGGCCGTCCAATCAGGGGCTACGTACGAACCATGCCCCCAGATCGACCCGACCTGCATTCCGCCCATCGCCTGCCATACGTTCTGACCGTCAGACACGGCACCGACATCGATCATCACGCGCCCGTCAGCGGCGACGACCTGATTTGGGATCGGCGGGGCCTGCCTGAATATCTCAGTGCCTACCCATCCGAGAATCGCAAATGAGATCACAAAGACCGATACGAGTATTAACCAGAGTTTCTTCATTTTCTTATCTCCGTTTTCTTAAATATCTGCTCGGCACCTCGATCCATAAATTATTCAGACAATCTCCTGTGATGTCGGCCCGGCTAATAGTTAGAATCTAACGCCGCTCCAGCCGCGAAAATATGACTATGGTCATAAAAGACCGGTTTTTTTATCAATACGCTCAAATGTGGCAGAATATTAATATGCAGTTCTCATTCGATAAAAAATTAAGTGGTATCGCCGAAAAGGTCGAAGCCGGCGAGCGGCTTTCATTTGACGAAGGCCTCGCGCTCTACGGATCCGGCGATCTGAATGCCATTGGAAAGCTAGCGGATACTGTCCGCCGCCGCAAGCACGGACTGACGACGTATTACAACGTCAACCGCCATTTCAACCACACGAACATCTGCGTTGCTGACTGCAAGTTCTGCGGTTTCTATCGTCGTGCCCGACAGGAAGATGCCTACACACATTCGGTGCAAGAAGGCATCGATATCGCCCGTGCGGCGGTCGCCGAAGGTGCGACCGAACTACACATCGTCGGCGGCCTGAACAGCAAGCTTCCCTTTGAGTACTACACCGATCTTTTCTCGTCGCTAAAACGTGAGTTTCCAAAGCTTCATATCAAGGCACTGACGATGGTCGAGCTTGATTTCTTTGCACGGTTCTACAAGATGTCGGACGAGGACGTTATCAATAAACTGCACGCCGCGGGAATGGACTCGTGTCCCGGCGGCGGTGCGGAGATCTTTGCCGAACCGACGCGTTCGATCATCTGCGACCACAAATGCAACGCCGACCGCTGGCTCGAGCTTGCCGGCAAGGTCCACAAAGCGGGCCTCAAAACAAACGCCACGATGCTATACGGACATATCGAGTCGATCGAGGACCGCATTGACCATCTTGTAAAACTCCGCGAGCAGCAGGACAAGACCGGCGGATTCCAGTGCTTTATCCCGCTCGCGTTTTACCCGCCGGGCTCGGCGCTCGATTCGCTCCCCGGCCCCGACGCGATCGACAATCTCAAGACCATCGCGGTCTCACGCCTGATGCTCGACAACTTCGACCACATCAAGGCCTACTGGGTCATGC
>CALDGX010000023.1 GCA_937941715.1 uncultured Chloracidobacterium sp. | reverse complement strand
GCCGATCGCCCTGCCAAAGGCCGTTTTCGCGAATTCTACCAATGTGATGTCGATTGCATCGGATCGACCTCAATGGTCGTTGAAGCTGAGATCATCTCGGCTGCCTGCGACATATTGACCAGGCTCGGGTTTAATGATTTCACGGTCCGTATTAATCACAGACAACTCCTTTCGCAGATGGTCGCCGACGCGGGAATTGAAAGTGAGACCGATGCACTTGTTGCGTTAGATAAACTCGACAAGATCGGCGTCGACGGCGTTAGGAAAGAGCTGATCGATCGCGGGATCGCTGAAAATTCAGCTAACAAATTCCTCGCGGCTGTTGTCGGCAATTCGACAAACGCAGACCTCGACGCCGTTCTGCGGCTTTGCGGCGACGGTCCCGTCAAGATCGATCCGTCGCTGGCTCGCGGGCTTTCGTACTACACGGGTACGATCATGGAGATCAACGTTCCCGACCTCGCCGGCTCGCTCGGCGGCGGCGGCCGTTATGACGGGTTGATCGGGATGTTCGGCAAAGAACAGATACCGGCTTGCGGATTTTCGTTGGGGCTCGAGCGGATACTGGTGGTTATGGAAGAACGCGGGATGTTTCCGCCCGAGATCGCCGAGTCGACGCCGGCCGACGTATTGGTGACGATCTGGAATGATGAGACCGTTTCAGATTCGCTGAGCCTCGCAACCGAGCTTCGTCAGAGCGGCATCCGGGTCACGCTCTATCCCGAGGCGGACAAACTCGGCAAACAGTTCAAGTACGCCGACTCGATCGGTGTCCCGTTCGTGTGTGTTCTCGGTGACGACGAGCGGGCCGCGGGCGTTGTTAAGCTCAAGAATATGAGCAGCGGCGAAGAGTTTCGCCTGACCGTCCGCGACATCACGGCAAGGATTCGGCGATGAGAAGTTACGTAGCGCTTTTGTCGGTTTTCGCCGCATTCGCGATCAGCCTTGCCGCCCAAACCCCGACAGTGAACCGCGATCTTCCGAATTTTCAGAAGATCAACGATAGCCTCTACCGCGGCGGACAACCGAACGACGCCGGATTTGCCGATTTAAAGCGGCTCGGGATCATGACGGTCATCGACCTTCGCGACAACGACGATAAGGCCTCTAAAGAAAGGGCACTTGTCGAAAAGGCCGGAATGCGGTTTATCAATTTCCCTCTCGACAATTGGGCTCGCCCGGGCGTTTCCGACATCGAAAAGATACTCGACGCAGTAAACTCAGCCGCGAACCAACCCGTTTTCATCCATTGCAAACGCGGATCTGACCGCACTGGGACCGTTATCGCGGTTTATCGCATGACACACGACGGCTGGAACGCCAAGCGAGCCGGCGACGAGGCCGAGAAATTTGGGATCGGCTGGTGGCAATTCGCGATGCGTGACTTTATCAACGATTATTACCGCGACCGCGTCGAGAAGAAATAAAGGCCAAAATGCACCGCAAACTTGAACCCAAATTGCTCACCGTCCTTCGCGAAGGCTATACGTTCAAGCAGTTTCATGGCGATCTGCTCGGCGGGTTGACGGTCGGCGTGGTGGCTTTGCCGCTGTCGATCGCGCTTGCGATAGCGTCCGGCGTAAAACCCGAACAGGGCCTTTACACCGCAATTTTTGCCGGATTTGTGATCGCCGTTCTAGGCGGATCGCGTGCCCAGATCAGCGGGCCGACGGGAGCGTTCATCGTCATCGTTTACGGCATCGTCCAGAAATACGGTTACGACGGACTGGTCGTCGCGACGCTAATCGCCGGTGTCATGCTCATCATAATGGGCCTCGCCAGGATGGGCGCGTTCTTGAAATTTGTACCGTACCCCGTTGTCGTCGGATTTACCTCTGGCATTGCCTTGATCATCTTCTCGTCGCAGGTCAGCGACCTTTTGGGCCTCAAACTCGAAAAGGTACCCGCTGATTTCACTGAAAAGTGGATCGAGTATGTACGCCACATCTCGACCGTTGACCCGTATACTATCGCCGTGGGTGTGGCTTCGCTGCTGATAATTGTCTTTTGGCCAAAGGTCACCCGTAAGGTGCCAAGCCCTCTGGTCGCGATCCTTGCCGTCACCTTTGTCGTACAGTATTTTCAAATTCCGGTCGATACGATTGCTTCGCGATTTGGCGGCGTGCCGAACTCGCTGCCGACGCCGCATTTCCCGGTCGTCACATGGCCGCTTGTGCAGCAGATGTTCTCGCCGGCGATCACGATCGCTATTCTCGCGGGTCTCGAATCGCTGTTGGCCGCCGTGGTTGCAGACGGTATGACCGGCACGCGGCACCGTTCGAATATGGAGCTAATCGCTCAGGGAACCGGCAATATCGTCTCAGTGATGTTCGGCGGCATCCCCGCGACCGGCGCGATCGCCCGAACGGCGACAAACATAAAGAGCGGCGGTTCGACACCCGTCGCCGCGATCATCCATTGCGTCTTCCTGCTGCTCGTGCTGATATTTATCGGCAAATGGGCGGCGATGATCCCGATGGCGACACTCGCTGCGATCCTGATAGTCGTCGCGTACAACATGAGCGAGTGGCGTGAATTTTCGCATCTGCTCAAGAGCCCCCGTGCCGACGTCGCGGTCCTGCTCGCGACATTTCTGCTCACCGTTCTTATCGAATTGACGGTCGCCATTCAGGTCGGCGTACTGCTCGCTGCTTTCATGTTCCTGCAAAAGATGTCGAACGAAACACACGTCGACCTCATCACGGAGAATCTTCGCGAGGATGAAGAGTTTCAGGCGCGCGATATGTCGGGCGTCTCGATCCCGAAAGGCGTCGAGGTTTTCGAGATCTATGGTTCGCTGTTTTTCGGCGCAGTGCGCCAGTTCAAAGAATCGATCCGCGTGGTCGCCACCAAACCCAAGGTGCTCATTCTCCGCATGCGGCAGGTCCCGACCATCGACGCCAGCGGCGTGCACGTACTTGAAGAACTCGCCGCCGAGGCCCGCGAGAACGGCCAACTGCTTATCTTCTCGGCCGTCTCCCGAAGTGTTTACCGCGTGATGCGAAAGAGCGGCTTTGTCGAAACGGTCGGCCGCCGAAATTTCGCGGGCGACATCTTCGCGGCTCTCGAGATCGCCAAGGCACACCTCGACTCAAACGGCCCGGAAAGACACCAGGAACGAGATCAATAAGGTTCACGGGTCCGCTGACGGCGGCATTCGGGTCCGCAAATATGCTAATCTGTTAGCTTGCTTATGAAGCATATCTCAATCCTCGGTTCAACCGGCTCTATCGGCTGTAATACCCTCAAGGTTGTCGAACATCTCGGCGATATTCGTGTAACGGCGATGGCGGCCGGGCGCAATATCGCCCGTTTTATTGAGCAGATCGTCGCCTTCAAGCCCGAGATCGCAGCCTGTGCCGACGACCTCGGCGCCGAGCAGCTCGAGCGTGCTCTGCATAATCTCGGGTCGTTCAAACCGAAGATACTCGTCGGCGATGAGGGCCTGATCGCGGTCGCGACGGCCGACCGCGTTGACACCGTCGTCTCGGCTACAGTCGGCGCCGTCGGATTTGTGCCGACGCTGCGTGCGATCGAGGCGGGCAAACGTGTCGCACTGGCAAACAAAGAAACGTTAGTGATGGCGGGCGAACTAATGACGGCAGCAGCCGCCCGCTCGGGTGCCGAGATACTGCCCGTCGACAGCGAGCATAACGCGATCCACCAGTGCCTTCGCGGTGAGCGTGCCGACGAGGTTCGGCGGATCATCCTTACCGCGTCGGGAGGGCCGTTTCGCACTTGGCCCATTGAAAAGATCGCGGCCGCGACCCGTGACGAAGCTCTCAATCACCCGAACTGGATGATGGGCGACAAGATCACGATCGACTCTGCCACACTGATGAACAAGGGCCTCGAGGTAATTGAAGCAAAATGGCTTTTTGGACTCGACGCTGAGCGGATCTCGGTCATTGTCCACCCTCAGTCGGTGATCCACTCGATGGTCGAAATGCGCGACGGTTCGGTCATCGCACAGTTGGGCGTGACCGATATGAAGCACGCCATTCAGTATGCGCTGACCTATCCGGACCGCCTGCCGAACTGCCTGCCGCCGCTCGACCTCGCCACGATCGGTAAACTCGATTTCGAGGAACCTGACACCAAAAAATTTCCCTGTCTCGCGTTGGCATTTGACGCGTTGCGGATCGGCGGCACAATGCCCGCCGCTCTGAATGCCGCCAACGAGGTCAGCGTCGAAGCGTTTCTTGACGGCAAGATCAGGGTCGACCAGATCGCCGAGATAAACCGCAAGGTCATGGACCTGCACACGGTCGAGCAGGTGAGCGGGCTCGATGTCGTCCTGGGCGTCGATAAATGGGCCCGCGAGACTGCGTCTCTTTCGTTGGCGGCCGCGACTTCCAAGGCGTCAAATTGAAATTAGTTTGACTCGCCGGTGGTGCCCCCCTTAAACTTTTAATGACAACGCACGCCGAGGCGGCCGAATCGAAATAGCTATATTATGGAAGGTATTTTCACCACAGCTTTTTACTACGTCCTGGTTCCGCTCGTGATCCTCGGCATTGCCATCAATATTCACGAATTCGGCCACTTTATCGTCGCCAAGTTTTTCGGGATGCGTGTCGAGGCATATTCGTTCTTCGGCCTCGGGCCGCGGATATGGGGCTTCAAACGCGGCCATACCGATTACCGCATCAGCGCGATACCGCTCGGCGCCTATGTAAAGCTGTACGGAGATGAGGCAACCGGGCCGCTTGAGGGCAAGGACGACACGACCGAGCGCGTCCCCGAATCGGAACTATACGAGCTTCGCCCCCGTTGGCAGAAATTCCTGGTAATGATCGGCGGTCCGTTCATGAACCTCGTATTGGCGTTTTCGATCCCGTTCGGGATGGCACTTATTCAGGGTATTCCGTCAGTGCCGGCACCAGTGATCGGGACCGTTCGGGCCGAGGGTGCGGCCGCGGCGGCCGGTATTCAGGTCGGCGACCGCATTGTCTCTTTCAACGGCGTCGAAAATCCGACCTGGCGTAACATCTCGGTCGAGGCCGGCATCAACCCCGACCGAAAACTGCCGATGGTCGTTGAGCGTAACGGCCAGCGTGTATCGCTTGAGATCACGCCGCGTAAGGAGGACGTCTTTGCCGGACAAAAGGCCGGACTTCTCGATGCCGAGCCCGATATGGGTGCTGTGCCGGTCGTCGTCGGGGTCGTCCAACCCGGGACTCCGGCAGACGAAGCGGGCCTCAAACCGGGTGACCGGATCGTGTCGTTTAACGGCGAAGCCGTCCGCAATAATCAGCAGGCGAGCACGCTCGTTCAGAAGTATAAATCGGCCCCGATCAGCGTTCTGGTCGAACGCGAGGGCAAGCCGCTGACTCTGACCGCAACGGTCAGAAAACTGGAGGACGGGACCGAACGCCTCGGTTTCGGATTTACACGGCCCGACCTTCCGCTCGAAAAAGCGTCGCTCGGAATGGCCGTCGAACATGCATTCAGCACGAATTGGGAAAACCTCAAGGCAACGGGTTCGGTCCTTGGTCAGGTCTTTTCGGGCAGCCGCTCGGTCAAGGATTCGGGGCTTGGCGGCCCGGTCGGCATCTTTCAGCAGTCGGCCGAGGCCACCCGCATTATGGGCGCCGAGGGGTTTTTCCTCATCCTGACTGTCATCAGCCTGAGTCTTGGCATCTTCAACCTTCTGCCGATCCCGATGCTCGACGGCGGGCAAATTATGGTCCTCGCCATTGATAAAGTGATGTCGTGGTTCGGCAAGACGCTGTCGATGGTTGCCAAGGAGCGCATCCAACTGACCGGCCTGGCGATGATCCTCGTACTTATGGCGTTTGTCTTCTTCCTGGATTTCTCGAGGATCGCGTCGAACTGGGGTTCGACGTCCGACAAACCGGCGGCTGAACAAAAGAAATAGTTTTATGGCAAGAGTGACAAGAGCGGTAATGGTTCGCGACATTCAGATCGGCGGCGGTGCGCCGGTCGTCGTGCAGTCAATGACCAAAACTGATACGACGGACGTCGATGCAACGATCAGGCAGATCGACGAAATGGTCGAGGCCGGCTGCGAGATCGTCCGGATCGCCGTACCTGATGACGATGCTGCGGCGGCGATGTACGAGATACGCAAACGCACAAACGTGCCGATCGTCGCGGACATTCACTTTCACTATAAGTTAGCCCTTAAAGCCCTCGACGCAGGCATCGACAAACTCCGTATCAATCCGGGCAATATCGGCCACATCGATCGGGTCCGCGAGGTCGTCCGTGCCGCTGAGGCACAGAATGTCCCGATCCGCATAGGCGTGAACGGCGGTTCGCTTGAAAAAGACCTGCTTAAAAAGTACGGTTCGGCGACGCCCGAAGCGATGGTCGAAAGCGGTATGCGGCACGTCCGGATACTTGAGGACCTCGGGTTTAGTAACACCATTATTTCGCTTAAGGCGTCAGACGTTAATCGGATGGTCGCGGCCTACAGGCTAATGGCGCAAAAGGTCGATTATCCGCTGCACCTCGGCGTCACCGAGGCCGGAACGCCGTTTGGCGGAACGATAAAATCGGCGATCGGGCTCGGAATACTGCTGCACGAGGGCATCGGCGATACGATCCGTGTCAGCCTTGCTGCCGAGCCGCACGAAGAGGTTCGTGTTGGCTGGGAAATTCTCAAATCGCTCGAACTCCGCAAACGCGGCGTCACGGTCGTTGCCTGCCCGACGTGCGGGCGGCTGGATATCGATAATTTTGTCGAGATCGTCACCGAGGTCGAACGCCGTCTCGCACACGTCGAAGAACCGCTTCACCTATCGATCATGGGCTGTGCCGTCAATGGTCCCGGCGAGGCTCATGACAGCCAACTCGGCGTCACTTTCGGCCGAAATGTCGGAATGATCTTCAAGGACGGTGTGCCGATGCGGCGCGTAGCCGGCGCCGATATCGTTGAAGAATTTGTCAAAGAGGTCGAAATTCTCCGCCGTGAAGGTGCTGATGCCAAACCGCTCGGCGCCGACAAGCCGTTCGTCCAGATCACGTAGATCCCGGACGCGGCACGATGCTCGGTAAATTGTCCGTTGAAAAGGCCTCAGGGAAAGAGAATGGACAGCGGATAAACGGGGATATTTCTCAGGACACCAAAGGCAACCATCACGATCACAAACGTCCAGAGAAACCTTGGATGTGTGACCCACATCGGCAAACCGCGGCCGCGGATCGCCAGTAGAGAGAGCGAAACAACGACGTATCCAAATATCAGAGCCCAAACGGGGACGAGAAGGTTAAAATCCACCGCCGAGACCACGTCGCCGTGGAAAAGTGCGTGAAATCCGCGAGTCAGGCCGCAGCCCGGACACGCGATGCCTGTGACCGAAAACATCGGGCACACCGGCATTATCGACACCTTGGTCGGGTCAAAATACGCGACCGCCGCCGACCCGCCGGCGATCACCGACGCACCGAGGCCCGCCAGGATCCGTTCGGAAACCGGCGACAACGAAAATTGTCGTATATTTGCCTCGGCCTTCATTCTACTTAATTTCGCACCGCGAACAATTTTAATCAACCCGCCATTGCTACAAACAATGCGTCGGTCGCCACTTTTCGGTTTATGTTCACCGCCAGATCCTGACGGAGCTTTTCGGTCATTGTTAGCCAATCCGGCAGATCGTCCGGCGCCTGGTTCGCCAGGCCGGACAGCACTGCCGCCTCGTCGGTGTTGACTAGTTTTGCCGGGTCGCCGCTCACTTTTAAGAGCCACACGTCGTGGATCAGTGTTTCAATGATCTCAAGGTTTTCTTCGAATGAGTCCTTGTTTTTGGCGTCCTGCATCTCCTCCGAGATCCGCAACAACTCAGTGCGGTCGACATTGCCAATCGCCGAGCGCAGCACGGTCAACATACGCTCGCGGCGGGCCTTGAATTTTTCGACGTTGATCGATACGGCACGCCCGATGCTGCCCCGCGAGAGCCGTGCCGCGATACGGGCTTCGTCGTGCGTGAACGCACGCTGATCTATCAGGTATCGTTCGACCTTGTCCGCCTCGACCGGAGCGAACCGCAGCAGTTGGCATCGTGACCTGATGGTCGGGAGCAGCGAATCGGGACGCGAAGTGATCAGAAAAATATGGGTTGTCGGCGGCGGTTCCTCAAGTGTCTTCAATAGTGCGTTAGCGGCCGGATCTGCCATCTTTTCGGCGGCGTCGACGATAAAGAACCTCGCTTTGGCCTCGTACGGATTGTAATTTGCCTCGCGCTCGAGCGACCTGATGCTGCCGATCCGGACATTGCGTTTGAAAGGCACGACAGTTCCCACATCGGGGTGATCCGAGAAAAAGACACGGTCAAAATCCTCGCCCTTTTCGCTCACCGGCAAGACAAACTTATCGACGCGCTTGCATGCCGAACAGACACGACAGGCTGCGAGATCCACGGGCGAGGTACAGACGAAAGCACGGGCGATCTCGATGGCGAACTGCCGTTTTCCAACGCCCTCGTCACCAGCGAAAAGCAGCGAGTTGGGCACGCGGCCACCTTTCATCAACCGCCGAATGACGGCCTTTACCTGATCGTTCCCGACAAGAGTATCAAACATTTGAATTCTACTTAGAGTGGTTCCCGGCAGTTGCGGTCACGCTCTCTCGACAAGGCCGGCCACCAACTGCGTGACTTCGTGATGGACATCGGCGATCGAGCGGGCGGCGTCAACAACGATAAACCGCTCGGGCTCGCGGCGGGCGATGGCGAGATATTCGTCACGGACACGTTGGTAAAACTCCGCCTTTTCCGAGTCCATCCGGTTTCGCTTTCCGCCGGCCTCGTCCCGGTCCGCCATTCTGCCAAACGCCTCCTCGACCGATATATCAAAAAAGATCGTAAGATCCGGCTTTAGGCCGCCGGTCGCGAGACTGACCACCTGTTGGATAATATCGCTCGAAAATCCTCGTCCCGCCCCCTGGTATGCGGTCGTCGCGTCGGCGTACCGGTCTGATATGACCACGCGGCCCGCAGCGATCGAGGGCCTGATCAAAAACTCGACGTGCTGTGCACGGTCAGCTGCGAATAACAGCAGTTCGGCAAGCGGAGCGACCGTTTCTTCGGTCTCCAGGAACGCCTCGCGAAGGTGCTTGCCCAACGGCGTTCCTCCGGGCTCGAAGGTCGTAATCACGTCCAGCCCGCGCTCGCGCAGAACGGCCGCCAGCATCCTCAACTGTGTCGATTTGCCGCTGCCGTCAATTCCCTCAAACGTTATGAATTTTCCTTTCAAGATGCCTGATCAGGTAAAGGCCGCCTTTCCTGTGAAATGGATGAGATCGCATGCTTGAAGATCAAGACGTCTGGTCCGCCGACATCAAGCAGTACCGAAAACTTGTCAAAGCTCTTGATGCGGCCGGAAACAGTTGAACCCGGCAGCAAATGTATAACTACGGTGATCCGCTCACGCCTTGCCGAATTCAAAAACGCGTCCTGAATATTTTGGGCAGCTTGTTTTTCCATAGCTTGTTCCTCTTCTCTTCAAAAAAATGCACCGTCCACAGAGATTATTCACTCAGTATAGCAAATTGCTATACCGCCAGATATTTCATTTCGGGGCCGCCTAAAGCGGGCGGGCGGCCAGCACGCGGTCGGCCATTTCCTGGTCACCGCCAAACCCGTCGAGCCAAATGACGTCCGGCTCGCGGCGAAACCACGTCAACTGCCGTTTGGCGTAATTTCGCACGTCCTGCTGCGACTTTTCGATCGCCTCGGCCAGCGTCCGTTCGCCCCTAAGATACTCGCAAACCCGGCGGTATGCGTGGGCCCCAAGTGCGTTAGTATTGTCTTTAACGCCGCTTGCGCGCAATTGTTTCACTTCGTCGACCAATCCGGCTTCAAAATGCCGCTCGGTTCGCCGATCGATCATATCGTACAGTGTCGCTCGCGGTGGATTTAGGACGAATGTCACAATTCGGTCTGCAAATTCGGGCGGATCCGCACGCTGCGGACGAATTTCTGACATCCGACGGCCGGTCTGGAAATAGACCTCGAGAGCCCGTATCACCCGGACGTGATCTTTTGGAGGAAGGCCCGCGGCGGCGGCCGCGTCGATCCGCGACAGCATCCGATGCAGAAAATCCGCCCCTTTTGCCAGGTGAATTGCCCGAAAACGCTCACGCAATTGAGCATCGGTCTTCGGGCTTTCAAAGAGCGGTTGTTTGAGCGTTCGGAGGTAAAAACCCGTGCCGCCGACAAGGACCGGCACGCGGCCCCTCGATTCGATCTCACGGATCTTGGCTGCGGCATCGGCGGCCCAGTCGGCGGCGGTATAGTTGACGTTGGCGTCAACGTACCCGATCAGATGGTGAGGCACGCCGCGCATTTCCTCGGCGGAGGGCTTGGCGGTGGCGATCTGTATCTGCTTATAGATCTGAACCGAATCGCAGTTTATGACCTCGCCGCCGACACGCAAGGCAACCTCGACCCCGAGTTCGGTCTTGCCCGAGGCCGTCGGGCCGGCGATCGCATAAATTGAACCTGGCTCTGTCCGATGCTGCACAACTGAGCCTATAATATCATGTGCCGATTTACCGATGATCATCTCGACAATCACTACCCTGCTCGCTGCCGCGTGTCTGACCGGTGCCTTCGTTTCGGTCCTCGGCGAATGGCGAAGATCGGACCCGATCCGCTCTGCGGCCAAGGTCGTGGCAAGTACGGCGTTTATCGCGATCGCCGCGGTGAACGGTGCCGCCGCATCTTTTTACAGCCGAGCTATCCTCGCCGCTCTTGTGTTCAGTTGGGTGGGCGACGTACTACTGCTGTCGGCCCGAAACTCATTTTTGACTGCCGGGATCGCCGCGTTCCTGCTTGCCCATATTGCGTTTGCGGCGGCATTCATGTCGCTCGGGGCCGACCTAAAGGCTTTAGCCGCGGCATTTTTGATAATGTCGTTATTTGGTGTCGTCATGCTGCGTTGGCTATGGCAGCATTTAGACGGTTTTTATCGGTTTGCGGTACCGGTTTACGTCCTGGCGATAGTCTTGATGACATCGCTGGCGGCGGCCGTGAGTGCAGCGTCCGGCTCATATGCCGCTCTCGCCGCGGCATTCATCTTCACCGTGTCAGATGTCGCAGTTGCACGAGACCGGTTTGTCAGGCGGAGCATTGTCAATAAGGTGTGGGGACTACCGCTGTATTACACTGCACAGATCGTGTTTGCCGTTTCGATTCTATACTATCGATAGTATCGTGTTCGATCTTATTATATGACCCGTTGATCCCGTCATTTTGTGGCAGAGGAAACCAATAATGAAGACTATTTCACTGACGATCATCGTTGCGTTGCTATACGTTTCAGTTCCAGCCCAGCGATCGGAAAACTACGTCCGTTACGTAAACCCGCTGATCGGAACCCAGCGGATGGGACACACGTTTCCCGGAGCTACGGTGCCGTTCGGCTCGGTCCAGCTTTCGCCCGACACTGACCAGCAGCCGCACAACATCGGCGGAAAATATAACAAGGACACCTATAAATATTGTGCCGGCTATCAGTACGACGACCGTGAGATCGTCGGGTTTTCGCACACGCATTTCAGCGGCACAGGCCACTCGGACCTCGGCGATTTTCTGGTAATGCCGACGATCGGGCCGCTTCAGATGGAACCCGGTGCAAAAGGCGACCCCAAAAGCGGTTTTCGCTCGGCTTTCTCTCACGCGAACGAAACGGCCGAGGCCGGGTACTACAAAGTAAGACTCGACGACGACGACATCCTCGCCGAAATGACCGCGTCAACGCGGGTCGGGATGCACCAATACACCTTCCCGAACGCGTCGCCCGATGCCCACATCATTCTCGACATGATGCACGGCATTTATAACTACGAAGACAAGAACGTCTGGACCTTTGCCCGTGTCGAAAACGACCACACCATCGTCGGCTATCGCCAGACAAACGGCTGGGCACGTACGCGTACCGTCTATTTTGCGATGGAATTTTCTAAACCGTTCAAATCATATGGTTTTCGCGAATTCGGCAAGCAGGACTACAAGGGATTTTGGCGCAAGTTCGACCAGACAAAGAACTTTCCCGAGATGGCCGGAAAACAGATCCGGGCGCACTTTGATTTTGATACAAAGGGTAACGAGAAAATTCAGGTCAAGTTCGCGATCTCACCCGTATCGACCGACGGTGCGAGGGCGAATCTGAAAGCGGAGATACCGCACTGGGATTTTGAGCGTGTAAAGGCCGAGGCCCAAGCTGCGTGGAACAAAGAACTGAGCAAAATTCAGATCACCGCCAACAGCGAAGGCGAGATGACCAACTTCTACACGGCACTTTACCATGCGATGCTGTCGCCTACGGTATATATGGATGCCGACGGCAGGTACAAGGGCCTCGATCAAAATATCCACAGTGCCCAGAGTCCCGGCCGCGGCCGCCAGCCCGCTAAAGCCGGTACGCCGAACTTTACTAACTACACCACGTTCTCACTTTGGGATACGTACCGAGCACTGCACCCGCTGCTCAATATCATTCAGCCTGCACGCAACCGCGACATGATCCGTTCGATGCAGGCACACTACGATCAGAGCGTGCACAAGATGCTGCCCGTCTGGTCGCATTACGCCAATGAGAATTGGTGTATGATCGGCTATCACAGCGTTTCGGTCATCGCCGACGCGATCGTCAGCGGCAATCTCACGGGTGCCGAAGCGCACAAGGCTCTCGATGCCTCGGTGCAGACCGCCAAGACGAAGTATTACGACGGCCTCGAATATTACATGTCGCTCGGCTACGTGCCCGAAGACAAAAACAGCTCGTCGGTCTCGAAGACGCTCGAATACGCCTACGACGATTGGGCGATCGCCCGAGCGGCGTACAAACTCGGACGGCTCGATGTCTATAACGAGTTCTTGAACCGCTCGGACAACTGGAAGAACGTTTACGACGCGTCGGCCGGTTTTACCCGGCCAAAGGGTTCGGACGGTAAATTCTTGACGAAATTTGACCCTCTGAAGACCGAAGGCCAGGGCTTTATCGAGGGAAACGCTTGGAACTACAGCCTTTACGTCCCGCATGACGTTCCCGAGATGGTGAAGAAAATGGGCGGCCGCGACGCGTTCGCAAAACACCTCGACGAGCTTTTCTCGATGCATCTGCCTGACGAATTCTTCGCCGAGACCGAGGACATAACCCGCGATGGCATCATCGGCGGCTACATCCACGGCAACGAACCCGCCCACCACGTCGCCTACCTTTACAATTGGACCGACGAACCGTGGAAGACGCAGGAACGTGTCCGGATGATCCTTGACCACCAATATAAACCGGCCCCCGACGGACTCGGCGGCAATGACGATTGCGGCCAGATGTCGGCGTGGTACCTATTCTCAGCACTAGGTTTTTATCCGGTTGCTCCGGGATCGGGACAATATTCTCTAGGAAGTCCGGTTATAAAAAATGCTGTGATAAATTTAGAAAACGGAAAGAAACTGGTCATCGAAGCCCGCAACCAATCGGACAAGAACGTCTACGTCAAAAGCGTCGCGCTAAACAGTAGGCCCATCGACCGTCGCTATATAACCTACGACGAGATCGCTGCCGGTGGCAAGTTGGTGTTTCAAATGGAGGATAATCATTGATATGAAACTGAGAATTTTGTTGTTAATTTCGTTTGCCTTTGCATTTGACTCGATCTCGATCAATGCTCAAGTCGGCCCAGAGCCACGGCCGACTCCGCGAGACGTGGTCATTATCGGAAAGACCACACCGCCGAACGATAGAATTGAAAGGTTAGAACTATCGGAATTGGTTTTTCCGACTTCTCGGATCGGAAATACCAGATTTGTGAACGGCGAACTCTTTATGGGTTCAAAACAAAGAGGTTACTTCTATGTGGTCGCGGCTACCGAAGGGTACATCACTATTGGAGGAAAGGCTCGGGTGACCCTCCGAAATGGCAAGGGCACACGCTCAAACCTTGGCTACGGTATCGTATTTCACAGCGACATAACCCCGCTGCAGCAAGGTTATGCCTTTGTGATCAATACGGTCAGCCAGAAATATCGCGTCGTGCACCACGTTTCCGGCAACGAAAAGACCCTGGTTCCGTGGAAGACCTCGCCGTTCATTAAGAAAGGAACGGCAAAGAACACACTTGAGATCAGGGACAAGGGCGACCTGACCGAATTGTACATAAATGACAATCTCGTCGATTCGGTGGCTAACACTTTCGCTTTCAAAAACGGTGTTGTCGGACTCTATTCCGGCGATGCGGTGACGATCGCTTTTTCCGATCTTACGGTCTCCCAATCGAGATCATTGAAATGACCGCAGGCCCCCAGAGACATAACGTCGCGATAGACTGAGAGAAACAAATTGAATTCAAGGAGAAAATTATGTTAAGAAAAGCATCAGCAGAGTGGAATGGCACCATCAAGGAAGGCGGCGGA
>CALDGX010000022.1 GCA_937941715.1 uncultured Chloracidobacterium sp. | reverse complement strand
CCGGCCTCAAATTTTGCCGGCAGCGGTGCATAAGTGGTCTTTTCAAAACTTACGGTTCTGATCTGACTGCCGCCGGTCTGGTACGGAGGCATCTTATCGAGCCATTCGCGCTTGCCGTACATCACGCCGCTGCCGGTCGGGCCAAACATCTTATGTCCGGAAAATACAAAAAAGTCCGCGTCCAGATCCTGTACATCGACCGGAAAATGCGGAACACTCTGTGCCGCATCGACACACACCGGCACACCGAATTTGTGAGCCGTTTCGATCATTTTCTTGATCGGGTTAACAGTTCCCAGACTGTTCGAGACGTGCGAAACGGCGACGATCTTTGTCCGTACATTCAACAGATTTTCATATTCGTCAATGATCAACTCTCCCCGCTCGTTCATCGGTATCACACGCAATATCGCACCGTGTTCTTCCGCGGCGACCTGCCACGGAATAATGTTGGAGTGATGTTCCATCTGGGACACGATGATCTCGTCGCCCTCGTTGATAAACGCTTTTGAATAAGAGTGGGCCACGAGGTTGATTCCCTCGGTCGTGCCGCGGACAAATATGCAGCAGTTGACGTCGGGAGCGTTGATGAATCGTTTGACCTTTTCGCGGGCCGCCTCATATGCGGTCGTAGCATTTTGAGACAAGTAGTGAACCCCGCGATGAATATTTGAATGCTCCTCGGCGAGGTATCTTGACGTGCGGTCAATGACCAATTGCGGCACCTGCGATGATGCACCATTGTCTAAATAAACCAGTGGCTTACCGTTAACCTCGGTCGCCAGTATCGGGAAATCCCGTCTAATAACTTCTACGTTCCAACTCATAACTTTCCTGATGTTCCGGACGGTGACATTACAGCGGTCGATCTCCCGGCTAGATCTCCGTACCCAGACGGTTCAAGACCATCGCGTCGAGCTCCGTTTTGATCTCGTCGATCCCGATCTTATTGATCACTTCCTCGGCGAAGCCGTACGTAAGCAGGTTCTTTGCCAGGTCGGCAGGCAAACCGCGGGCGAGCAGATAGAACAATTCTTCGTCCTCGAGTTGGCCGACGGTAGCACCGTGCGAGCATTTGACGTCGTCGTTAAAGATCTCGAGCTGAGGTTTGGTATCGACGCGGGCCGAATCAGAGAGCAGCAGATTCTTATTCGACTGCTGCGCGTCTGTTCCGTGAGCATTTTCACGCACAAAGACCTTACCGTTAAAAACTCCGCGGGCGTTGTCATTGATAACGCCTTTGTATGTTTGGTGCGAGGTGCAGTTCGGCACCGTGTGGTCGATCGTCGAGTGCGTATCGTGATGCTGGTTGCCGTTAAGCATATACAAACCGTCAACCCACGCCTCACCGCCCTCGGCGGTAAATCTAACCTCGATATCGTGTCGTGACACCGCCGCCCCCAGATTGACGTTGGTCGAGTTATAGTGAGCGCCGCCGCGAACCTCGACCTCGGTTACGCCGTAGTTAAGCGATTCGCCCGAGTCCTTCTGCACCCGAAAATGTGTCAGATTCGCGTTCTCCTCGACCAGGATGTTGATCGCCGCGTCAGTAAATCCGCGGCCTGACGAGGCGTACGTTTCGACGATCGTTGCCTTACTGCCCGCCTCGGCGATGACGATAACGTGAGGGAAGATCGCCGAACCGTCCTCCGCGGCAAAGTTCAATTCGATCGGTTCGATGACGCTCGTATCGCACGGAATGCGGACGACCGCCACGTCAGCAAACGCCATATTCAACGCGGTAAATCCGTTGCGTCGAAAGTTAAAAGCGGCGACACCGTCATTAGGGCTTGAGCTTCCGCCGGAAACTATCTTCCATTGCTCACTCACGAGCGGGGCGACGTTGGTATATTTCCAATCTTCGTCACGGACCGTCGGAAATCCCGTTGCTTCAAAGAAAGCGAAGGCCGTTTCGCGGTCTGCGACCGATGCGTCACCGCCGAGGCTCGATCTGAATTCGGCAAACTGTTTTGTAAATTGTGTCTCTTTCACTGCTGTCGTGCTGCTCATTTCTTAAAAACTGATATTAATTTGATATTTCTTGACGAACGGCATCGCCGCTCGCGTAACCGCATCCATGCGGCTCGACCATAATAAGACTGAACTTGGCGTCAACTTTGTTGACGCAATCCTTATCAAGCAAAAACTGTCTCGCAAGCCTGAGCTTTGCCTCGTTCTCTGAAACTGACATTTTCTCGTCAAAGATCGCGGTTCGCCCGGGATCCAGTAAAAAATCGTGCCGGGTTAGGACGAATCTAACTCCCATCGCCGATATTTTTGAAAGCAGCTCACTTTTGTCTTTTGACTCCCAAAGCAGCTTTCGGAACGTCCAGTCTTCGAACAAATAATCGGAAAAGACCGGCCGGTCAACGTTGTACGTGTCCCTGCGCATATTGATCAGCCATACGCGCGAATCGGGCGGCGTATTCTTGTTGATCCAATCATAAAGCGGGAAGTAATCGAGATGCTGAGCCAGATAGGACTCGCTATCTTGTCCGCCGAGAGCGACCCGCAACGGGGCTTTCTGACAAAACCATGCCGCTGTCGTCAGTATCGCGACAAATGCAGCCGCTATGAGTGCGTATTGAGCGATGTCTCGTATTTTCCGGCCAAAGGCCTCGGTCGCCGCCACGACCGCGATCGCGAGCGACGGAGCGATCGGCAGTAAATATCTCAATTGAGCGCTCGAGAAGACCCAAAAAAAGAACATTACACCGGCAACACCCGCGGCGATCTTTGCCTCGAGTGGCAGGTCCAGTTTCCACAATGCGAAAAGCAGCAGCGGCAGACCGATCAGAAACGCGACGCCTAGTACTCCATCGTAGTTTTTGGGTTCCTCAGGCTGGGCTGCCACCGAGACCAGGAACGGCGCGGTCAAATATCGGGTCTTGTCAATGTCCGCTCCGCCGTATTGCGAATTCATGGCCTGGAACAGGTTCGATCGCTCGACATCCCAACCGTCGGCCTTGCCGGGCCAGATGCTCATATAGAACGGAAAAACCGGTGACCCGGTCGCGGCCCACGTCCGCAAATACCACGGCGACGCGATCGCTCCGGCCAGTATCAAAGCTCCGAAACCCGTCGCGATCAGTTTACCCGTGTTTCCGGCATTTCTTGCTCGTAGTAAAACGATCAATGCAAACGCCGCGATCACGAACACTGTCGTCAGCTTGATGCCAAGTGCGGCCCCGAGAAATATCGCGATACAGATCGCCGCTGCCGAAGACGGCTGTCGCCACCAACGCGACAGGCTGTAGATCGCAAGTGTGACAAATAGCGCCAGAGCAACGTCGATGTAACCGCTTGATGCGACGTGGTAAGCCGTCGGTATCGAAGCGATCATCAGGACGGCGATGAGAGCATGTCGGCGGGAAATGCCCGACTCGCGCGCCCAACCAAAAACAGCGGCAAGGAGCAGCGGAAAAAACGTCCATATGACGACACTGCCAGCAACCTCGCCTGCACGATCGGTGTAAACGCCGCCCAAAAGCCTGGCCCAAACGACGTGCATCTCGGTCCCGAGTGAAAGATAGCTTGCGATATTGCCCTGAATGTATGCGTTACTGCCTTGCGCAATATACGCTTTCGGCACCGAAAAATGGTACAGCAGCGTATCCTTGGCGATGGGAGGTGCAACAGCTGAGATGAGTGCGAGCACCACCGGGAAGGCGATCAGCAAAAGCAGGAACTTGTCGAACAGCCCGGCACTTTCCGGAACGCGACTTTCTGTCCGGGCTTCGCGAACGCGCCGCAGGCCGAGTACCGCCAGGAACCCTCCGACGATAACGCAGACCGCTGCAACAGGGCGTGAATATTGTCCGGCAAGGCCCAGGAAGAACCACACGATAGACCAGACACCGGCGCCGATCGCAATGGCCCGGACCAACTCAAGTACATGCGAGTGGCCCTCGGTCCGCGGCAGTTTAATGAACCGCGAGAAGAATGTTCCGGTCCCGAACCATCCCAGCAATAGCAAAAATGCTGCCAGCCCTCCCGCCAGCGAGTCAATGATCCCAACACCGAGCATCGGCCCGCCGCCGAGGTTTCCGACCAGCGAATCGAGTTTGCCGATGTCGCCGCCGCGAAGCGACAAGAACGCGACAACACAGACCACGGAGAACACCGCGAAGATCATCGCGGCGGCCCCGTTATCCGGTTTTGTCGTCGTTGATGCCATCGTTAATTAGCGGCTCCCTTTACCCAGTCGTAACCCTTTTCTTCGAGTTCGAGTGCCAGTTCCTTGCCCCCTTCCTTAACGATCTTGCCGCCGGCGAGAACGTGGACAAAATCGGGCTGAATGTAATTCAAAAGTCTCTGATAATGCGTGACGAGGATTATTGCGTTTTCGCTTGAACGCAGTTTGTTCACGCCTTCAGCGACGATCCGCAGGGCATCGATATCGAGGCCCGAATCCGTTTCATCGAGGATCGCGAGTTTGGGCTCGAGCACGGCCATCTGCAGTATCTCGTTCCGCTTTTTTTCGCCTCCGGAGAATCCCTCGTTGACCGAGCGTTTGAAGAACTGCGGATCCATCTCGACGATCTTGGCCTTTTCTTTCAAAAAATCGTTGAACTCAAGCGGATCGAGCTCTTCCTGTCCCTGATGGACCGCTTTCTGGTTATAGGCGAGCCGCAGGAACTGCGAATTTGATACGCCCGGCACTTCGACCGGATACTGAAATGCCATGAACACGCCTTCGCGTGCACGTTCGTCAGGTTCGAGTTCGAGCAGGTCCTTCCCGTCAAACATCACAGTACCCGAGAGCACCTCGTAGGTCGGATGGCCGGCCAAGACCTTTGAGAGGGTGGATTTGCCCGAGCCGTTCGGCCCCATTATCGCGTGGACCTCGCCCTTATTGACCTGAAGATTCAGGCCCTTAAGAATTTCCTTGCCTTCGATTCCGGCATGTAGATCTTTAATTTCTAATAACATAACGTCTATTAACTAACCTTTGGGTATTTCTCCGCGATCCGCGGCAACAATGACTTATCCTTAACGTAGAGTTCGACGCAGCCGCAAGACGTACAAACCCTGTATGCGATGCCGGCTGTTGTCGCCCACGTAATAGCGATCGATACTTCGACAGAGGTCTGCTCAACGAGATGCACGTCACCAGAGCCGCACTTTGAACAAACAGTCTTTTCAGCCATTTATCACCTTATCCATCTCAAGGCCCGGTACACCAAACCACTCTTCGGCCGTGGTGTCCCTGACCCATTGATAACCATGCTTTTCATACAACTCCCGGGCGCCGAGCGAAAAGTACGTCGTGTACAAAAATATGCGCTCATGATCGGTCGTTGCGGCATATTCGTCGATCGCATCAAGCAGCCGGTGCCCGATCCCGAGTCCGTGAAACTGCGGCAAAACAGCCATACTCCGAACGTAAAGATCGCCATCCTCGACAGTGACCGAGACAGTGCCGATCACGTCGCCGTTCTCAACAGCGACCCATTGCGGCCCTTCGTCAAACCGCTTTTCGATCTCACTCGCCGGCGGCGTTACTACGGCAAATGCCTCGGCCGTATAATGATCGACATATAACCCGAACGCCTCGCGAAGAACTGCGGCCATCGCGCCCGAATCCTCAATTGTTGCCGACCGCACCTCAACCATATCAAATCACGTTCCGGGCTCGTCGGGACCATCCGCGTCGATATTGATCACACCCTTCATATAAAGTACCGCGTTACCGCCGATCTTTACGCGGTCAACGGTAAGTTGGCAGTACAACTCGCCTCCGCGGGACGAAACCTGACGAGCGAACAAATCTGATCTTCCGAGCCGTTCGGCCCAGTACGGAATAAGCGTACAATGTGCCGAGCCCGTGACCGGATCTTCGAAAACACCGACCTCCGGAGCAAAAAACCGTGAAATAAAATCGCAGTCGCTGCCCGGTGCGGTGACGATCACGGCGTGAGTGTCGATCTTGAGGATCTCGGCAAAATTCGGCTCTATCCCGCGTACCTCTTCTTCCGTCTCATACACGAGCATATAGTCGCGTGCCCGCGATACGGAAACCGGCGTTTTGCCGATCGCCTCGATCAAACCTGCCGGGGCCTCGCACGGCGTCGCCGGCCGCGAAGGGAAGTCGAGCACCAAGCGGCCATCGATCTTTTCGACCGTGAGAATTCCGCTCTTTGTTTCAAAACGCAGACTGTCCGAACCGCTCCCGAGCTCCTCAAATATTACAAACGCCGTTGCCAGCGTCGCGTGTCCGCAAAGGTCGATCTCAAAGGTCGGCGTGAACCAACGGAGTTCGTAATTGTCGCCGCGGCGAACAAAAAACGCCGTCTCCGAAAGGTTGTTTTCCATCGCGATGGCCTGCATCGTCTCAGCCGGGAGCCACGCGTCGAGCGGCACCACCGCCGCCGGGTTTCCCGCGAACGGAGTTGTGGTAAACGCATCAACTTGATGAATGTCCAGTTTCATATATCTGATGCCTCCTCACGCCCGCGGTGCCATTTCAGCCATCCGCGAACATGGAGCGAAAAGAACACCGCACTGCCCAAGATCAGAGCCAGGCTGTTTATCATAAATCCGACCGTCAACCAGCTAAGGCTCGCGACCATCATAATGAGAAAACCGACCTTTTTCTTGCTCCCGATCAGATAAACGCCGGTCAAACCGCACACCGTCGCGAGCCAATCGATCCCCCAAAGCTGCATAACTATTTGGCCCGCTTATTTTGCCGAACTATGGCAACTGCCTCGATCATTATCCGGGCGTCCTTGGGTAAACGAGCGGCCTCAAGCGTCGAACGGGCGGGGAACGGTGCCGTGAACCGTTTGCCGTAAACCTCGTTCATTTTTGCAAAATCACCGATATCGGCCAGTACTATCGTAGTTTTGACCACATCGTCAATGCTGCTTCCGGCGGCCTTCAGAACTGCTTCAAGGTTCTTAAGTACCTGTTCGGTCTGCTCTTCGATGCCGCCGCTGATCAGAAGTCCCGATCTTGGGTCAATAGCGATCTGACCGGCAGTGTAAACAACACCATTGGCAACTATCGCCTGCGAATACGGCCCGATTGCTTTCGGAGCATCAGGCGTGTCAACGGCCCGCTTTCGAGAAGACTGAGCATTGGTCCCGATCGCCGGCAATAAGATAAGTATTAGCGCCGAGACCAAGGTGGCTGTTGCCAAAATACGTCTTTTCGTCATAAACCGCCCTCGCTTACCAGATCTTCGTAGTCGTCACGACCGCATAATATATCGGCATCCCGATCGTGATATTCAATGGAAAGGTCACGCCCAATGCCATCGGAATATACAGTCCGGGGTCGGCCTTCGGGGCCGCCAGCCGCATCGCCGCCGGAACCGCGATATACGATGCGCTTGCGGCCAATATCGCGAACATAAAACGGTTGCCGGGGTTCTGTGTGATCGCGCCGCTGACGATCGCCACGATCACGCCATTCAACAGTGGTGCGAATATGCCAAACGCCGCGACATACCACCCGTATTTTCGAAACGCTCCAAACCGCCGGGCGGTGACCATACCCATTTCCAACAAGAATATGGCCAGAAACCCTTTGAAAATATCGGTCGTGAACGGCTTGATGCCCTCGGCCTGTTTCGTATCCGCAAAGAATCCGATCATGAGGCTGCCGAGTATCATCAGGACGCTGCCATTCGTGAAGGAATGCTGAATGATGCTCTTCAGAGACCCGCCGGATTTGGCTTCGGTCTCATATTTCATCATCAGGATCACGCCGACGATGATCGCCGGCGATTCCATGAGTGCCATCACGGCAACCATGTGTCCGCCGAATGTCAACGACTGGCCCTCGAGAAACGTCGTGGCAGCGACAAATGTCACCGCGCTTACCGACCCGTACGTTGCCGCCACGGCGGCGGCGTCGCTGACGCTCATTTTCCTCTTAAGGACAAAAAACGAGTACAGCGGAATCAGGGACGCGATCGCGATCCCGAACAGGAGTGAAAAGAGTATTTCCAGAGAAAAACTGCTGTGCGACAACTCCTGGCCGCCCTTGAACCCGATAGAAAAGAGCAGGTAGAGCGATATGAACTTCACACTCTGTGCCGGGATCTCAAGGTCACTTTTGACCAACGTGGCGACGATGCCGAGAACGAAAAACAACAGCGTCGGGTTGGTCAGATTCGAAACTACCAGCTCAATGTTCATTTCAAAGATCAGTCGATTACAGCGGCGATCGCTTGTATCTCTATCTGCGTTCCAAAATGCAGTTCCTTGACCGGCACGATCGCCCTCGCGGGACGATGGTCGCCCATCACGCGAGCGTATGCAGCGTTCACTGCTCCCCACATTTCCATATCGGAAACGTAAATAGTCATCTGCAAAACGCGGCTCAGATCGCTCCCGCCGGCCAGCAAGACCGCCTCGACATTTCGCAAGGCAAGTTCCGTCTGCCGGTCGATGTCACCCGTAAAGGGCTCGCGAGTGTCCAGCGTCATCGGCAGCTGGCCCGATACAAATATCAGACCGCCGAACGTGACGCCCGGTGAGTAATGGCCCTTCGGCCGCTCGATCCCTTCAGGATGAATGTAGTCGATCATAAGCTTTCAAAATACTAAAGCCCCGGCCCGCAAAGTGAGGGCCGAGGCTGTTCCCGTCCAACATGTCGCCCGTTGGCGAACCGTTTACTTTGCCGGTTTATATGGCAGCGACGAATGATGCAGGACGATCCGCAGCTTGCCATTTTCGTCCATCTTAAAGCCCCAGGTCTTGTCGACAATGGTTTCCGCTCCGTTTTTGTCATAAAGGTGAACATTGCCCATCGTTATTGCAACATCGCCGTCGAGGATAATGCCTTTGTTCTTTATCTCGTAACGCGACCAACCCTTCAGTGCAAATCCATTGTCGTTCTTGTATTTCGGATTGCCGCCGACAAAATAGGCCAAAGCCCCTTCTTTGTCCATCCGAAAGGTCTGTTCGCCGGTTGTCAGCGTCGGCTTGAACAGTACGGCACCGTTCTGGTAGTTATATGCCGCGTCGATGATATCCGATGCGACCTTTTTATAATCGCCGCCATCGGCATGCGTTTTGGCGATCTTGACCAACGCCGCCCCCCAAGCCTGCTGTGCGTCGAGCACCATCTTTTCGGTGATATTAAAATTGGTCACTGACTGGGCCGATGCTCCGACCGCCGCAAAAACCATGATCAGGGCAACAGACGCAAAATATCGAGCTTTATTAAAGACTTTCATTTTCATTCTCTATCTCCTTGGTGTCTTGTAAGTTATTTTGTGATTCGGAAACTTGTTCCTACTCCGTTCAGAGTTCCCGGCCTCGTTCCACCGCCGGTTTCATCCTGCCGCACGTAGTAAAGATCGGCGGCAAAATTGTTGTTGAACTTATGCGAAACGCCTGCCTGCGTCCGGTACCGGGCGAAGCCCTTCAGCCGCGTGTCATAGAATGGCTCGAACGAGACGAACGGCTCAAACTTTTTCTTGCCGATCGTAACTTCACGCTTCAGCCAGAACCGGTTTCTTATCACGCTTGCATTCGGACGGGAATAACGGTCCTCATACTGATAAAGATTGCGGTTAACGAGCGTCCACTTCTTGTCCTTACTGAGCGGGACGGAGAAGGTGGCGAGGCCGAGGTAGCGGCTTTCGAAACGCGACCGAACAAATGTCGGGTTGGAATATCGGTAAAGATATCCGCCGCCGACCGTGACGTATTTGTTCACCTTTTTTGTTATCCGGCCGCCCACGCGGGCATCGGTGGCCCGCGAAACGTTGTCGCCAAATCGGCCGAACACCCACAGCACCGCGTTCCATTCCTTCTTTTTGTCGAGAGGGAATATGAACTGCGTGTCGTTCCAAACCTGAAAATCGGTCTCGTACTGTGTCTGGCCAATGGCTGAAACACAAAACGATATTGATAGGCACGTTAAGAAAAACAGCTTTCGAATTCGCATAGTTTCGTCTTTGTGACAAAGAAAAAGACCCCTCACAGAAAATGCCGCTGAGACATTATCTGTGAAAGGTCTTGATGCTTCCTGACCAGGCCGGGAACCTCTATCCGATTACCGTATTGACGACCTGATCAACCTCATGGGTGATCTACTCCCCTATCACAAATCCCAAATGCTAGCGAATCTCTACTTTATTGTCAAGATAGAGAATGAATTTTCAAAGAACAAGATCAGGAAAGAAATTTCGTCGATTAACCGACGCTGCCTTCCAGTTTCAACCCCAAAAGCTTGGTCGCCTCGACCGCGTACTCCATCGGCAATTCACGAAATACCTCTTTGCAAAACCCATTGATGATGAGCGAAACAGCGTCTTCCTGCGGTATGCCGCGTTGCTGCAAGTAAAACAACTGATCTTCGCTGATCTTGGAGGTCGTGGCCTCGTGCTCGACACGTGCGGTGTTGTTCATCACCTCGATGTAGGGAAAGGTGTTAGCCTCGCACTTGCCGCCGATCAGCATCGAATCGCACTGGGTATAGTTTCGAGCACCATCTGCCTTCGGCATTATTTTGACCAGGCCGCGGTATGAGTTGTTCGACTTGCCGGCCGAGATGCCTTTCGAAACGATCGTTGACCTGGTGTTCTTACCCAAATGGATCATTTTCGTGCCGGTGTCGGCGATCTGGGCGTTGTTTGTAAGTGCGACCGAATAGAACTCGCCTATCGAATTGTCGCCCTGCAGGATCACGCTCGGATATTTCCAGGTGATTGCCGAACCTGTCTCAACCTGCGTCCAGGATATCTTTGAGTTGACCCCGCGGCACGCGCCGCGTTTGGTGACAAAGTTGTAAATGCCGCCCTTACCAGTCTCGTCACCGGCGTACCAGTTCTGGACCGTCGAATATTTGATCTCGGCGTTGTCCAGTGCGACCAACTCGACGACCGCCGCGTGAAGCTGATTGGTATCAAACTGCGGAGCCGTACAGCCTTCGTTATAGGCGACATAACCGCCCTCCTCGGCGACGATCAGCGTGCGTTCGAATTGGCCGGCTTCCTGGGTGTTGATACGAAAATACGTCGATAATTCCATCGGGCAACGGACGCCCTTCGGGATAAATACGAATGATCCGTCAGAGAAGACAGCTGAGTTCAATGCTGCGTAATAGTTATCGCCGACCGGCACGACCGAGCCGAGGTATTTCTTGATCAGTTCGGGGTAATCGGCCACCGCTTCAGTGAACGAGCAGAATATCACGCCCGCTTCAAGCAGCTTTTTCTTGTAGGTCGTCGCCACCGAGACCGAATCGAAAACTGCATCGACGGCAACATTCGCCAGCATTTTTTGCTCGCTGAGCGGGATGCCGAGCTTTTCAAAGGTCCTCAGCAACTCAGGGTCGACCTCGTCAAGGCTGGCCTTTTCGGGTTTTTGTTTCGGAGCCGAATAATATGAAATGTCCTGAAAATCAATATTCGGATACGCGAAATTTGCCCAGTTGTCGGGCTGCTTCATCTTAAGCCACTGGCGGTACGCCTTGAGCCGAAATTCAAGCAGCCACTCGGGTTCGTTCTTTTTCGAGGAGATCAGCCGCACGGTGTCCTCCGACAATCCGCGGTCGATGGTCTCGGTCTCGATATCCGTGACGAAGCCGTATTTATATTCCCGATTTGTGAGTAATTCTGCTGCTGTCGACATCGTTTATTCCTCAGGCCCTCTGGGCCTCGAGCGTCCGGTGTATTCCCTGTATCTGGTGAAACATCGCGTCAACCGAGCTCTCGGTCCCGACGAGCTGTGCCAGCGTGATCTGCGAAAGGGCATTTTCGACGATCTCGTGAAGCCCGACAATGACGGGGCGAATGCCACAGTCGCCATTGTGAACGCACGAGTCGAGAACGCCCGTGTAGCTCTCGCAATGCTTGTTCAGCACGTCCTGGTCGAGCACCTTTATCACCTCATTAAGCCGAACTTCGCTGGCAGGACGAGCGAGAAAATAGCCGCCCTTGGTCCCGCGTGTCGAATGTACGAATCCGGCCTTGTTGAGCAGCCACATCAGCTTGCCCGCATTGGCGGTCGAGATGCCTTCACGTTCGGCGATCTGCGGCAGCGTCAGACTCTCGCCCGGCTGCAGATTGGCCAACTGGACCAGGCACCTTAACCCATATTCTTCTTGTGCCGATATTTTCATAAGCCACACCCTGACAATTTTTTTGGGTATTCCCGTAACTCATAGAATCGCAAAACATTATTTTTTTGTCAAGATTGGTCGCATAGTGTTTTGCCGGAATCGCAACCGATCGAAATTTTGCTAGAATTTACAAGATGATCCTAACGGTTTTGGGCTCGGGCACATCGGTCCCGCATCCGCGGCGAAGCAGTTCGGCGTATTGGCTCGAAACGTCCTCGGGCACGGTACTGCTCGACTGTTCGCCGTCGGCGATACAGCGGATGGCGGAGCTCGGGCTCGACTGGGCGGGGCTCGACGCGATCTGGATATCGCATTTTCACCTCGACCATTTCGGCGGGCTCGCGCCGTATCTGTTCGGCATCAAGCACGCGGCCGAGACCCGCGGCCGGACCAGCCCGCTGCGTATATTCGGCGGACGCGGGCTCGGTGATCTAATTCGGGGCATTGATGCTGCGGGCGGCTATCGTCTGCTCGAACAGCGTTTTGCGATCGAGATCGTCGAGGTCGGCGAGCTTGAGCCGTTCGAGATACTGCCGGGCGTCGAGGCCGTGGCCAAAAAGACGCCGCACACCGACGCGAGCCACGCGATACACATTCGTGACGGCGAGTCGACGATGGTATTTACCGCCGACACCGGTTTTGACACGTCGCTAACGGGCTTGGCCGGCGGCGTCGGGCTCTTCGTACTCGAATGCTCATTTATTCGCGACAAGCCGGTCGAGCTGCACCTGGAGCTTGCCGAGGCGATGCATCTGATCCGAAGGGCGGCGCCGCAGCGGGCAATGCTGACGCATTTTTATCCCGAATGGGATGAGATCGACTTTGACGATGCGGTCGCGGCATTTGACCCGCCGTGCGAGGTGTTCGAGGCGTTTGACGGGCTGCGGATCGAGATCTAAAGCCCGCCGCCAAAAAAGCCGAAACGCGTACCGCACGGCCCGGGCCATATGGTACGCGTTAAACTCGGTGAATACAGGTCGAACCCGACTATTTGCCGCCGGCGCTCTTTCGGGCCAAGGCGAGCAGTTCCTCGGGCATCCACTTATTGAGGTTCTTTTCCTCGGCGCCGGCGATGCCGCGGTCGCGATTGCGCCACTCCTTGATGGGGTCGTCCTCGCGGAGCGATTCCTTAGGGTAATTTTCGACCTGCTCGAGGCTGATGATGATGCCCTGGGCGACGTCGTTCCAATCCTCGTTCTGGATGCCGCGCATAACGATGGGCAGGCCGGCGGTCCAATCTTCCTCGGGGGCGATATTGTCGTACTCGGGAATGGTCAGAAACGCGGTGTCCGGAAACGCCTTTCCGCTGTATTCGCTGACGAGTTGGGCCTTGACGTCCTTGATCGCCTGGTTGGGGTTTGCCTTGCGGATCTCCAACGCCCGGCGGAAAATGTCTGAAACGGTTGCTTTGTCGCTCATATGGTTAATAGCCAAAGATTATCACAAAAGGGCGGCGAAATTAACCGGTCAGGTGCCAAATCGGCCCGCGTATCCCGGTTCGGCCGGCGGCGGCCGAATTTTCTGCTGCCAACTAAATTCTTGATGTTTGGCATCTGAAAAGTTAGTCTTTCACTCGAGAGGAGATTTTTGATGAAGAGCCTTTTCGCCATCGCGGTCATATTGTTCGCCTTTTCGGCCGGGTTTGCACAGAACGAGCAATCGCCGATCGTCGAAAAAGATATCACATACAAAAACTGGACGCTCAAGAGCATTCGCACCGGCGAGGACGTCACTTTGCGCGACCTGACCCATGGCAAAAAGCTCGTCATAGTCGTCTATTACGCACCGTGGTGTATGAACTGGCGGCACGACGCCCCTTTCCTGCAGCGGTTTTACGACAAGTACAAGGCGAACGGCCTCGAGATCGTCGCGGTCGGCGAGTACGATCCGCTGTCGTCGATGAAAAACAACCTCGAGTACCTAAAGCTGACGTTCCCGGCGGTTTACGAGTCTGAGAACCGCACCGATAAGCAAAAGACACAGCATTACGAGTATCGCCGCTCGACGGGCGATATGCGCAACTGGGGTTCGCCGTGGTACATCCTGCTCGAACCGGCCGCGTTCGAGAAAAAGGGCGACACGCTCGTCAAACGCTCGCACGTCATAAACGGCGAGATGATCGAGACCGAGGGCGAAAAGTTCATCCGCCAAAAGCTGGGGCTGCCCGCCGACGATACCAAGGCCGACATTTCAAAGAGCGGCAAGATCGAGGTCTGTGACCCTGACAAAAAATCCGCGACACTCGTCAAACCCTAAGTGCCAAAGGCACGTTATCTCCGCTTTTGTGCGGAGATCCAAATTCACCGCTCGAAT
>CALDGX010000021.1 GCA_937941715.1 uncultured Chloracidobacterium sp. | reverse complement strand
GCGCCGCCCATCACCCAAATGAGTGTTGACAAAGACCGGCTACAGGCACAAACTGACCGGAACGGCAATGTGCAACGTCAGCCGCCGCTGCGACGCCGATATGACCTCGCCCGGCGAAAAATGGAGAATGATCTCGATATGAAAACGGCCTGTGAAATGTCCGCGAAGAGTACCAAAGTGAGATCGAATGGGAATCGCAGAATCGCAGGTCAGACCCCATTTTTTACCGGATCGTGGACCTTTCGTTGATCAAAGGCAAAAAAGGCCGCAGCCGATCCGTGTAATCGACTGCGGCCTTGAATTGCCCAAACTTCGGGCTGCTTGCTTACGACGTCACAAGACTTAAAAGGTGGCCCATTTGAAATTTTTTGACGCTCAGGTATTTTTGCGTGTCTTTTGACGGTTCGATCTCGGTGGCGACGCGTTCGGCTACCTCGATACCGCCCTGGCGAAGTGCCTGGATCTTTTCGGGATTGTTTGTCATCGCCTTGACGCGTCGCAGCCCGAGGTCACGCAGTATCTCGACACACTGTTCGTACCGGCGGGCATCAACCTCTAATCCGAGCCGGACGTTGGCCTCAATGGTGTCGGCTCCCTCGTCCTGCAGGGCATACGCACGGATCTTGTTGATAATGCCGATGCCGCGGCCCTCCTGCTGCTGATAGATCACGACCCCGCGTCCCTCGCGGGCGATGGTCGTCATCGCCAGATCGAGCTGCTCGCCGCAATCGCATTTTGCCGAGTGAAAAACGTCACCCGTCAGACATTGCGAGTGGATGCGAACGGGAACCGCGTCGTCGGTGCGGAGCTCGCCCTTGTAAACCACGACAAATTCCTCGTCGCTTGTTAACGAGCGGTAACCCGCGATGCGAAAATCGCCGTAGCGGGTCGGCAGCTTAGCGTCGGCGGCCTTTACCACGGACGGGATAAGTCCAATAAATGTATTGGTGTTGCTTGTATTTGTAGATTCCGAGATCATAGTTTTTGAGTTCATCCAACGTAAAAAGCCTTAAACAACTCACTATCGTGCCGGTCAATCCATCATTTCGCCGGAAAGTGTCTATTAGATTCATATCAGCGGTAAAAGTTGCTCCCCGGGCGATGCGCCATGCCCGCCCGCCTGAACACGGGGACGCGAGGGCGGGCAATGCCCCAAACGGCGAAGCACGCGGGCCGCTTCGTTGATTTTTGTACGTCAAAGTGTTCTCATAAAAACAGGGAATCTTATGACTGAGACATTCAAATTAACCCCGCTTGAGATCGAAGATTACACACTCGAAAACGGCCTGAGGGTCGTGCTTAACCCCGATAACGCGATACCGGTCGTGTCGGTCGCGGTGTATTACAACGTCGGTTCACGCAACGAACGCGACGGCCGCACCGGCTTTGCCCACCTGTTCGAACATATGATGTTCCAGGGCTCGGAAAACGTGCCGAAGGCCGGGCATTTTCAGTACATTATGAAGGCCGGCGGTACGATGAACGGCACGACATCGAGCGAGCGGACCAACTATTACGAGACGCTGCCGGCGAGCCAGCTGCCGCTCGCACTGTGGCTGGAATCGGACCGTATGCGAAGCCTGGCGGTCACGCAGGAGAATCTCGACAACCAACGCGAGGCCGTCAAGGAAGAAAAGCGGCTGCGTTACGACAATCAGCCGTACGGGCAGATATTCGACATGATCAACGAGATGATCTACAAGAATTTTGCCAATTCGCACTCGACGATCGGCTCGATGGAGCACCTCGACGACGCGACGGTCGAGGACGTGCAGGAGTTTTTCCGGGTTTACTATGCGCCGAACAACGCCGTCATCGCACTCTCGGGTGCATTTGACCCGGCGACCGCGAAAGAACTGATCCAGACCTATTTCGGCGATATCCCGTCACAGCCGCTGCCGCCGGCACTCGACGTCAGCGAGCCGGCCGAGGTGGCCGCGACATACCGCGAATGGGAAGACAAACTCGCCCCGTTTCCCGCGTTTCTGATCGGCTGGAAAATACCCGAGCGGCGAACGCCGGAATTTAACGCACTTTATTTGGCCGGAAAGGTGCTGTACGACGGCGAGAGTTCGCGGTTGTATCAAAAACTGGTCAAGGGGTCGGAGAGCGTCATTCAGCTATTCGGGTTTACCGATGAAAGACGCGGGCCGTCGAGCATCTTTATCGGAGCGATCCCCAAGCCGGAAGAGGACCTGAGCGAGATCCGCGAGACCATTATGGAAGAGATCCGCGACCTTGCGACCCACGGCCCGACTGCCGAGGAGATGGAAAAGATCGAGAATCAGCTCCTGAACGATACCGTCCGGCAGCGTCAGTCGTCGATGTCGCGTGCGCAGCAGATAGCCGAGTTTGCTCTGTATGACGGCGACCCGACACTGATCAACTCGGAACTCGACGAACTGCTTTCGGTCACCGCCGAGGATATCCGTATGGCGGCTGCCCACTATTTGAATACCGATAACCGTGCATTGCTCGATGTCGTTCCGGCCGGCAAAGGATAGGCGGTAAAGAGACTATATGAACAACGATCTTAGAAAGACACCGCCCGCACCGCTCGATCCGATCTCGTTCGAGATCCCAAAGCCGTTTCAGACGACGCTCGAAAACGGCCTGAGGCTGGTGATATTTGAGCACGAACGCCTGCCGCTGGTCAGCTACCGGCTCGTATTTCATAGCGGCGACGTCAACGACCCGGCTGATACGACGGGTTTGACGTCGGCCGTGACATCGCTCCTGACCGAGGGGACCGCCGAATACACGAGCCTGCAGCTTGCCGAAAAGACCGAGAGGCTGGGGGCAAGCATTTCGGCGAGTTCGTCCGATGATTTTACGATCATCGCGGCGTCGAGCCTCTCGCTGTACAGCTCAGACGTGCTGCACCTGATGGCCGAGGTCGCGTTGCGGCCGACGTTCCCCGAGGAGGAACTCGACCTCTATCGCCGAAATACGATCGAAAACCTCAAATTTCAGCGATCGCAGCCCGGATTTCTGGCAAACGAGCAAGTCGGACGCCTGATCTACGGCGACCATCCTTACTCGAAGGCCGCACCGAGCGCAGCCGATGTCGAAAAGCTGACGCGCGAGATGCTGGCGGCGTTTCACGCAAAGCGGTTCATCCCGAACAACGCGATGTTCATCGTCGTCGGCGACGTCAAGCGTGACGAACTGATCGCCGAGATCACGGAACTTTTTGGCGACTGGCAGCCCGGGGCCGTCATCGACGACGCCTTTCCGCCGCCGCCGAAACGTACCACCCGGACGGTGACGATCGTTGACCGGCCCGGATCGGCCCAGTCGAATATCGTTATTTCAAATCTCGGGGTTTCGCGCGATCATCCGGATTATTTTCCACTGATCGTGATGAACCAGGTCCTCGGGGCCGGTGCGTCGTCGCGGGTATTTATGAACCTCCGCGAGGAAAAGGGCTATACATACGGGGCGTATACCCGACTTGATTTCAAAAAGCTCGCCGGCGAGGCAGAGGCGACCGCCGAGGTCAGATCGGCGGTGACGGGCGATTCGCTAAAGGAATTTTTCTACGAGTTGGAGCGGATAAGGGTGGAAAAGGTCGGCGATGACGAACTTGCCGACGCCAAGAATTTTCTGACCGGCGTTTTCCCGATCCGTGCCGAAACGCAGGAAGGCCTGACCAACCTGATCGTGAATCAGCACCTCTACGGCCTGCCCGAAGACTATCTGCAGACGTATCGCGACCATGTCGAAGCGGTGACCGTCGATGACGTGCTGCGGGTGGCAAGGGAACATATACGTCCGGACGAAATGGCGATCGTCATCGTCGGCGATGCCGAGGAAGTCCTGCCGCAGGTTGCGGGATATGGTTCGTCGGTCGAGATATTTGACACGGACGGAAACGCGCAGGATATCGCAAAGTACAAAAGGGAAGCCGGGTCGGAGCCCGCCGACGCGGCGGGTAAATGGGACCTTTTGATCGATTTTCAGGGACAGGAACTGCCGGTCTCGCTCACGCTTGAGCAAAACGGCGATGTGCTGACAGGCGTTCTGGAAACAATGCTCGGCGACGGTACGATCGCCGACGGGCGTATTGACGGAAACAAACTTTCGGCGACCGCCCAGGCTGATTTTCAGGGAAGGCCGCTCGAGTTTGCGATCAGCGGCAAGTTGAACGGCGATACGATGTCGGGCACATTATCGGCTCCGATAGTGCGGGAACCGCTGCCGTTCAGCGGTTCGCGAGCCTGATCTGATAACCGCGAAAATGCGAAAGACACGTTCGGAAACGGGAATTGAACCCGATCCGGCCGTGTCTTTCTTTTTTTGGCAATGCCGGGCAATTAAGCCGCGACAAACTGGATTATCGCAAATTTGGCACCCGACGGGTCGGCGGCGACCGACATCCGGCCGACTCCCGGAGCGTCGAACGCCGGTACGCAGATAGTTCCGCCATTCTCGACGATCCTGGAAACGGTCTCGTCCGCATTATCGACGGCGATATAGGTCGTCCAATGCGACGGCGGAGGCGTCGGGCCCCAATTTTCGTCGATCGCCATCATTCCGCCGCATGCCGTGCCGTCGATCTGGATCTCTTTATATTCCATTGGCGAGACAGCCGATTGCTGCAGCGTCCATCCAAACATCTCCTTGTAAAAGTCGAGGGCCGCGGGAAGGTCGCGGGTTGCGAGTTCGCGCCAGCAGAGCGTTCCGTGCTTAGGTATTTGAAAATCAGCCATTATCATTTCCTCCTTACATTTTCGGCATAAAGGTCGCGAACATCGCACCGGTCGGATCTTCGATGATGCTCATGCGGCCGACATTTGGTATATCCATCGTCTTATGGACGTTTGCGCCGAGTTCCGCGGCCTTTTCGGCGGCAGCGTCAACGTCGTCGACAGCGATATAGATCATAAAATGCGGCGGCGGCGGAGTGCCGCCAAACCACTCGGGGTTGATCTGATAAAGCCCGCCGGCCGGATGGCCTTCGCCGGTATCAAACTCGCGATAGTCCATACCGTCGGACGATGCCGCACTCTGCTGAAACGTCCAGCCGAATACGTTCTGGTAAAAGTCGATACACTTGTCGGCGTCATTCGTCGCGATCTCGGTCCACACGAACGTGCCGTGGCCCGGAATGCCCATCGCCGCCATTTCATTGGGTTCTGCTGACATAAGGATCCTCCTGAATCTGGAAATTTAGAACACCCGCTTGTTTATTGTGAAAGTTTATACGGCATTTGCCTGAAAAGGTTCCGAAAGCGGCGGCCGATCCTGTCGGGACCGACCGCCGCCTGGAGGGAGTTTTGGATCGAGGTGAGAGAAGTTCCGGCTTCATGGAGAAAAGCGGGACGGGTCAATTCACGATCCAAAACAACTCAGATCTCCGGGTCGGTCAACCGGCACGCCGCATTGCCGACATCTGCGATCCACGCTGCAGCGACTGGAGATGATCGATCATCTCCGAAGCCGCCCGCTTGGAAAGTTCGTCGACTGAACAGCCGAATTTGGCCGAACACTCGGCCGCGGCGTCGATGCCGCCCTCGCGTGAGATCGCCCGGATCATGCCCAACTGTTTTGCGGTGACCATCTCGCCAAGGGTCCGTGCGACCGGGTCGCCGGACGGGCGCGCCGCAGCCGGTTCAGCGGGCTCGTCCGCGGTGAAAGCGTCGACCGGTTCGAATGATTCAAATTCGCGTTTATACAGTTCACGGGCGACACCGAACTTTACCGCGGCACGCTTGAGGGCGTCGTGCTCGGCCTTTTTGATGCCGGTCTCGCTGCCGACACGTCCGGTGCCGATGCCTTCGCGGGTGACTCCGTCGATGGAGATCGCGACCGTGACGGCGACGACATCGCCGATCTGGCGGATGTCCTTGACCGAGTGCTCCCAGTTGGCGGCGTGTTCGTCGAGGATGTCGGCGACGGTGTGCCACTCGACATAATCCACCATCTGGGTGTTGCCGCGGTTGTCGCGGTGAGCTGCCCGCTGACGGATCATCAACGGATCAACGCTCTGGCGCAGATCGCGGAGTGTCGACGAAAAATCGACAACGTTATTGGTCAGGGCCGTCGAGTCAACGATGACGGCGGTTTCAGCTTCGTGAAGTTTATTCGATCTCATTTCAATTTCTCCTAATGTGTCTTCAGATAATTCCGGGCTCGCGTCATTTGTCTAATGGCTGCTGCCTGTATCAGCCATAAACGCCTTCCCGATATCACCTCTGTTCGCCGCTCGCAGGCCTTTGCGACTCAGTTTTAGTGTCAATGTGATGAAACGCTATATGGTGAAACGTGCCATCTGTGAAACAGTGTAACCGAAAAATAAAAATGTTGCAAGCATGAAACGAGGTGTTGCATTTAAAAAAATGTTGTGATATGTTTTATCTATGAAATGACAGGTCCAGAGATGGTACGTCAAAATCATGGAGGAAAAACAAAACTATGGGATTCAAAAATGAAAGCTTAATCAACACCGTCGAGCTCGGACGTGCGATCAAACGTCAACGCGAGGAGCTGAAACTCAGCCTGCGTGACGTTGCCGATCTGACCGACGTTTCCGCCTCGACACTCTCACGCATCGAGAACGGAACGGGACGCCCGGACGCCGACAACATCGCTCGTCTCACGCAGTGGCTGGATATGCCGGTCGACCGTCTGATGAAACACGCGGACGAATCGGTCGAGCCGGTCATCTATTATCCGCATGAGGCCACGCCGGAGATCGTCGAGGCGCATCTGAGGGCCGACCGCAAACTGTCGCCGGAAACGGCCGAAGCTCTGTCGGAGCTTTTCAGGGTCGCTTACCAGCAGTTCAGCAAGCGCAAATAGGCCAATTTATCGAGAGACAATTTGATCACGAGAGACCAAATAATATGACACGAGACAACGGCAGCAACGCAGGAACGATCTTTTCGATAGACACGACATTCGTGTTGTTCTTTATGGCATTGGAGTTTGGCCAGAGTGCCCAGATCTTTGCATTCGACACGTTATTGATGTCGATCACGATGCTGATGATCCTGGTACTGCCGTACTTTCTGCCGTCAGAGGCTGAACCGCCGTCGTTCTCAAGATGGCTTGCCGGCAGGATCGTTATCATGGCCGTCGGGTTGGCTGCGGGGCTTGCGTTTCGCCAGAGCATCGGCGTGCTTTTGCCCGAGACGCTTAAGTTCGTCCCGATGACGCTGTTGATCGTTTCGGCGATGGCGAGTTGTTATATTCAGTTTTACGGTCTGTTGAAACTCCGCCTGGCCAAATAGGCAAAAGGCGCCGGGCGAGAGGTAAAAAAAGGTCCGCGGACACTTCGGGAGTGTCGGCGGACTTTTTTCGTATTCGGGCAACGCGATGCGGCGTTTGCCGTCGACCGGGATCAGGTCAGTTACCGGCGTGGGCGGCCGAACTTTCAGACATCACTTCGGCGAGCCGCCGGACTTGCTCGACCAGCCGTAGATACTGTCCCGGCGTGAGAGCCTGAGCTCCGTCGCACAACGCTTCCTCGGGGCACGGATGGACCTCGATGATCAATCCGTCGGCCCCGACCGCTACGGCAGCACGGGCAAGCGGTTCGACCATATAGTTCCTGCCGGTACCGTGCGACGGGTCGACAATTATCGGCAGGTGAGTGATCCGCTGAACGGCCGGCACGATCGAAAGGTCAAGAGTGTTTCGGGCGTGAGCGGCAAAGGTCCGGATACCGCGTTCGCAGAGAATGACATCGTAATTGCCCTCGGCCATTATGTACTCGGCCGCAAGCAGAAACTCATCGAGCGTCGCCGACAATCCGCGTTTGAGCAGAACGGGTTTTCGCGTCTGGCCGACATATTTGAGCAGCGAAAAGTTCTGCATATTGCGTGCACCGATCTGGATGCAGTCGCCGTATTTTTCGACGGCGTCGACCCCATGTTCGTCCATCGCCTCGGTGACGATGTTAAGTCCGAACTGTTCGCGGACCTCAGCCATCATTTTCAGCCCTTCCTCGCCCAGTCCCTGAAATGCGTATGGCGAAGTACGCGGCTTGTATGCGCCGCCGCGGAAGAACTTGGCTCCGCTCTCGGCGACGATACGGGCGGTCGAGATCACCTGTTCATGGTCCTCAAGCGCGCACGGGCCGGCGATCATCGCAAGTTCGCTGCCGCCGATGGCGGAATTACCGACCTTGACGACCGACCTTTCGGGACGAAGGTCTTTAGAGATCAATTTGTACGGCTGGGTAACGCGGATCGCCTGGGCGACGCCGGCCAGGTTCTCGAAATGAGCCGGGTCGATCGCACCGCTGTTGCCGGTGACGCCGATCGCGGTCCGGTTGGCTCCCGGCAGTGAATGCCCGCGAAAACCGAGTGCGTCGATCACCTCTAAAACTCTCTCAATCTCCGACGCTGAGGCGCCGGATTTCATTACGATAAGCATATATAAAAAGCCTGTAACGGCCGCAAAACTACAACTTTAGTTTTCGGCACCTGTTTTTGCAAATTGCGGCAGCAGCGATCGGACGAAACTATCGACCGCCTCGATAGTCCCGCCGGCCGCCAGAGACCGCTCAATAACACTGACGATCGCCGACCCGACGACCGCCGCATCGGCAAACCGCCATACTTCGTCCACCTGATCGCTGGTCGAGATGCCAAAACCGACGGCGATCGGCAAGCCGGTGAAACGCCGCGTCCGGGAAACGAGTTCCTCGGCCGCCGAGCTTACATCACTCCGGGCACCGGTCACCCCGGCCCGCGAAACCGCATAGATAAACCCGCTAGCGTTCCGGCATATCATCCCGAGCCTCTCGTCAGTCGTCGTGGGTGCGACAAGTGAGATCAGATCAATGCCGAACGCGTCCAATCGGGCGGCGATCGACACGGCCTCGTCATCGATCACGTCGGTGAGCAGGACACCGTCGATACCGGCGGCAGAAGCGTCGCGGGCAAAGCGTTCGAGGCCGTATTTCATTATCGGGTTGTAATAGCTGAAAAGGACCAGCGGTACGCCGCTCACCTTGCGAAACTCGGCGGCCAGATCGAGTACTCGGGCGAGCGTCATCCCGCCGTCAAGCGCCCGATCCGACGAACGCTGGATCACCGGTCCGTCGGCCATCGGGTCACTGAAAGGAACGCCGAGTTCGATCACGTCGGCGCCGAGTTCGGCAAGTTTGAGTATGACCGCCAGCGACGTTTGCGGATCAGGGTCACCGGCCGTGACGAACGGGATGAACGATCTTTGTTTGCGAAGTGTGCTTTCGATCCTGCTCATTTGCCTGCGGGCCTCCTTTCCGATGCTGCGTCGGCGGCAATGACCGTGTCGATATCCTTGTCGCCCCGGCCCGACAGGTTGACGATCATCACCTGGTTCGGACTCATTTCAGGAGCTAAACGGATCGCGGCGGCGACCGCGTGAGCCGATTCGAGCGCCGGGATTATACCCTCGGTCTCGGACAGCGTCCTGAACGCCGCGAGGGCCTCGTCATCGTTCGCCGATATGTATCTGACACGGCCGAGGTCGTGCAAATACGCGTGCTCGGGCCCGATCGACGCATAATCGAGCCCGGCTGATACAGAGTGGGTCGCAGCGATCTGCCCGTCTTCGTTTTGCAGTAAATAACTCTTTGTACCTTGAAGCACGCCGACCTTGCCGCCGGACATGAACCTCGCTGCGTGTTCGCCGAGGAACGGTCCGCGTCCGCCCGCCTCGACACCGATCATCTGCACATCATCATTAAGAAAATCATAGAATAGGCCGATCGAGTTCGACCCGCCGCCGACACAGGCGACAAGCAGGTCGGGAAGGCGGCCTTCGACCTTAAGGATCTGCTCGCGAGCCTCGCGGCCGATGACCCTCTGCAGGTCACGGACCATCGACGGGTAAGGATGCGGCCCGAGTGCCGAACCCAGCAGGTAATATGTCGAGTCGACATTTGTGACCCAATCGCGCAACGCCTCATTGATCGCGTCCTTGAGGGTGCATGAACCGGAATCGACGCCGCGGACCTCGGCACCGAGCAGGCGCATGCGAAATACATTCAACTGCTGTCGCCGCATATCCTCGGTGCCCATATAAACGACGCATTCGAGCCCGAACATCGCACAGACGGTCGCGGTCGCGACGCCGTGCTGGCCGGCACCGGTCTCGGCGATGATCCGCCGTTTGCCCATTCGCCGGGCGAGCAGTATCTGTCCGATACAATTATTTATCTTATGAGCACCGGTATGATTAAGGTCCTCGCGTTTCAGATATATCCGTGCTCCGCCGAGCGTTTCGGTCAGTCGTTTTGCAAAATATAGCGGGCTCGGGCGGCCGACATAAGTTTGGAGAAGTTCCGCAAAACTGGCCTGAAACTCAGGATCGTCACGCGCCGACAGGTATGCCGCGGTCAGTTCGTCAAGCGGCGCGACGAGTGTTTCGGGGACAAACCTTCCGCCGAATTCACCGAAATATCCTTTTTCATCCGGTTCGTAATTCATATTGCTTCCTTTGCGGCCCTGATAAATGCCGCGACCTTTGCGTCATCTTTTATCCCGGGCGACGATTCGACGCCGCTGGCGACATCGACGGCGTACGGCCGAACCGCTCGTATCGCGTCGGCCACGTTTTCGGGTGTAAGGCCGCCGGCGAGGAAGATCGGCTTGGCCGTGGTAACGCCAAGTTCGTACGCGGCGGGCCAATCGGCCGTCTTGCCGGAGCCGCCAAAGACATTTTCGGAGTAGCTGTCGATCAGCAAGGCCGAAGCTGCGTCAAGAACCTTGCGGTCGACCACAATACCGGATCGTAACCTGACCGCTTTGATCACTTCGAGTGGGCATTGCGAGCGGAGCCGTGCAATGAACTCAGCGTCTTCGTCACCGTGTAGTTGGACCGCGTGCAGACCTGTTTCGCGAGAGATCCAACTGATATTCTCGATGGCCTCGTTCACAAAGACACCGACTGCCGACACGCCGTCCGGTAAATTCGCAATGATCGATCTGGCGGCCTCCGGAGTGATGTAACGCGGGCTTCCTGAATAAAAATTGAAGCCAAGAAGGCCGGCTCCGTGACTTACCGCCATCTCGGCGTCCTCGGGCCGTGTGATACCGCATATTTTCACGAGAGCGGTGTCCATCTCCGAAGCCTTGGGACCGTCGTGTGAAGGCTCACGCTTTTCGTCCTTCAAACGCGTCAAAAGGTACCAAACTACAAAGATATTAAGCAGCAGAATGGCGACCCTTACCCATGTAAATCGTTCATACAGCTCATACAATTCGATCGGGATGAAAAGGGCGGTCGCGATCGCCGTCAGCCACTCGGCCCAGCGTTTCTGCATCCAGAGGCCGATGCCCTCGGTCATCAGCAGGCCGGAGTAACAGAAAGCGACCGTGCTGAAAGCGACGATCTGCCTGTTGCCGACGCCCTCGAGTTTGGCGAGTGTCGACTCGACAAATCGGTTGGCCGTATCGATGCCGTGCCGCGTGATAAAGTCGGTCGCCCATTCGTGGACGTCACGCCCGAAGAGCGACAAGAGCTTGATCCCGATGGCGATCAGGATCGCGGCTTTGACAAACTTCATCACGGAGATGAAATGGATCGTCCACGTTCGCTCCCGAGGGGTTTGATCCTTGTATCGTAAATGCGGTCTATGCACCAAACTCCTCCAGTACGGCGGCGGGATCACCGCTGCGCATAAGCGTTTCACCGATCAAAAATCCGTCGAAGCCGAGTTCGCGAAGCTCGTCAATTTCGGCGCGGGACGAGATGCCGCTCTCGGCGATCATGATCGATCCGGGCGGCCGCATAGCGATCAGCCGGCGTGAAACATCAAGCGAAACCGACAGCGATCGCAGGTCACGATTATTAACCCCGATGATCGCTGCCCCGGCCCGAGCTGCAATTTCCAGGTCTTCGGGTGTGTGGACTTCGACGACCGCGTCCATGCCAAGACTGCCGGCCGCGCCGAGCAAATACCGTAATTTGTCTTCAACGAGGGCCGCCACGATCAGCAGCACGGCGTCGGCACCAAAGGCCGCGGCCTCATAGATTTGATAGTCATCGATAATGAAGTCCTTACGCAGCAGCGGCAGGTCGACGGCGGCCCGGGCGATCGTCAGGTCGTCGAGCGAACCGCGAAAATACTCAGGTTCGGTCAGGACCGATATCGCGGCGGCACCGCCGCCTTGATACGCGAGAGCCGTTTCACCGACGTCTATCCGGTCGTTGATGACGCCTTTCGACGGTGATGCACGCTTTATCTCGGCAATAATATTGGTACGACCGGCTGCGGCAAGGGCGTGTCGAAACGTATGCGGCACGGCGACCGAGCGAACTGCCGCCGCTCTTTCCTCGATGGCGGAAAGGCTCATCCCGGACGATCGGGCCGCAACCGACTCGCGTGTTCGTGCGATCACTTTTTCAAGAAACGTTGCCGTCATATGGATAAATTGGACATCTGCCGAAGTTTTACGGCGGCCGAGCCGTTACGAACCGCTGCCCGTGCGGTTTCAAATGCCTCGGTCAGCGAACCCGAGCCGCCTGCGACATAGATCGCGGCTGCGGCGTTGATCAGGACCAGATTTTCGGCATCGCGGCCGGGCATTTCGTTTGAAAGCACCGATCGGATGATCGCGGAGCTTTGTTCGGCTGTGCAGTTCAGCGGCAAGTCCCTGTCGATCCGATCAATACCGAAATCAGCGGCCGTGACCGTAAATTCGCGAATCGAGTTTCCGTCGATCTCAGCGACATTTGTCGGAGCCGTCAGCGATATCTCGTCGAGGCCGTCAGTGCCATAGACTATCCACGACCGTTCGGAACCGAGCCGCGTCAGCACACGTGCCGTCTTGCGGACCAGAGCGTTGTTCCAGACCCCGATAACGTGATGCGACGCCGATGCCGGATTGCAGAGCGGTCCAACGTTATTAAAAATCGTCGGCGTTTCGACACGACGCCTGGCCGCCGAAAGCACCGGCGAGAGTGAGTGAAAGCGCGGCGCGAACATAAAGCAGAGGCCATTTTCGTCGAGGTTTTGGCGAGTGGCGGCGATCTCTACGTCAACGTCGATCCCGAGCAGCGAAAGCACGTCGGAACTACCGCTCGAAGAGGTTGCCGCCCGGTTACCGTGTTTTGCGACCGGAACTCCGGCGGCGGCGATTACGAACGCGGCGGCCGTCGAAACGTTGATGGTCTTTGAGCGGCTGCCGCCGGTGCCGACAATGTCGGTAACCGACGCCAACCGGTGCTCCAAACGCTTCATTCGGCCGCGCATTATCGAGGCGAAGCGAAAGAGTTCGTCCTCGGTCGTGCCTTTTCGGGACCAAGCGTCGAGCATCACCGACAATGCGTCCTCGTCGGAGGTCGAGATCATCTCGGCAAAGACGGCCTCGGCGTCGTACGGCGAAACGTCCCGACCTGAACGGAATTCGTTGGTGTAGTGTGTCAGTATCTCGCTCATATCTATAACTCGCCGCTTTCGGCGATATCTATCGCCCTCATCAGAACCTTGGCCTTGTTGACCGTCTCGTCAAACTCGGAAGCCGGCACGGAATCGGCGACGATACCGGCGCCGGCCTGAACCTTGGCGATACCGTTCTCGAGGACCAGAGTCCGGATCGCGATGCAGGTGTCCATATTGCCTGCATAATCAAAATAGCCGACCGCTCCCGCATATACGCCGCGAGGAGTCGGTTCGAGGCCGCGAATGACCTCGATCGCACGGACCTTGGGTGCACCCGAGACGGTCCCGGCGGGAAAGCAGGCCGCCAATGCGTCAAAACGATCGAGGCCCGGCCGCAGTCTGGCCGAAAGCGAACTGACCAGATGTTGTACGTGTGAGTATTTTTCGACGGTCATCAGCTTGTCGACGTTAACGCTGCCGTATTCGGCCACGCGGCCGAGGTCGTTGCGGCCGAGGTCAACCAGCATCAAATGCTCAGCGACCTCCTTGGCGTCGCGTTTCATTTCTTCGGCGAGAGCGTCGTCTTCGTCGGCGGTCTTGCCGCGCGGCCGTGTGCCGGCGATCGGGCGATACTCTAGCCGGTCGCCCTCGCAGCGGACCAGCATTTCGGGCGAGGCGCCGATGATCTGCCTGTTGCCGAGGTCCAGCAGAAACATATACGGCGAGGGGTTTAACGACCGCAAGGCACGATATATCGACACCGGATGAGCCGCCGTCGGGCGTGTAAAACACTGTGACAGCACGGCCTGATAGCACTCGCCGGCGTCTATCAGTTCCTTGATCCGCGTAACGGCCGTTTCGAATTCGTTTCGCTCCCAATTGGAGACGGCCGTCTCCGATAATGATTGGGTATCGGCAGGCTGCCAATTCGGCATGGCCGAAGCCTCTAACCGCTCGCGGACTTCGGCATTTCGCCGCCTTGCCCTCTGTTCCTCGCCGCTGATGTCGAGCGAGATGATCTTGATCAACTGTTTGGCGTGGTCAAACGCGACGATCGAGCGATAGATCATAAACGCACAGGCGTCACCATCGCCGCCCGAACCCTCAAGCGAAGGTTCGAACCACTCGCACGCGTCAAAGCCGAGGCAGCCGATCGCTCCGCCGATAAATGACGGCATATCCGGCCCGGCGTGGGCGGCGTGTTCGTCGAAATGCTGCCGGAGCGACTCAAATTCGCGGCGGCCGCCCGTGACCACCTCGACCGGGTCGGCGCCGATGAACGAATATCTGGCGAGACTCTTGCCGCCCTCGACCGACTCGAGCAGGAAAGAGTTCGCCGCACCCGCCGACAACCGCAAATACACCGCGAGCGGCGTCAAAAGGTCCGCCGGCATAGTTTCGACAACCGGGATCAGCTTGAATTGTGTCATTTGAGACATTTGCGTCACTTCCAAACGAAAAACGCCGCCTGAGTCGGTCTCAAGCGGCGTCGTATGCAAAAACCTATTCGGCGGCCCATCAGGCCAGCGGCGCACGACACCCGAACTGCCACCACCAGCTGGCTGCTTTCAGATCCGTGATGTTAGTACCGCGTTCCATGTTCACCATTAAACCCGAATGATCGTATCCGTGTCAACCTACATCTTTTCCGGCACCTCGATCCCGAGGGTTTCGAGAGCGGCGGTCAGCGAACGCCGGGCCATATCGGCGACAGTTACGAGAACTGATCGCTTGAGTTCGTCGGTTTCGCTCAGGATCTTATGATTGTGATAGAAGAGGTTGAAAGCCTTTGCCAGTGAAAACGCGTATTTTGCGAGTATCGCCGGCTCATTGGCCGCAGCAGCCTGACGGACCGTCTCCTCGAGCCTCGACGCGAGGATCGCCATCGACCAGATATCGCTGGCCGGGTCGGCTGAGATGATCTCGTCGAGCGAGCCCGCCTCGGCGACACGTTTGCGGCAATCTTCGAGAGTTTCGCCGATATCGCCGAGCTTTCTGAAGATAGAATTGGCCCGAACCGCCGAATACTGGCAAAAGCAGCCGGTCTCGCCCTCGAATGAAAGTGCCTCCTTAAAATCGAAAACGATAACTGTGTTTCGCGTAAATTTGAGCAGAAAATACCGCAGGGCACCGACCGCGAGCTGGTGGGCTATACGCACCTTTTGGTCCGACGGGAGGTCTGCGTGCCGCGACTCGACCTCGGCGAGGGCGTTGGCCTCAAGCCGGTCGATGAGGTCGTCGGCCTTGACGCCGAGCCCCTTACGGCCGCTCATTTCGATAAAGGGCCGTTTGCGGTCTTCGTCCGACAGTTCGAAACCGAGTTCCTCGGCCGCCGCCGGCGAAAGAGCGACCATTTCGTATGCCAGATGAACGCTCGCCTTTTCGCCGCGTTCGGGCGAAATGGCCGCGACGCCCTTTTTGACGACCTCCTGCGGGTAAGACTGCCGCGTGTCGATCACATTGTAGATCGTCTCGCCGCCGCCAAAATGCGTGTGCTGGTGGTCGTCGGGGTTGGGCGTCGTGATCCAGATCTGCTTGCCGTCGGCATAGGTGTGAAACAGCCTGTAGTTAAAATCGAGCCCCAGGATCCCCAGCTTCCACATCTGATAGGCAATGTCCTTGCCGGTGTATGTCACGGTGCCGTTCGACCGGACGAGTATCTTGTCGGCCTCGTGATCGTCGCTGGCGGTGTGCGATTCCCACGGCATTACCCAACATCCGGCATGTTTGCCCTCGGGCTCATAGTGGATGACGCCCAATTGTTTCATTTGCTCGAAAGCCTTGTCCCAGAAATGCAAATGCAGTATCTCGGACTCACGCGGCAAAAGGTCGTATCGAATGCCCAGCCGTTCCATCGTGTCCGTGATGCACTGGACGTTTCGGGTGGCGACGTAGTCAGCAAGTTCGGCGGTTGCATTGTCGCCCGCTTCGATCAGGTGCAGGACGTTGGCTCGTTTTGCTTTGAGGGCTTCGTCGGACTGATAAGCCTGGCCGACCTTTGCGTAAAGATCCCAGCAATAGTAATCAAAGCTCGTACCGGCGGCTGCGAGTTCGGCATCGAGAGCCTTGATCGATCCGAGATCACGGCCTTCCAGATACATAAACCCGACAACGACGTCGGCAACCTGTACGCCCGTATTATCAATGTAATTCTGGACCTCGACACGCTTGCCGGTCGCTTTGAGGATGCGGTGAAAGGTGTCGCCGAGTACCGAGTTTCGAACGTGGCCGATGTGTGCGGCCTTGTTGGGGTTGACCGACGTATGCTCGACGCAGACCTTGACGGCCGTTTCATCCGTTGGGTCGACGGTATTGGGCAGCGGGTCAGCGGTCAAATTATCCGCGAGAAACTTGCCGCGATCGACAAAAACATTGAGGTAGCCGGCACCCGCGACATCGACCTTGCTGACGATCTCGACCGGCTCCAGGCACGAGCGCAGCGATTCGGCGATGGCCCGCGGATTCTGCTTTTCGCCGGTCGCCTGTTTGATCAGTTTTGCGAGCTCGAAAGCGGCGGGAAAGGCAAAATCGCCAAATTCGGTCTTTGGCGGCGTCTCGACGACGATCTGGTCGAGATCGATCCCATATTTCTCGCTCGCCGCACTGCGTAATGCTGCCTTGAGCAGCTCAACTATTTCGGTGATTGTCATTGCGTTCAAATTTCCAACAGACAGATAAAACAGTAAGTATAGCCATTTGAACAGAATGATGGCAAAAGCCGCGGTTTATGCACTAGTGGATCGAAACCGTCAGCGTGTACGATGTCGTTCCGCCGATGTTATCGACACATAGCGTCTGATCGCCGCCCCGTTCGACGACAAACGAATAACTGGTCTCGCCGGTCTCAAAGAATTTGACCTTTCCTGTTCGCGAACTCAACACCGCGTTGAGTGTTTGGCCGCGGCGAGCCCCGGCGACGTAGCATACACGGCCGCCGGCCCGGATCGATCCCGTCACGGTCGCCGACGTGCGGCCGCGGGCAAATCTGATGCGAATATCCGCCAGATTGACGACCGAAAGCGCCAATATCATCGAAAACACAACTGCCGGCCTGAGAATCATTTTCATCGTCATTTCAACTCCTCTGAGGTAGATCGGAATAATGGCCGCGGCTCGATAACCCGGTCAATTCACTTTTTCTTTTGGTCCAAAACCGCTAAACTCGTATCTTTATGCGAACACTATATTTTGATTGTTATGCCGGTGCAAGCGGAAATATGATCCTCGGGGCGTTGATCGCCGCCGGCGTCGATCGCGAAGCACTGAATAGTGAGTTGCGAAAACTGGATATCCCGGAATTCGACCTGGAAATCACGACCGTTGACCGATCAGGCATTACGTCGACCCACGTCGACGTCAAGGTGCCTCATGAACACGTTCATCGTCATCTCCACAATATTGTTGAAATTATCGACCGCGCATCGCTTTCGGCGGGCGTGAAGGAAAGGGCAATAGCGATATTTACCCGGCTTGCCGAGGCCGAGGCCAAGATACATGGCATAGACGTCAAAAGGGTCCATTTTCATGAGGTCGGAGCGATGGACGCGATCATCGACGTTGTCGGGTCGTGCATCGGATTTGAGATGTTGGGGATCGAGCGGTTTGCCTGCTCAAAGGTGCATGTCGGCAGCGGATTTGCCCAGATGGCCCATGGCAAATTTCCGATACCGCCGCCGGCGGTCGCCGAGCTTTTGACCGGCGTGCCGATTTACTCGACCGAGATCGAGGGCGAATTGATGACTCCGACTGGTGCGGCGATCATTTCGACCGTTTGCGGATCATTCGGCCAGATGCCTGAGTTGTCAGTCTCGGTAACGGCGTACGGGGCCGGAACGCGACAATACGAAGGTTTTCCCAACGCATTGCGAATGATCATCGGCGATTCGGCGGAGATCGAACGGGACGCACCGTCATCGGGCGATCGCCTTATCGTTATGGAGACGAATATTGACGACGTCTCGCCGCAGGTGATGGGGTTTGTAATGGAGCGTGCGTTCGATCTGGGGGCACTCGATTGCTGGTTCACGCCGATACAGATGAAAAAGAACCGGCCGGCGGTGATGGTTTCGATCCTTTGTGAACCGGAGCGTCGAAACGCGCTGACTGAACTGCTTTATCGTGAGACGACGACCATCGGTATTCGCATCCGTGAGACCGAACGCGAATCCCTCGAGCGTGAGACGGTTTCGGCCGCAACTCCCTTCGGCAATATTGACGTCAAAGTGGCAAGGCTCAATGGCCGCGTCGTCAACGCAATGCCCGAATATGACCAGATAAAGGCGGCAGCACTGAGCAGCGGGGCGGCCTTCAAGTCCGTACACGACGCGGTAATGTCGAATTTTGGCGAAAAAGCGGCGGCCGGCAAGGCCGCGGCCTAGGAAATTGAGATATGTCTAACGATACGGCAGGAAAGATCGACCTGAAGAAGATCGCTGATGGCGTCCGGCTGATGCTTGAGGGAATGGGCGAAGATCCCGACCGCGACGGCCTGAAGAAAACACCTGAACGCGTGGCTGATTTCTACGCGGAACTGACCGAAGGGATGTGGCAGGACGCCAAATCGCACATCCAGGCACTGCCGGGCGACTCACACGACGAGATGGTGATCGTCAAGGACATCACGATCGCTTCGGTCTGCGAGCACCATTTGGCACCATTTGTCGGTAAATGCCACATTGCATATATACCGAAAGACGGGCGAATCGTGGGGCTGTCGAAGCTGGCCCGGATCGCAGAGATATTTGCCCGGCGGCTGCAAGTGCAGGAACGCCTCACGCAGCAGATCGCCCAGACGCTGTACGACGAGCTCGATCCGATCGGCGTGATGGTCGTGATCGAAGCGGAGCATACGTGTATGACGCTCCGCGGTGTCAAAAAGCCCGGTGCCGTTACTATTACTTCGACCGTTCTTGGCGGGTTTAGAAAAGACCCCCGCACTCGTGCGGAGGCAATGTCACTGATCAAGGGATAGCAATATGAAGAGAGTTTTATCTGGATTTCTGATCGTTTCGTTTCTGGCGGCCGCCGCCCTGGCGCAGGACCGCACCGCGTTGTTCGACGCGAACAAGATGCGTGAACGCGTAAAGCGGCTTTCGGCTGATGATTTTGAGGGCCGTGGGCCGGGAACCGACGGCGGACGGCGGTCTGCCCAGTATATTGCCGACCAGATGAAGGCCGGCGGCATCAAGCCCGGTAATGGAACGAGTTACTTTCAGAACGTGAAACTCGTCGGTGTCAAAGCGGACCCGAACACCCGGATGGAAGTCTCGAAAGGATCGGCGACGGCATCGTACAAGTTCGGCGACGAATTTGTCGCGACGACCGGAGCCCAGTCCGCCGATGTGTCGGTCGATAGCGAGGTCGTCTTTGTCGGCTACGGCATCGACGCTCCGCAGTACAACTGGAACGACTACAGCGGTTCGCCTGAGGATTACCGCGGCAAGATACTGATGATAATGGTCAATGACCCGCCCGCGACAGCTGACGAGCCGGGACTTTTCGGTGGAAAGGCTCTCACGTATTACGGCCGCTGGACATATAAATTTGAAGAAGCTGCCCGCCGCGGCGCCGCCGGCGTCATCCTGATCCACACTACCGAATCGGCAGGTTACGGTTGGAACGTCGTCCGAACGTCGAACGGAAACTGGCGGTACGAGATCGGCCGGACGGCGACCGATAAGACGCCTTTCCTGAAGGTGAAATCGTGGATGACCAATGAAACCGCGGCCCGGATGCTGAAACTCGCCGGATTGAATATCGATCAATTGCGGGCGAACGCCGCAAAGCGCGGATCGAAGCCGGTGAAAACGGGCATCAACGTAAAACTCGGGCTCAAAAGCGAACTCAAAACGTTTGATTCACCCAATGTCGTCGGCAAGATCGATGGCAGCGACCCGAAGCTCAAGAGCGAATTTGTTGTCTATTCCGGGCATTGGGACCATCTGGGTATCGGTGAGCCGAACGCATCAGGCGACAAGATCTACAACGGTGCCTATGACAACGCGTCGGGCGTCGCGGCGATACTCGGGATCGCGGATGTGATCGCAAAATTACCCAAAAAAGAGCGGCCAAAGCGCTCGATTATGTTCTTTTTCCCAACGGCTGAGGAACAGGGCCTGCTCGGTGCCGAATTTTACTCAAAAAATCCGTTGGTGCCGCTGGATAAAACGGCCGCCAACGTCAATATTGACGGTGTGAACTTCTTCGGTAAAGTCTCAGACTTTATGCCGCTCGGGGCTGACCGCTCCTCGATGATCACGTTCGTTAATGAAGCCGCCGCGGAACGAAAATTGGCACTCAAAGCTGATATGCAGCCGGAACAGGGCTTTTTCTTCAGGTCGGATCATTTTCCGTTTGCCAAGGCCGGTGTACCGGCTGTTTCGCTGCAGCACGGAGACAGTTTCATCAAACCGCTCGGCCCTGAAGCGGCGAGCTTTTTCAAGGGATACAATTCGACCCATTACCATCAGGTGACGGATGAATACCACGACTGGTGGGATGTATCGGCGATGATCCAGGAATCGGAATTTGCTTTGGCGATCGGGCTGAAACTGGCCAATTCCAAGACGATGCCGCGCTATAACGAGATGGACGAGTTTTCGGCGCCGGATAAGAAGCGGTTTAATAAATAAAGGGCCGCGAACGGTCACGGGCGCGGAAGCGCCGCCGAGGGGCCGATGCAAATAAATGAGCAGCAGTTTTTACATTACTACGCCCATATACTACGCGAACAGCCTGCCGCACCTTGGGCATCTGTACACGACGATCGTGGCTGACGCGGTTCGCCGGTACAAGCGGCAGCGTGGTTTTGATACGTACTTCCTGACCGGGACCGACGAGCACGGCATCAATATCCAACGCGCCGCCGAAAAGAACGGCCGGACGCCGAAGGAGCAGGTCGATGTGATCGCCGGTGAATTGAAGCGGATGTTTCACGATTTCGGCCTCGATACCGAAAACGGCGGTTACGACGTATTTATGCGGACGACCGAGCCGTTTCATTACGAGGGCGTGCAGAACCTTTGGCGGGAGATAGCCAAAGGAAAGACGCCGAACGGCAATCCGAATATCTATAAGGCGTTTTATCGCGGTTGGTTTTGTGCTCCGTGTGCCGAGTACAAGACCGAGGAACAGTATTATCTGCCTGAGGGCTCAGACATTCCGCATTGCCCGATTCACGAGCGTCCGCTCGACGAAGTCGCGGAGGAAAGCTACTTCTTCAATCTGTCGGATTATCAACCCTTTTTACTCGATCTGATCGAAAAAGATCCCGACATCATTAAGCCCGAGGCCCGTCGTAACGAGGTTTTGTCGTTTGTTCGCGGAGGTTTGCAGGACCTCTCGATCAGCCGAAAGAGAAGTTCTGTTTCATGGGGCGTTCCGGTGCCGGACGATGACGAGCATGTGATGTATGTCTGGCTCGACGCACTATCCAATTACATCACCGCCATCGGCTACGGCAATTCGGAAAAGGCGTCAGTTGGATTTGAAAAGTACTGGCAAAACGCGACGCATCTGGTCGGAAAGGACATACTGAGGTTTCACACCGTTTATTGGTTCTCATTTCTTCACGCTGCCGGATTACCGCTGCCGAAGACCGTATTTGCTCACGGTATGTGGCTCGATGCCGAAGGTCGAAAGATGGGCAAGACAATAGGTAACGTGATCGAAGTTGATGTATTACATGAACATTTTCAGGTCGACGCGATCCGGTATTTTGTCCTTCGCGAGATGGTGTTCGGCCAGGATGGGAAATTTGGCTACGAAAACCTGATCGAGCGGGCAAATGCCGATCTGGCGAGCGGGCTCGGCAACCTGGCGAGCCGCACTTTCTCAATGATCACGAAGTACCGCGACGGCCGGATACCGAGCGGAAAGATCGCTGAGGAGAACTACATCAACGCCAAGCGTGCGGGTGTGAGCCCGGACGAGCAGGAACTGTCGTCGGTTCTGGAACACGCCCGCGACGAATTTTTGCGGCGATGGGACAATTTTGAGTTCAGCCACGCGCTTGAGACGGCGTGGACGGTCATTGCACGCGTCGACAAGCTGATCTCCGACGCAAAGCCGTGGGAACTGATCAAGCACGACGATCAGGCCGAGACGCTAAACGCCGTACTTTATCGTGCGACCGAAACACTGCGTTGGCTCTGCGTGATGCTGTACCCGGTAATGCCGGCGGCGTCGAAGAATATTTACGGCCAGATCGGGCTCGAGGGCGACATCGCTACGCTCGACCCGGCCGAACTGCAATGGGGACAGCTGGAACCGGGAACAGCGATCGGCGAGACAGTCGGCGTTTTTCCGAGAATTGATAAGAAGAAAGTTATGAGTGAGATTGAAGAAAGTAGTCAGAAGTCGGTAGTAAGTGGTCAAGTTGAAGAGCCTGCGGCCGCTGCCGCTCCGCCCGTCGCGGTTGAGCCGGCCGAGGCGGAACCCGAAAATTTCATCACCATCGATGATTTTATCAAGGTCGATCTGCGGGTCGGCGAGGTCAAAGTGTGCGAACGCATACCGAATGCAGACAAATTGCTGCGTTTCGAGATCGACCTTGGCGAAGCCCAACCGCGTCAGATACTTGCTGGACTTGCCGAATACTACGAGCCCGAAACGCTGATCGGACGCAAGGTCGTCGTCGTCGCCAACCTCAAACCCCGCAAGATGCGCGGGCTGGAGTCACAGGGCATGATCTGCGCCGCCTCTCTGGAAGACAACACGGGCCCGAAACCAGCTCTTGCGGCATTTATTGAAGATGTTGCGATCGGTGCTCGTTTGAAATGACCCTGATCGATTCACACTGTCACATCGACGGCGAAGCGTTTGATGAGGACCGCGACGAGGTGGTTCAGCGGGCTCGGGACGCTGGCGTCGAGATCATGCTGAATATCGGTACGGGTGACCCTCACACGGACGATTTTCGGCGGGCGGTGGCTGTGGCTGAGCGGTATGACAACGTTTACGCCTCGGTGGGCGTGCACCCGCACGATGCGAAGTTGTACGATGACAAAGCAGAAAAGCATCTGATGGAGCTTGCGGCGAACCCAAAGGTCATTGCCTGGGGTGAGATCGGGCTTGATTATTATTACGACCACAGCCCTCGTGAGGTGCAGGTCGACGTATTTCGGCGGCAGATCCGCACGGCTAGGGAATTGGACCTGCCGATCACCATTCACAGCCGCGATGCTGACGACGAGACGGTCGAGATTCTGACGGAAGAATGTTCTTACGAAGGATTTCCGGGAATTATGCACTGTTTCGGCGGAACGGCGGCGATGGCAGAGGCCTTGATGCCGCTTGGGTTTCTGATCTCGTTCGCCGGCAACGTGACTTTCAAAAAGGCCGAAAACCTGCGTGACGCGGCGCGAGTGGTGCCGCTCGACCGTTTGCTGATCGAGACCGACTGCCCGTTTCTGACGCCGGTACCGCATCGCGGCAAGCGTAACGAACCAGGTTTTGTCGCCCACACGGCTCAGTTTTTGGCGGACTTTTACGGTGTTTCCTTTGAGACGCTCGCCGAGCACACGACCCGAAACTTTCTCGATCTTTTTAAGATCAGTTTGTCTCCAAAGATGGACACCGATAAACACGGGTGATTTCCTTCTTATCTGTGTGTATCTATGTTTATCTGTGGTTAAATAATCCATATGGCTAAAGAAAATTCATTTGATATCGTTTCAAAAACAGACTATGCGGAGCTGACCAACGCCCTTAACCAGACCGAAAAAGAGGTTTCGCAGCGTTTTGATTTCAAGGGCAGTAAGGCAAAGGTCGAGATGCAGGCAAAGGACCTGGTCCTGACCGCTGAGGATGAGACCAGGCTGAGAAATATGAACGACATACTGCAGAGCAAGCTGGTCAAACGCGGAATTTCGCTGAAGGCACTCGATTATCAGAAGGTCGAACCGGCGGCGGGCGGGACCGTCCGACAGCTTGTCAAGATCCAGCAGGGTATCCCGATCGAAAAGGCGAAAGAGGTCGTAAAATTTATCAAAGACGCCAAACTTAAGGTCCAGGCGTCGATACAGGGCGAGACGGTACGCGTTTCGGGCAAGGACCGCGATACTCTGCAGGAAACGATCGCCGCACTGAAGGCGAAGGATTTCGGCATCGATATGACCTTTGACAACTATCGCACGAACTAACCGATGCAGACCTTTGCGACCGGCAAAAAAGAACTACTCCCCGGAACAGCCGCCCGAAAGATATTCGGGCTGATCGCGGCTGAGATGAGCCTCGTCGAGGCTGAGTATGAGCGGCAGGTCCGGTCAAACATCCAGGTGGTCAACTATCTGGGCGATTATCTGCGAGCCTCGGGCGGCAAGCGCGTCCGGCCGGCGTTGCTGATACTCGCATGCGGTGCCTGCGGCGGAACGACGTCCGGCAAGAATGTCATCAGCCTCGCGACCGTTATGGAAATGCTTCATACGGCGACACTTGTTCACGACGACATCATCGACAATGCCGACCTGCGGCGAAACCGGGCGTCGGTAAACGCGAGATTCGGCAATCATACGGCTGTTCTGATGGGCGACTGGCTGTATATGTCGGCTTTTGAGACGTCGCTGCAGGAGCGATCGCTCGAGATACTCGACATTTTGACGCGTCTGACGCGAAAGATGACCGAGGGCGAGTTGATCCAACTGACGATGATCGGGCGGCTAGACATCAGCGAATCGGACTATTTCGACATACTTAAACGAAAAACAGCCTACCTGTTCTCGGCCTGTGCCGAGATCGGGGCGATCCTTGCCGGTGCCGGCCTCGAGCGGCAGCACGCGCTTCGCGATTACGGTATGAATCTAGGTATCGCGTTTCAACTCGCCGACGACATTCTCGACCTGACGTCAGAGGCCGAGGATCTCGGAAAAGCCGCCGGAACCGACCTCTTGGAAGGCAAGATCACGCTTCCGCTGATATACCTGCTGAAAAATGAACCGTCCCTGCGGCCGAAGCTCGAGGACGTGATGCTGACCGGAACTTACTCGCAGATATCACGTGACGCCATCAGGCAGATGCTCGATTCTGAGGGAATAATCGGCCGCATCCGGGCAAGGGCCAACGAGTTTGCCGACGCCGCGAGAAAAAACCTTGATGTTTTTGCGGAAACCGAGTATCGTGTTGCTTTGGAAGGAATTCCGAAATTTGTGATCGACAGAAATAGCTAAGTATCAAAGGCCTCAGGGGCTCTCGCCCGCCAACATCTCAATATCGAGATTTTAGCCATTTCCGCTAAATATGCTGGACGAAAATCTTATAGCAACACTTGAGCAGAGTTTGCGGCAAACCCGCAACGCTCAAAATCGCCTGATGGCTCGCTTGCGAGAGGCGGAAAACGAGGTGGAACTGCTCCGCCAGGAGATCACTGCGCTTGAAAACAGTGCTTCGCAGACCGAATCTGCGATCGACAGCCTGCTTGTCACAATGCGTTCGGGCAACCGCGGGCTGCATGCTCCGCGGACGATAAAGATGGACGACGAGTACGAGATCAGGCCCGAGACCCGCGATCCGTATATGGGGCGTGTCGAGCCGATCGATAACAACGGCCGGCGATTTGGCGGTTCGGTAGCGTATATCAACCAGCATCGCGGCATTCCGTCGATCGTGCACAATTCGGCACCGCTGAGCCAGCGTTTCGCTGACCTGACGATCACGCAGGCCTGCACTCTGCTGCTTCGCGAGTCCGGGCATCCGCTCCATGTCAACGAACTCTATAATCTTTTGGTTGCCGGCGGAATGAATTTCAAGGGCAATAACCCGACCATTTCGATCGCCGTTTCGCTGAATCGGAACCGCCGGTTTAGAAAGGTGGATCCGGGCACATTCGACCTGGTCATGCGTGAGGCCGAACGGTTTGCCTCGTAGCACAAAATTTAACTTCATCCGGCGCCGGTAATACTTCCCCCAAATGGGTTGTTTTACCGGTGTTTCGGCTTGCATTCGCACTCATTTCCGAGTAAAAGTTGTAAATTGATTTTCTGAACGGCAAATTCACCTCCGGAGACATTGATGAAAGAAAAAACGAGTATGCTTTTGAGAGCACTGGCTGTGTCGATCTGCGTCGTCGCTGTGATAGCGTCGCTCGGTACCGAAGCCTCGGCCCAAAAGGTCAGGCTGCGGTCACAGATCACGCCCAATTGCGGCAGCACATCGAACCTGAAATTTGCCGACATATATGCTGACGGCAACATTGCGGTGCAGGGAAGCTACAATTGCCGCGGGGCGTTTATCTATGACATTTCGAACCCCGACGCACCGGTTCTGGCGAGCTGGTACAACCCGGGAGCGAATCAGCAGTTTCTCGAAGCGATCGTGATCGGTACCCGAGGATATTTCGGCAGCGGCAACGGCGGCGGCGTTCACATCGTCAACCTCGCAAACCCGTACAGTCCGCAGCTGCTCGGAGTGGTCAATTCGTCGCTCGGCAACGGCCACAATTCGATTCACGAAATGATGGTCATCAATCAGTTCGGAAACGACATCCTGATCGAGAATTTCAATGGGTTTTCGAGCAAGATAATCAAGTTCATCGACGTCACGAACCCCGCAAGCCCGGTCTTTCTGCGTGATCTCACGCCGACGGAACCTATTTGGGTCCATGCGATGCACGTCCGCGGCGACCGCATGTTCACGTCAGGATGGGGAAGTTCGACCCAGCGAGGAAGGACTGAGATCTACAATATCTTTAATGTCGCCGGGCAGGCTCCGACGCTTTTGGGCTTCATCGAGGACTCGACAAGCATTACCGCCGGCAACAGTATGCACAGCAGCTGGTCGAGCGAGGACGGCAAGTACCTTTACAGCTGCCGTGAGACAAGCAACGGTAACGGCGACCTTCGCACCTACAATATCGAAAATCCGGCCGCACCGCTTTTGGTCAATTCGGTCGGTATGAATGCGTTGGCTCTCAATGCCGTGACGCCGCATAATCCGGTCGTAATGGGCAATCGCCTTTACATCGCGTGGTACCAGGCCGGCATACAGGTCTTTGACCTTTCAAATCCGTCCACGCCGGCCCGCGTCGGCCAGTACGACACTTTCCCGACGGTCTTTGCACCGCCGGCAGAAGAAAAGCAGGCACTGCTCGATGCCGAACCTTGGGATATGGTCTGCGGGTCGGAACTGCGGCAAAATCTGCTGCCGACCACTTACGACGGCAACTGGGCGGTGTATCCGTTCCTCGGATCGGACAAGGTGCTGGCGGGCGATCTGGCCAACGGCCTGCTTGTGCTTGACGCAAGCGCGGTCGCGGCACCGGTCAAGAATCGCATATCCGACTATGACGGAGACGGTAAAACCGATCTGTCGGTCTTTACGCCTTCGACGAGCCTTTGGAGCATTGAGAACAGCTCTAACAGCTCGGCCCAATCAGTTGGATTCGGATTCAGCACGGACATTATGGAACCCGGGGATTATGACGGCGACGGCAAGACTGACATCGCGATCTATCGCCCTTCGACCGGCACATGGTGGATCAGGCGCAGTTCGGATCCGGCGAATTTCCGGGCGGTCCAGTTTGGCCTGAGTACGGATATCCCGGTTGCGGGCGACTATGATGCTGACGGCAAGACCGACGTCGCTGTTTGGCGTCCTTCGACCGGTGTCTGGTACATCCAGCAGAGCACGCTCGGATTTAAGGCGATGCAGTGGGGCGTGAACGGCGACAAGCCGGTCGTCGGCGACTTTGAAGGTGACGGAAAGGTCGATATCGCGGTTTGGCGTCCGTCGAACGGCGTCTGGTATGTCAGCCAGAGTTCGTCGTCGATCCCGCTTTACCGTGCCTTCGGCACGAGCGGCGACAGGCCGGTGAGCGGTGATTTCAACGGCAACGGTGTGACCGATTTCGCGGTTTACCGCCCGTCAAACGGCACCTGGTATATGCTTGACCCGACAACGCAGGCATTTACGGCCTACAATTTCGGTATCGCCGAGGACATTCCGGTTCCGGCCGACTATGACGGCGACGCCAAGGCTGATATCGCCGTGTTCAGGCCGAGTACCAATGTCTGGTACCGGCTGAACAGCTCGAACGGCGGATTCTTTGCAAGGCAGTACGGGCAAACGGGCGATATCCCATCGCCGGCGTCGGTCCAGCCCTAGCTTCACGACAATTACCCACTTGGCCCAAAGTCAGGCAACTAGCTTGACTTTGGGCTTTTTGCACTTAATATGGTGCTATGAAACTGCACCTAACGATCGAGAGCGGTTCGTTGGCCGGTCGATCTTTTGATCTGGAGAGCGGCTTTTTGACCATCGGCCGCGGTGAAACCTGCAGCGTACGGTTCGACCCGCTAAGCGAACGGATCGCCTCGAAACAGCACGCATTTATCGAGGCGAGGGCCGACGGATTTTACCTGACGGATAACAACAGTACGAACGGTACGATACTCAACGGCATTCCGATCGGTTCATCCAAACTCACGTCCGGCGACCGTATCCAGTTCGGCAAGAACGGCGTGACGGGCGAGATCACAATAGCCGCCGACTCGGCCGCGGAACCGGTACCGTCGGTCGAGAACTTTCGCGATCTTCAGGTCCAGCAATTCAGCCAACTTGCGGCGACGGGGCCCGTCAATCTTCAAAATTCGCTGACCAGTCTCGGGCTCGGCCACGTCGTGGTCGATCCGAACGAGAAAAAGACCGGCAGGTATATCGGGATCGGGGTCACGATCTTTGCGATCGCCTTTATGATGCTGATCGTCGCGGCGATCATGCTGTTGAGCGTCGGTCCGGTTGCCGCGGTCATTGCATCGGTGGTGGCGTTCGTTCCGGCGGTAATATATCTTATTCCGCTGGTGTGGCTCGACCGATACGACCCGGAACCGCTTTGGTTGCTGGCGCTTGCATTCGCATGGGGAGCGTTGGTCGCTGTCATCGTGTCATTTGTCATCAATACGGTCTTCGGCGTGGCGGTCGGAGCGGCTGTTTCGCCCGAGGCGGGACAATTTGTCGGTGCCGTACTGTCAGCTCCGATATTTGAAGAGGGCTCAAAAGGCCTCGGGCTGGTCGTCCTGCTGATATTCTTCCGAAAGTATTTTGACGACATCCTCGACGGCATTGTCTTTGCCGGTGTTATCGCGCTCGGCTTTGCTACCGTCGAGAATGTGCTTTATTACGGCCGCGCGCTTGCGGGCGGCGGATTTGGCGCGTTGGCGGTCATCTTTTTCCTTCGGGGCATTTTGTCACCATTTGCCCATGTATCGTTTACGGCAATGACCGGCATCGGCTGCGGCATCGCCCGCGAATCGCACAACACCCTTGTCCGAATATTGCTGCCGCTCGTGGGCTATATAGGTGCGGTCACGCTGCACGCGATCTGGAACGGTATGGCGGTGGTCGGCGGATTTGAAGGCTTTTTGGTCGGATACCTGATCCTTGAGATACCGTTCTTCCTGATCATCGCAGGATTTGCCCTCTGGGTCATGCGGCGGCAAAACAAGATACTCAAAGAGATGCTGGCTATCGATATTGCCCGCGGCCTGATCTCACCTGAACTAGGCGAAACGGCGACCTCGGCGTTCAAGAGTTCGTCGTGGCTGATAGGCGGCCTTTTCAGCGGCAAGTTTCGTGCCCGCAGTCACTATCTTCGGGCAGTCGGAAAACTCGGCCTGAGTTATTGGCATATTCAGAGGGCGACCGCCGCTCACGGCCAGACCGGCAGTTTCCAGCAAAATCCGCTGCTTCGCGAAGAAGTGCTAAAGTGGCGCGATCAGGTATGAGGCCCGAAAGGGAAACTATGCCAAACGAAAAAGCCGCCGGAGTGTTTCCGGCGGCTTTTTGCTGATCTGGTAGGCCGAACAGGGATCGAACCTGTGACCCGCGGATTAAGAGTCCGCTGCTCTACCGACTGAGCTATCGACCCAAATCGAAATCGAAGTATAGCAAAAAGAATCAAAAAGTCCAAAAAACGCAAAAAGTTTTCTTGAACAACGTTCCTGATTTGGATATTTTGCGCTCTGACGGCAAGATATTCTACAAGATGAGAGAGTGTCCCAAATGCGAAGTTTGCTTTCCGGATGACCTGGAGACGTGTCCGACCGATTCGGTGCAGACGCGTATATCGCTTCCGGGTTCGCAGCTGCTCGCCGGGCGGTACTTTCTCGAGAGCCGTCTCGGGCGCGGTGCGATGGGACAGGTGTATCTGGCCCGCGATAAGAAGTTTGATACGCGAATGGTCGCCGTAAAGACGGTCCGGCAGGATATTTTGAGCAGTGACGATCTGCAGGAAGGCGAGGCGATCGCGCGTTTTGAACGCGAGGCACAGGCCGCGGCGTCGATACAACATCCGAATACGGTCAGTGTCACCGACTTTGGCGAAACTGCCGAGGGCATTTTTTATTTGGTAATGGAGTACGTCGAGGGCGAAACGCTCCATCGGCTGCTCCGTCGAGAGGGAACGCTGCCGGTCAAGCGGGCAGTTCGGCTGCTGCGGCAGATCGCGGACGGCGTCGACGCGGCACATGACCTCAACATTCTGCATCGTGACCTCAAACCGGCCAATATCTTTATCATGCAAAAGGGCAAGGGCGGCGACGGTTTCGTAAAGGTCGGTGATTTTGGCCTCGCCAAGATCGTCAATCAGACAGTGACCGACGCCAGTTCGAATGCCACGCCGTCGTCCCGCGGTATCATCGGCACGCCCGAATTTATGTCGCCCGAGCAGATGCAGCCCGAAATGGGCGTCGATAAGCGGGCCGACCTTTACGCTCTTGGGACCATCGCCTATCTGATGCTCGGCGGTAAGACGCCGTTTACGGGCGACCTGATGCAGCTTGTGATGCAAAAGATCATGCACACGCCGGCACCGCTTTCGTCGATCCGTTCGGACATTCCGGCTGATGTTGAACGCGTTATTATGCGGGCCCTCGAGATCGATCCTGCAAAGCGCCCTGAATCGGTAGCTGAATGGATCGGAGCCCTTGAACAGGCGGCCGAGGACGTCGATGAGAGCAAACGGGCCGGTTCGTCGCGGTTGGTCGTGCTCGCCCCGGTCAACTCTGAGGTCTATGTCAACGACGAACGAAAGGGAAGCGTCGGCAGCTCAGGCCGGGTAGTACTGACAAACATTCCCGCGGGCCGCCACATCCTGAGGGTATCAAAGGCCGGTGAACGTGATGACGAACGTGTCATAGAGGTTCGCGAGGGTGCCAACGAACAAGTTATTCAGGCCCAACTGAGGCCGCCCCACGGCACGGCCAGCCAACCGTCTTCTTCGCAGGGAACGAGTTCCGCCGGTTCCCCGCAGTCGAGCGTGATGCCGGGCATCGTTGCGTGCTCCAACTGTGGATCGAAATTCGCCGAGGGCGTCAAATTTTGCGGGCGGTGCGGTAGCGGTTCGTTCGTCATGCTGACACCGGGCGACGAGGCCGGAACGTTTCCATGCCCGCGATGTTCGGCAAGGCTGCAGGACGGGGCCCGATTTTGCGGCCGCTGCGGGCTAAATATCGCCCCGGTCGTACAATCGATGAGCCAACCGGTAGGGTTTACCTCGAATTTTCAAAATCCGCCTCCGCAGCAGGCCGAACGTATTTGCCGCCGTTGCTCAAGCACGTATCCGGCCCACATTAAATTTTGCGGCCGCTGCGGCATCTCACTTTAGTTCGGTGCTCTCGAATTGCGGAACAAATCACTAATGTAATGCGTTGATAAATAGTCGCACTTTTGCCGGTCTATGCGTATAATACTTGCATTCCGAATGCGGCTGAATGAGGCCGCGGCCGAACCGAGGTAATAACGATGAAGATCTGTCCACGTTGCAATAAGACCTATTCCGACGAAAATCTCAATTTTTGTCTCGATGACGGAAGCGTCCTGACCCAGGCGGCCGGCTCGGCGATGCCCGAGACCGTGATAATGAACCAGGTCCGGCCGACACAGCCAAACCCGTCGATGCCGAGTCAGCCGGCGCAGCCCGGCGGCTGGAACACCGGACAGCAGCAACCGGCCGGGCAATATTCGATGCAGCCGAAAAAATCGTCGAAGACCTGGATCTGGGTCGTCGCCATCCTCGGTTTTGTTGTGCTGTTATGCGGCGGCGGCGGGATCGCGTTTCTCGTATTCGTAGGTTCACAGGCGGAAAATGTCTCAAATTCGTCGACGACCGGTAACTCAAATTCATCCTCCGGTCAGACCAAGAAAGTGAGCACGACACCCTCGAGCTCGCCGTCGACGAGTTCAACGACAAACACTTCGGACCGTTCCGACGTCGAAAAGGTCGATCTTTCGGAGTGGGTTCGGCCATTCTCGGCATTTGGGACGACCGAGATGTCCGGCGGTGAATTTATGATGGCCGCTAAACAAAAGGGCTATTACTATGTACTCGCCGCACCGGCGGACACGGCCCAGACCGAATCGGCAAACACGACCGTGACACTCCGTAACGTAGACAGCGCCGACTCGCGTCTCGGCTACGGCATCGTATTTCATAGCAACCCGACCCCGCTTCAGCAGGGTTACGCGTTCCTGATCGACAGCAAAAAGCAAAAATACCGTATCGTTCACCATTCGCCGGGCAAGGAAGATACCGTCGTTACCTGGACGAAATCTGACCTGATCAAGGACGGCTCGCAGGAAAATACGCTCGAGGTACGTGACATGACCGACAAGATCGAGCTTTATATCAACGGTACGATGGTCAACTCGATCAAGAATGTCTATGGTTTCAAGGGCGGTGTCGTCGGGCTCTATTCAGGCGATGCTGTAAAGATCGCTTTCAAGAATCTCGAATTGCGTAAATAGAACGCCAAACTGATGAAGCAATGTCCCCGCTGCAGCAAATCGTACGTTGATGAGCATCTGAATTTCTGTCTCGATGACGGCGAACTGCTCTTGCAGCTTGCCGACGACCCGCGTTCTAGGCCGTTTGACGATTCGCCGCCGACGGTGATGATGAACGATCCGCGTGCCACTAATCCCACGAATTGGCAACAGCCGCAATCCGCACAGCCGCCAATGATGTGGCAGGATCAATCCAACCTGCAGCCGCAGTTCAATAACCAGGGTTTTTCTCAGTCCAAGGACCAGACACTGCCGACGATCTCGCTTGTGCTCGGCATTCTGGCGTTCTTTATGGTCTGCTGCTACGGGGGCGTCTGGCTCGGCCTGCCGGCGGCGATCGTTGGCTTTTTGGGTATGAAGAACGCCGATAACGATCCCGGCCGCTACGGCGGACGCGGTTTGGCGATCGGCGGAATGGTGCTCGGCGTCGTTACCTTTTTGGCATCGATGGTATTCCTGTTTTTGGGAATAATAGCCAGATAGCCCTAAATCATTTATAATCTAGCCGATGCGAGTCAGCCTAAACGTCATCGCTGGTCCACAAACGGGGCGTTCCTTTACATTCGATCAACACGATACTTTTATGATCGGTCGAAGCGAGGACGCGCAGTTCTGCCTTCCGCAGGATCGATTTTTCTCACGTCACCACTGTTTGATCGAGATCGCCCCGCCGCAGGCATTTTTGCGTGACCTCGGGTCGACCAACGGGACATTCGTCAACGGATTGCGGGTCGAGACCGCATATTTGAAGAGCGGCGACCGCATACAGGGCGGCGAGACTGTGCTTGAGGTTGAGGTTGCGGCCGATCCGGCCGAGGTATCGGCATCGGCCCGGGGTTTGGGGGAAACGCACCCTTCGCTTGTGACGGTCGCCTGTCTTAATTGCGGCATTCCGGCGAGTGTCGAGGCGTCAAACCCGCAGGCCAAACTCACATATGTCTGTGACGACTGTCGAGAGCGGCTCAAGAAAAATCCACAGCCGATCCCAAATTATCAGATGATCCGGGTGATCGGCCAGGGCGGGATGGGAAGCGTGATGCTCGCCCGGTCGGAAAAAACCGGACAGGCCGTCGCGATCAAAACGCTTTTGCCCGAGGTAGCGGTCAGTGAACAGTCGCTGAAGCGCTTTTTGCGCGAGATCGAGGTCGCATCGGCCCTGCGGCACCCGAATATCGTCAGCTATATCGAGCACGGCACCCACAACGGGATCGTCTATCTCGTGACGGAGTTCATTTCCGGAATGGACGCGGCACGGCTGGCGAAACATCGCGGCGGCAAGATGAACTTTCGAGAGGTCGTACAGATCATCGAGCAAACTCTGGCGGCACTCGATTTTGCCCATTCGCTCGGGTTCGTCCACCGGGACATCAAGGAACAGAATATTCTCATCGAAGGCGAGTTTCCGCGAGCTCAGGCAAAGCTGACCGACTTTGGACTGTCAAAGAGTTTCAAGCAGACCGGAATGAGCGGCGTTACGATGGTCGGTGACGTGGCCGGTACAATAGCCTACATGCCGCCTGAGCAGGTCAGGGACTTTAAGGAGGTTCGGCCGCCTTCTGACCTCTACGCGGTCGGTATGACAGCTTACAGCCTCCTAACGGGTGCCCACGCCCTCGATATCGGGCCCAAGGCCGGTATCTCGGAAACCGTAAAGGCCATCTTTGAAAAACCGATCATTCCGATCGTGCAAAGGGTGCCGGACATTCCGATCAAGATCGCAGCGGTATTTGAAACCGCCCTCGCCAAACAGGTCGAGTTGCGCTGGTCAAACGCCGGTGCGATGCGCGAGGCTCTGCTCCGTGCGGCGGCTGAGATTTGACGCCGCGACCAGGATGCCGATCAATATCCACAGGTGACGTGCGTCCTCAAACGCTCCGACAGCCCCTTGATATAAGAATGCAGATACGAACGCAGCCCAGATAAGCCTGACCGCCGGGACGTCAGACCTCCTGCCGAGCCGCCACAAATAAAGACTCAACGCGATCATCGCCGCGAGGCCTAAAATTCCGCTTTGTGCCGCGACGCTCAGAAAGATGTTGTGAGCATCAGTGAGCATACTGTAGGATCCGTCGGTATTTTCAAACGAAACGGCACAGGCCGGTTGGCCGAGGCCCTTGCCGGTCAGTGGGTCGTCGGCGAAAGTCCTGAACGACGCTATCCAGACGAGAACCCTGGACGATGGCTGGATATTTCCGATCACGGGAATATCAACCGAGAACGGGGAGGTCGCGTGCGGTTTGAGAGCCGCAAAACTCATAAGATAGAAAGCCGCTGCCGCCGCGATACTGATTGTCAATGACGCTCTTGCCAGCCGCGGCCTCGTGATCGATCTGGTCAGATATGTGCAAACGCCGATCACCAGAGCGATGCCGCCGATGCCGATCGAGATTGTTGAAAGTGCCGCCAGCACTGAAGCCGCGAGTGACAGAATGAAAATTCGGCGGCTGATCCATGATCTTTCCCGAGCCAAAAATAAAAGAGCGACACCGACCGTGAGGAAGTTGCAGAACATGCTCGCCGATACCATGGTCGAAGATATCCGCGGGAAATTGACCACCGGGACCGCCCCGAAAGTATAAAGTGTATGGGCCAGCAGCCAATTGTCCGGGCTGAGGTAATGCAGCGGTATCGAGATGAGCGCTATCGACACCGCGAGAGATGCCCCGGCAAGCCAAGCGTAAACCGCGTGTTTGAGGCGGGCTTCACGATCTAATTGGACAATTATCAATGCCGCAAGACAGATGAGGTACATCTCACCGGCGAGCCGAAGATAGCTTGTCCGCGGATCGACTGAAAAGACACTTGAGATAAGCAATGACGCGAAATAGGCCGCCAGATAAATGAACGCCGGTTCGAACCGAAGCCGAAGTTGGCGAGCGGCTGCAGCAGCCGGCATCAATACCAACGACACAGGAAAGAGTATATCGGGCGGGCTCAATCGCTGATTGGCGATAAACAGAAAAGGCTTCATCGTCGCAACCAGAAAAATCGTGACAACGGCGGCCGCCCATGCGGTTTTATGGAGGGTCGATCCCGGGCTTGGCGTCGTTTCAGCCATATCGAGGTTTATTTGACAGATCTGATCAGATGTTCGAGCGAAGACGCGAATCGATCAAGGTCAAAATTTTGCGGATCATCATGAGCGTCCTTGATGCCCGCATCAACTGCCGAGTGATAAGCAGGTATCAGCCACGTTCCGCGACGGATCGACGCCGCCATGTACAAAATCGCTAGACGGTCGTACTGCGCCTTGGAAAAGCCGGGATCGGGAGCGATGAGGTCATTATCCGGGTTCGACGACCGCGGATCACGCCGCCGCGGCTGAACCAATTCGATATGGATCTGCAGCCCTTTCGCGTCCGCCTTTAGCCGATCGCGGGCAAACTTTGTTCCCCAGCCCTTGATGACGGTCTGACTGAACGGCGTCGCCGTCATCGATACGCCGGTCCTCGCGACAAAGACGTGGGCGACCGGCGAATTCATCCAAACGGACAATTTATTGCCCCGCCATGCAATATCGGTATCCATATCGACGGGGAACAGTTCATCCCGGAGATTAGGGGTCGATGTGTCGTGGATCACGAAGTACATTGACGAAACGATCTGTCCGTTCGGAAGCTGGGCCGTCGCGAGTGAGTCAGTGAGCGGCCCGCCGATCTCAGACTCGCTGATATTGACCGATGTCAGATATTTGAGCAGCTTTGAGGCGGAGAGTGTGACCTTCGCCCCGACCGCCTTTTCAAGCGGGCCCGGGAGTTTGGTCTGTGCCGGGCCAAGAATGCCGCCGTAGCCGTTGGGCCGCAACAGGCACTTGGCCTGTTCGACGGGGTTGCCCTCAAATTGCAGGGTCAGCGGATCGACACTGCACGGCCGGTTTTGGGCGAGCGTCTCGACACCGGCGAGCAGCAAGATCAGTATCGTCAATATTCCGAATGGGTAAAGTCTCATTCGTGCATTTTGGTCACCAAAGCCCTATATGGTCTTTGTTACCTTCTTTAGTGAACGCGGGGCGTCAGGATCGAGCCCTTTGGCGGTCGAGAGATACGCCGCGAAGAGTTGTGCCGGAACTATGAACGGGATCGGAGTGAGAAACTCGTCGATCGCGGGCGACAACTGTAAACTCTTGGGCGACAATGCCGCAATATCCGGGTCGTTCGTGATCGCCAAACAGTCGGCGTGGAGTTCACGCAAATTGTCCAAAAGGTCCAGACTGCTTCGTTTTGTGACGCCGCCGGGGGCAAACATTATTACCGGAAATCTGCGTTCGACGATAGCGAGCGGCCCATGAAAAAAGTCCGCCGATGAAAACCGCTCGGCAACGACATAGCAGGTTTCCATTAGTTTCAGCGCCAGTTCGTACGAGTTGCCATAATTCATACCGCGGCCGACGACCACACAGTTTTCCATGAACACGTAACGCTCGACCAGCGTCTCGACCTGGCTCTTGAGCGACAGTGCTTCTTCGGTATAGGCCGGGATCCGCTCATAGTCGAGTTTTCGGTCCCCAAGTATGGATGCCAGAAGGTAAAAATGCAGCATCTGGCCGGTGTATGTCTTGGTGGCCGCGACTGATTTCTCGCGGCCGGCGTGTATCAGCAGCGTCTCGTCAGCGATCTTCGCCATCGTCGAACCGGCCTCGTTGGTGATCCCGAGCGTGAACGCTCCTGACGCTTTGGCACTCTCGAGAACAAGATTTATGTCGGAGCCTTCGCCGGACTGCGAAACGCCTATCACCAAGGCCCGGCTAAAGTCGAGTTTTGCCCCATAAAGCGTAAATACCGACGGGGCAGATAGCGACACGGGAATACCGGTCGTCACCTCAAGCAAATACCTGCCGAAAAGCGAGGCGTTGTCGGAACTGCCGCGGGCGACTAACACGATAAGGTCGATCTCGCGGCCCTTTAGGAATTTTCCGAGACGGTCGATCTTCGCTCGCTCGGCCGAGACAGTTCGTTCGAGCACCAGTGGTTGCTCGGCGATCTCTTGCAGCATCAATGACATAGAATAAAATAAGGCGGTCAATCAGATGATAACATCTGAAGAAGGCCGTTCGAAAGTCACCTGCGATGCCTGCGGATCACTTGATCCATGCTCAAGGATCGTCACGCTAATCCGGCAGGATCATGACGGCCGATTCGCCCTTGACCAGAACCTCGCCATTTTGATTCGTACACACGGTTTCGAGCGTCACGATCCCTTTGTCCTCGCGGATCGACGTGACGGTGGCAGTCGCGGTCACCGTATCACCCAAATATACGGGAGCCGTGAATTTTAGGGTCTGCGTGAGATAGACGATCTTAAGCCCCCGGAATTCATTACCCAAAACGGCCGATATGAATGCTCCGCTGAGCATGCCGTGAGCGATCCGCCGTCCGAAACGAGTGTTTTTGGCAAACTCGTCGTCGAGGTGGATCGGGTTATAGTCGCCCGAAACCTCGGCAAATTGGCGAACGAGGGCGTCGGTGACCTTGCGTGAAGTTGAGAATCGTTGTCCGATCGAGATATTCATAGTGTTGAGGGTATAAGGCAAAAGTAGGGTTATTTTCGCTACGCCTCGTCCTCCGCGGACTCTTCGGCCATATCGGATAGTACCGAATTGATCGCCCCGCCGGCCATCGCGACAACCGCCGTCAGATATAGCCAGAACATTAGTATGATCACGGCCCCGAGCGAACCGTACGCTTTGTCGTAACTGTTGAAATAGCTGATATAAAGCTTAAAAAGGCTCGTCAGGATCAGCCAGAGGGTGATCGCGACCAGGCCGCCCGGTGTCACCCATAGCCAGCGTTTGTTGCGTCTGTCCGGCAATAGATTGTAAATTATCTCGCACGCCAGCAGCATCACGGCGATGATCGATATCCATTGGATCGTGATCAAAACAAGCGGTGACACATTTTCGATACCGATCTTTTGCGAAAGGTAACCGATCGCTTGCCATCCGTAAAATACGATAGTGAGGGCGACCGCGGCGAGGACCGTGACCAGGAGCGTGACACCTAGCGATTCTGATTTGGTTCGCCACCAGGTACGTCGTTCCCTGAGTTCATAAACCGCGTTCAGTGCGTTGCGAAGTGCATCAACGCCCGAGGACGCCGACCAAAGTGCGATCGCCAAGCCGAGCGTCACCTTGCCGCCGGAACTGTTGACGACGATCTCCTCCGCCGTCTTTCGGACGAGTTCAAATGCCGTTCCGGGCAGTACCTGCCCAAGATAGGCGAATAATTCGGCTTTGAGCCCTTCCGCCGAAAAAACGAGCAATCCGAGACCGCTTATCAAAAAGAGGATCAACGGAAAGATGGAGAATGAAAAGTAAAAGGCCGTCTGAGCGGCCCGTCCGAAAACGTCTGTATCGAGGATCTTGTTGTAGAGCCGGACAGCGAATTGCTTCCATTGAAAATTCTGAACTGAGTTCATAACTTTTTCAGGACATCGGCACCGGCCCTACGAACAAATATTTATGTGTCAGATCAGCCACGCATACGTTCAAGCAGCGTCATTGTCAGAGCACCGAGCAAGACCCTTACCTCGTCTTCACCGCTAAATTGGGCAAGCGGCTCCAGTTGGAATTGCCCCTGAAACATCGCGGGCTGTTTCTTAAGCCGAGCAACGGGCGAATCGTCCATACGGGCGATAATGTAAGACGGGTTGAAGAAATATCCGGTAAACATACCGACGATCGGCAGTTCACCGACCAGGGCATCCATTACCTTGACCCATCCGCTTTCCTCGGAGATCTTGAAAACCTGTACGTCATTCGCGTCATAGACCTCGTAATTTGCCTTCCAGATAGAACGCATACCGCGACGCTTGATCGAACCGATGGCGTTGCCCTGAGCGTCCTTAAAATTGTATTTTGCCGAAAAATCAATTACGCGGTCGGCCTTGATGTTGTAAAGCAGGTGGGTCTGGCCCTCATCGGCGAAGATATTGATGTCCTCTTTAAGCTTGAACATCTTTTGTTTGCAATATCCGATGAGATTACCGCCGCCGTCACGAATGTATATCTGGCTGGCTAGGGCGAGCAATTTGAATGAAAGTTCGATTGGGTAATTCACTAAATGTCCTCCAGAATTAGCTAAAATTATCGAAAACTACCGTATGTCGGCCAACGTCGTGGCCAAGTTTCTATGTTCAATCCGGCAGCCCGGCATACAGCCGATCGACGCGGGAACTGATCCCGCAGGTGACCTCGTACGAGATCGTACCGGTCGCGGCGGCCAGGTCTTCAGCGAGGATAGCACACTTTGGCGAACTGCCGATCAAGAGTACCGGATTTCCGGCTGCGACGTCCGCGACGTCCGTTACATCGACGATCGTCCAGTCCATCGAGATCCGTCCGACGATCGGTGCGTACTGATCATTGATGATCACCCGGCCGCGGCCCGAAAGTAAACGGGGAAGCCCGTCTGCGTAGCCGACAGGGATAGTCGCGATAAGCGAATCTCGCGTGGTAACAAAGCTGCGGCCGTACCCGAGACTCTCGCCTGCTGGCACGCGTTTTAGATGCGTCACCTCGGATCGAAGGCACATTACGGGTTTCAATTCAGGAGCCGAGACGCCCTTTGGCAGAACATCGCCGCCAAGCCCGTATAAGATGCCGCCAAGTCTTACAAGGCTCCTCCGCGTCGATGGATGGGCAACGGCTGCGGGGGAATTCGCAAGATCGGTAAATAGCGGTTCAAATCCGTTCGATCGAAAGGCAGCCTCGATCTCCGACATTCGTTTTGATTGCAGTTCAGTAAAATTGTTTTGCGAAAGGTCATCCGCCGCCGCAAAATGCGTCATCAGGGCCTCGACACGGAGACCGGACATATTTTTGATCCGCTGAGCGAACTCGGCGGCGTGATCCCAGCGTATCCCGATGCGGCCCATTCCGGTATCGAACTTGATATGGACGTCGATCCGCTCATTGCGATCACGGGCGACCCGATCCAACCTCTCCGCTTGTTCAGGACTGGCGATCGCGGGCGTGATTCGGTGCTGAAAGAGCATCGGTTCCTGGCCCGGCCATGATCCGCCCAGACAAAGTATGCGCGACGTGATGCCGCCCCGCCGCAACTCGATCGCCTCGGCCGGCAAGGCCACGCCAAACCATTCGACGCCTTCGGTCTCGAGCCTTCGCGAACATTCGACGGAGCCGTGGCCGTAAGCGTTTGCCTTGACGACCGCCATGATCCGGACATCGTCACCGATGAACGACCGTGCCGAACAGTAGTTGAACGCCAAAGCGTCAAGGTCGGTGATCGCGGTGGTCGGGCGAGTGATTTCCTCAGGAACCATTGCTTAATGAAAGTGCCGGCCATCACATACGATGACCGGCGAAAAAGATCAAAGCGGGATGTTGCCGTGCTTTCTGGGCGGATTCGAATCGCGTTTGTTCTTGAGAAGGGAAAGGGCCCGGATGAGTTTTGGGCGCGTGTATTTGGGCTCGATCACCTCATCGACAAACCCGCGTTCGGCCGCAACATAAGGATTGGCGAACTTGTCTTCGAACTCGGCGATCTTATTTTGGCGATACGCCTCGTCATTTTCGGCGATCTCGCGTCGGAACAGGACGCCGACGGCACCCTCGGCTCCCATGACGGCGATCTCGGCGGTCGGATACGCAAAGTTGATGTCGGTTCGGATGTGCTTTGACGCCATAACGCAATACGCACCGCCGTAGGCCTTTCTGGTGATCACAGTGATCTTCGGAACGGTCGCCTCGGCAAAGGCATAAAGCAGTTTAGCCCCGTGGCGAATGATGCCGAAATGTTCCTGATTGACGCCGGGCAGAAATCCCGGGACGTCCTCAAAGGTGATAAGCGGAATGTTGAAACAATCGCAAAAACGCACGAACCTCGCGGCCTTGACCGAAGCGTCGATGTCCAGGACACCTGCCAGAAATGCCGGCTGGTTAGCGACGATCCCGACAGACATACCGCCCAATCGTGCAAATCCTATGACGATGTTCTGGGCATAATGCTCCTGGATCTCGAAAAAGTAGCCGTCATCGACCACGTTATGGACGATATCGCGGATGTCATACGGCTGATTTGAAGATTCCGGTACGATCGTATTCAGTTTTTCTTCGATCCGGTCGGACGGGTCTGTCGTCGGGACGACGGGCGGGTCGTCCATATTGTTCGACGGTATGAACGACAATAGTTCACGTGTGATCTGAAGGCAATGTTCGTCCGATTCAGCGGCAAAGTGAGCAACGCCGGACCGAGCATTGTGCGTCATCGCACCGCCCAACTCGTCTTTGGTAACGTCTTCGTGGGTGACGGTCTTGATCACGTCCGGGCCCGTGATGAACATATACGACGTGTCCTTGACCATCACGTTAAAGTCCGTGATCGCGGGGGAGTACACGGCCCCGCCGGCGCAAGGGCCCATAATGCAGCTGATCTGCGGGACCACGCCGCTTGCGAGGGTGTTTCTCAAAAAGATGTCCGCATAACCGCCGAGGCTGACGACGCCCTCCTGAATGCGAGCACCGCCCGAATCGTTAAGTCCGACCACGGGAGCACCGGTCTTCATTGCGAGGTCCATGATCTTGCAGATCTTCTCGGCATGTGTCTCTGAGAGCGACCCGCCAAATACCGTAAAATCCTGAGCGAAGACAAAAACTTCGCGTCCGTCGACCAGGCCGTGGCCAGTGATCACGCCGTCACCGGGGAACTGCTGCTGTTCGAGGCCGAAATCATGCGAACGGTGAGCGACGAACTTGTCAAACTCCTCAAACGAGCCCTCATCGAGAAAAAAGTCGATACGTTCGCGGGCGGTCATCTTTCCCGATGAACGTTGTTTCTCGATGCGTTTCGCACCGCCCCCAAGTTCCGCGGCGGCCGATCTTTCTTTGAGTAACTCGAGTCGGTTTTTCAACATCGATTCTGGCTTCATAAGAGATTAGTCTAGCCATTTTGCCTAAATTTTCAAAACCGGAGACGCTTGTTCCTGCGAGCGGTTCGCGTCTTGACAGGGAATCCTGAGTTGGTTTCCAAATTGCCCTATTATCTGTTAAAACTAAGGTGCCGTATGAATGAACTGCCTAAGATCACGAGCCGTGACAATCAGCGGTTGGTCAGCGCCCGAAAAGTCCGCGACCGGCATGTATCGGGCAAGATATTTATTGAGGGCAAGCGGCTGGCGGTCGAGGCACTTCGCTCCGGATTGCCGATATCAGAATGTTTCGTTTCCGAGAGATTCGTAATGTCGGATGAGAATTCCGGTTTTATCGATCAACTGTCGACTGCATCGCGGTTTACGTTTGAACTTCCGGACCGCGTATTCCAAACCATCGCGGCCACCGAACATTCGCAAGGGGTTATATTGATCTCTGACCGGCCGGAACCGGGGGCGTCAGCGATCGAATCCAGGTTGACAGAGAGTCGAGTGCTTCCGATCGTCGTTCTGCTTTATCACATCAATAACCCCTCAAACCTCGGTGCGGTGCTGAGGACCGCTGAGGCCGCGGGCGTCGCCGGCGTCATCATCACTAAGCACTCAGCCGATGTTTACTCGCCGAAATCTATCAGGTCGTCAATGGGGGCGGCGTTTAGGTTGGCGATCTGGGACGATATTGATTTTGGTGCGGCCGTAAAGTGGGCCGGCACTAAAGGGCTAATTCCGACCGCGACCGCCGCGTCCGCAGATTTGGTCCATACAACTGTCGATTGGAGTATTCCGCGCTTGCTCGTCTTTGGATCCGAGGCCCACGGCCTCAAAGGGATAGACCTCGGGACAGAGTTTGACCGTGTGAAGATCGCTATCAATGCGCCGGTCGAGAGCCTGAATCTGGCAGTCTCAGCCGGTATAATCCTGTTCGAAGCAAAGCGGCAACTCGAAGCCTGAGCGTCTATTTGGGCTTGACGGGACTCACATTCGCATTTGATCCTGGCTGGGTCGCCTTCATCGCATCAATATCCTTTTTCAGATTACGTTGTGTTTGCGGGTCGTTAGTAACGGCGAGCGCGAGCATTATCTCAGTCGAAACGGTCCCTTTGTTCACCGGGTCGGCTGTCGCGAGCTTTTCCCTTGCCTGGACCAGTGCTTCGCGGCCTTTCATAAAGTCGCCGGTTAATAAATAAGCACGCCCGAGCAGGTACAGGCCCTCGCAATCTGCTGGCGGCGTTCCGGCCTTTGCGATATATGCCGCCGGATCGGCATCGACCAGGCGACGGCCTTTCTCGAACGTACTTAACGGGATGTTGTCGGACTGCATCTGGGTCGGGGCCGGCAGATCGACGGATTGGGGCGTCGGGACTAGGAAGAAATGATAAGCGATCAAACCAATTACCGAACCCACCAACAGGAGCCCGACCGAGGCCGCGATACGCCCGAGTGAACCGGACGATTCGGCGTACGTATCGTCGGCCCCGGTGCCGAACATGTTCATTTCGGCCGGTGCCGATGGCGACGGCGCGGATTCAGGTGCGGCCGCGGATGATGCGTCGCTGTTTAGAACGGGTGCGAATGGGGCCGTTTCGGCCTCAACAACATCAGTTTCGCCGGGAACCCTTTCGATCTCATCCGCCGTCCGCGAATCGTCTTCGTGCGATTCATTTTCCGGCTCGACGTGATCATCTTCGAAATGATACTCAGCGGCGGGTCGGTCTTCCGATCGAGCGGCCGTCGGCGTCGGGATATCGACACTAAAAACATCGGGCTCTGAATACGTTTCAGGCGGAAGGTGCAATTCTGCCGTATCGAGTTCGAGCAATTCGTCGTCCTCTTCGCCCTCAGTTCCCGGGCCGGCCGCAAATGCCGGACGGGAAGTCGCGACCGTCGGCAGTTCATCTTCGAAAACCTCGGCTGTGTGGATCGAGCCGACATCGATCGGCTGGGTCCGCTCCATCGAAATATCGTCAGCAATGCCGGAGACCCTTATGATCACCGCCGTCAAATTGTCCTCGGCACCGCGTTCAAAACAAATATCCTTGATCCTGGAACATATGTCGGCCGGGGCGTCTGACGCGTTCAGCAGTTCGGAAAGCTCCTTATCGCCGATGTGCCGGGTAACCCCGTCAGAACATAACAAAAACGTCGAATCGCGGCTTACCAGCATCGTTTTTAGATCGACGATGACGGCGGACTCGGCTCCAAGGGCTCGGCTGATAATGTTCTTTCCGGGATGGTTTTCGGCCTGTTCCTCAGTCATGCGGCCGGCCCTGACCTCTTCACCGACCATCGAATGGTCGTCGGTCTCACGATAGAGCGTCCCGTCAGCGTCAAGCCGATACAGCCGCGAATCGCCAACGTGGCCGATCGTGGCGATGTTGCGGTCGATGTGCAGAGCGACCACGGTCGTCGCCATTTGGGACAATTGCGAGAGTTCATTGGACATCTGGAAGATCGCCGCATTTGCCTGTTCGAGAGCGTTCCGCATGACATCTTCGGGATCGTCCTTGGGAGAAATATTGGTAAATGCCTCACCAAGGATCTCAACAGCCATCTGCGATGCCACCTCACCCGCCTGGGCACCGCCGACACCGTCAGCAACCGCAAAAATGCCGCACTCAGGGATCTCAAGGAATGAATCCTCGTTCTGAGGCCGTTTTTCGCTGAGTCCGCGATCGCTGATCGATGCTGATTCGAGTCTGGTGTTTTCTGTCATTGTATCGTTTCTCCGTCAAATGGAAGTGGCAAAACTCTATTATCTATTGAGGGCTAAGGGTTTCCGGCACCGTTCTCGGGTCAAACTCGTCACGCCTGCGATCGAGAGAATTTCGGTGTGAAAAGGCGAGCAGCATCCCCAACATCGCAAAACTGGTGATCAAACTGAAGCCGCCGTGACTGACGAACGGCAGCGTTATTCCCGTCATCGGTAGTGCCCGCGTAATGCCGCCGATGTTGACCAGTGCTTGGAATCCGATAAATGCCGACAAGCCGACCGCGCATAACTTGCTGAACATATCGCGGGAATCTCGTGCGGTACGGATGCCGGCGGTTACGAAAACGATCAGGGCAAAGGTTACCAACAAACCCCCGAAAAGTCCAAGTTCTTCGGCAAGAGCGGCAAATATGTAGTCTGAGTCAGCCACCGGTATAAGCTCGGGATAACCAAGCCCCAAACCTCGGCCGGTCGTGCCTCCGGACGCCAGCCCAAATGTCGCCTGAGCGGGCTGAAACGCCAGAATGTCAAACCATGCGTCGACATTGATGGTTCGCTGCAGATCGGGGTCCTCCGCGAGCATCTGCGGCAGATTCGGGTCCTTTTCGACAAGCCGCTTGTAGTATTCATCATAATCCTGCTTCCACCACGAGGTTTCGGGCGTCGGCGGGTCAAATCCGTCTAACCACAGATGAAAACGCTGCTGAATTCGATTTGGCAAGATCAGTTTCACGGGAGCGGCGAGATTCGGCAGTAATGGGATCTTTTCCTGCGTTTTCGGCGGCAATGCCCCGACGACGAGGATCGCGACCACCAGAACAACACTGCCCACAAGCACGAATCGTTGTGAAAAACGCCGCACTGCGACCAGGTAAAGCGTTGCGTAAACCGAACTGAAGACCATCATCTGGCCAAAGTCCTTGAGCACGAAGAACGGGACAAACGGCAAAACCGCCATAAATACCAACGGCACGACATCCTTCGCACGCGGTATCCCCCAATATGTACGAGCGAGATTGCGGTACAAAACTGCCAATATAGCGGCAAAACCGACAAGAAAGGGAACTTTGGCGGGTTCCCAAGGGGTCATATTCCCGACTTTGCCGGCCCTCGACGTGATCGCCGCAAATATTAGCGGGACAAGCGTCAGCAGTACTATGAGAAACCCGTTATTTTGAAGAAACGCTATTACCTTGTCACGTCTCAACAGAATAAACGCAACAAGCATACCGAAGATCGCCAGCAGCGGATTAACCGTGTTGCCGGAAAGCAAGACGCCTTTCAGGTCGTCGTCGGCAGGACGGGGCGTTTCCTCGGACAGATCGACGGGCGATGGCGGCGTCGCCGGCAGGCCCATCATCTGCTTCTTTTCGGCCGAATAGTTTTCCTGTATGTAATGCAGCTGTTGAGTGCGGAGTTTTAGCTGCCGAGCCTCGGCCTTGTCCTTTCGGGACGTATATTCAGGGTCGCTGAAAAGACGATACTGAACCGTCAACCCGATGGAGAAAAGGAGGACCGCAGACGTGTACAGTGTCCAGTTGCCGTCAAACCTCACAAATCGCTTTAAGAGAATGGGTATAACTGCGAGAAATGAAAGTAGTAAGAGGTTGCGGCCGGCGGTCGCCATCGATGTGTCGTAGCCGCGGATAAGGGCTCCATAATGAATGGAATAGTGCGAGATCGCCGTCAGAATGACGATCAATATGAGAATGAATACGTGTGACGAGGTTCGGTTCTTCAAAATTATCAGTTCTCGTTACCGAGGCTTCTTTGCCGGAGTTTTAGCGGCCGGCTTTTGCGGGGCCGCTTTTGGTTTATATTGATCGCCAAGCAGCCCAAGATCTCGTGCCTTGAGGATCACATTCGCCGCGATCGGTGCGGCGGTCCTTGCTCCAAATCCTCCGCCCTCGACGACCACCGCTATCGCAACCTGCGGCTTTTCGAGCGGGGCGATCGTTATGAACCAACTGTCGGTCCTCTCATACATAACAGGAGCTTCGTACTCGACCCATTCTCCTTTGTCGTTCTTTCGCTTTTTGGTGACGGTCTTTAGCTTACCGGTCTTCTCGTCGTAAACAGGAGCTAATTTTTCGGCAGTGCCGGTCTTGCCGCCCGTTCGGATACCCGTTCCGGCCAGTTTGGCGGAGATCACGGTGCCCGTTCCGCCTGGCTCTTCCGTCACCGTTGACATTATCCCGCGTATCGCGGCCGCCTGCTGAGCGGATAGTATCTGCGCGAACATTTGCGGCGGCTGATCGGCCTCGATCCGCGGCTTCATCAGCTTTCCTTCCATATTGCCCGGGATCGACGCGATCAATGCCATCTGGAACGGAGTCATCTGCCCGGCATAACCCTGGCCCATGCCCTCAAGCCCGACATCGTAAAGAGATATCTTGTTTCCAGTTACGATCGTCGATTGCGAAGGAGCGAGGGCTCCGGCGATATTCGGAACGCTCGTGTTCCAGATATTCGGAAAGAACCTCGACATTACCGCGTCTTCGGGTGTATCAACAGCGGCAATTCCCAGCAGCATCGCGGTTTCGCGAAGGCGTTCACGGCCGAGTTCGATCGCCAGTTGAGCGAAGTATTGGTTGCTCGAAACCTTGTACGCGAAAGTGATGTCCTTTTCCTGACAACCGCCGTCGCATGCACCGACGACGGTTCCGTCGGGTTGTAGTTTTTGGGTGGCGTCAACGATCGGACGCGAACCCTTCACCGGTTTGAAGCCCTCCGCGTAGCTTGGAAATATGGCATTCTGCTTTCCGGCCCGAAACGCCGAGATCATGGTAAACGTCTTGAAGGTCGAACCGGGTACATAAAATTCGCGGGTAGCCCGGTTGAGGAGGGGTTTTTCACGCTTATTACCCTCGAGTTTGAGGTAACTGTCGAGATCCTGAGCCTCAGCAAGACTATATGAAGGGTTCGAGTACATCCCGAGAACGTCGCCATTCTGCGGATTTATCACCACGATCGCTCCTGTCCGGCCATTAAGCTGCTGTGCCAAAAATGCCTGCATATCGCGATCGATCGTTACCCGAACGTCCTTCTGTTCGTCTTGCGGCTTCTTGAATTTTGTAAGTACCTCCCAGGCCTCGGGCATCGGGTCGTCGGACCGTTTATAAAGCGTGCGTTCGAGCCCGGGCGTACCCCGCTCGGTCCCGAGCAGATGAGCCATTTCCTTTTCCAAAGCGAAAGTGCGGGAAATGTCGCCGTCCTTATCAAGTTTGTAATAGGCCAGCGACGAGGATAACTTACCGGTTCGATCGAGCATCCATCCGCGGAGCGTCGCCGCCGTCGCCCTCCGATTTCGCAGGTCTTTGTAATTGAGGGCCTGGAACTGCTCGTTAGAGTCGTCAGCAAAGTACGTCCAATAAACTTGAAAACCAAATACTGAAAAACTGAGCAGAATGAAAAGTACGTGCCAAACGCGCAAGCTGCGGTTCGTCACCGTCTGGGTCATTTTTTTTCGGACCGGAGCAGGTAATTCGCGTTCGAAAACGAATTGTGGACGACGGAAATTATCGATAAAACTGACCAGAAGGAAAACCACCAAAATGCCGATCCCGACAATGTAAAAGACGGTCAGCCCGGCAGGCGTGCGTTCAAGTATCTGCCTTCCGAAAAGCTCTTCGGGCCGCCATTTATCCCAATCGATCAAAAGCAAAAGAAGGTTATGCATTTAGACCCTTTCCTCCGCACTGTCGTCAGCTATCGGTTCTTCGGCCGGCACCGGCTCGGCTTCCTGCGTTTCAGATGTGTCGGGCCGTTTGCTGGAGAATTCAAACCCGTCAATCTCGACCGTATTCGCCGGTGCGGCCTCAGTCTCGTCAAACAGTATGACGGGCCGCTCGACCTGTTCGGCCTGAAATCGGACTTCGACCGTACCAAACTTCACCGTATTTGAGTCGTCGAATGGCACGGCTTTTCCGTAAGCGATCCGTTCGCCATCAATAAAGGTGCCGTTCGTCGAACCGGTGTCCGCAACGGCGAACGAACCGTTTTCGGCGACCGAGATCGAAGCGTGCATCTTAGAAACGCTAATGTCATCGATCGGCAGGTCATTACCCGCCGAACGCCCGACCGTCATCCGCCCGCCCGCATCGAGATCGGAAGCGTGTGATCGCGGGAGACCCTTGACCTGAAACTGCGCCGTTACCCTGAAGCGCGTCGTCAGTGGAGCGTCGGTAACCTCGGCGAGAGCCTCTTTGACGTTGATCGACGGGACCGTGACGTTCATCTCGACCTCGCGTTCCTCTTCGCCAAAGTCCTCAAAGCTGACGAGGATCTTTACGCCTTCGGTGAAGTAGTCGGGCTTGATCGACAGGCGGAGCGGGGCATAGGTGTAGTAGAGCTTGTCGTTCAGATGATCGACGGCGGCCGTCAGGAGTTCGGTCTCAAGTATTTCGATCGACGATTCGGAATCGGTCGAAAATTTGTCCCACTGCATCTTGAGCCGGATATTGTGCGGGACGATGGTTCCTTTTCCGGGCACCTGTTTCGCCTCAGCATCGAGGAGTTTTTTGATCCGCTCGATCAATTCACTCGCGGCGAGCGTGCTCGACGGCCGCCAACGCCTGCCTGTAAGCCGGTCAAAGGTATCGCCGATCTTCGTCAAAGCCCCGCGGAGCAGGTAATCGGGCGATATTTTCGGCTTTTCGGTGTTGGTCATCGGTCGCAAAGTCCAATACGAATTGTTCCTGACGAGTGTTCGCCTAATTTTATCCCAACCTGTTGCCAAACTAAAGCAAACGAATTGTATTGACTTCCAGAAGTTTAACAATGTAAAATCATTTTGGAAATGTTTATACATTTCGTCTTTCAATACGTAAATCCCTCTTTGTTGAAAGCACTTAGCACTTGTTTCTGCCGAAAACGGCAAACCGAAAAAAAGTTATGAAAAAGGAGCTTTTCACTGAGAAACGTTTCGATGCCGGCTTTTCAATTGCTGAATTGCTGGTCGTCTTAGCGATAATTGGCGTGATGAGCGCGGTGGTCATTTTTTACGCTACCGCCCACAAAAAGCTCTATCAGCCGGACGATCAGGCTCTACAGATCGCAGATATTCTCCAGGAGGGGCGGCAACGAGCGTTGACTCAGCGCCGGCCGATGCGGGTCGAGATAAATCTGACGAACAATACTGCCAAGCTTTATGACGAGGTAACCACCGCGACCGCAGACGATGACGTACTCCTTAAAGCGTTGACCTTGTTCTCGAGCGCCAATGTCAAGGTTGACACGCGCCCGGCCGAGATCGGCTACAATCCGGCGGAATCTATGCCTGTGCCGAACGCGGTCTTCAAGGTAAGCGTTTATCCCCGCAGCATCAGCCAAAATGTTTGTACCATCCGCTTTCTTGCCAACGGTTCGGCGGTCGACGCCGGAACGAACGCGACCGGGAACGGTGCGGTGCCTACCGGCGTGACGCTGCACATATGGCAGCCGAATAAAACGACACCGACCAACTCGGACATCGCCCGCAGTATCACTGTGCTTGGTGCGACCGGCGTGATCAGGATGTGGGAGTTTGACCACACGTCAACTGCTTCGAATAAGTGGAAAGATTCGCGCCGAACCAGCTCGTACGGAACCGGCGGCAACGCAAATCCCTAACTGTGGGTTCTACTCTCGGAGAATCAGTAAACAATGAGAATTAATAAAGATCAGAGCGGCTTTTCGTATATCGACGTAATGATCGCGATCGTCATTATGATGGTCGGGATCCTCGCCATGGTCGGTGCGTTGTCGGCGAACCTCGTCAGGTCGATGGAGTCCGAACGGCGTGTCATGGCCAAGCAACTCGCACTGTCCACCATCGAGTCGATCATTTCGGCAAAGGAGATCGAACGCGAAGGCGTGGTCGAAGGATGGGATTCGCTCCGAAATGTGATGACCTCGGTCCCGGCCGGGCAGACGAACGGCATCTTTGTTACCGGTTTCAATCCTGTTCGCGAGGATATCGGCTGGGATGGCGTGGCCGGCACGGTCGATGACGCGTGTCCGGGGTCGAGCCCGTGCACGGTAACGGGACGCCCGACGAACTCGAGCCCGCTGGTCAAGGGCTTTTTACGGGAGATCGTCATCACAGATGTGGCCGACGCCGAACGCCCGTCGCCGCCGAACCCGATCACACGCCGGCGCATCGACGTCAACATCAGATATTTCGTCAACCAGGCGACTCGACTTGAAACCGCGTCCACGATCATCACGGCTTACTAAGAGGTCCAAACGATGAACTCATATCGAAAGAAATTTGCACGGCTAATGCCCCACGAGCCCAAAAATGCCGAGGCCGGATTCAGCTTGCTCGAATTGATGATCGCGATGGTCATCTTTTTGATCATTTCCGCCGCCATATACGGTTTGCTCCAGATCGGTACGTTTGATCGAAACCGTGCCAGCCGCCGGTCGGATGTTTTAAAGAACGCCCGTGTCGCGGTCCATATGATCGGGAGAGACGTGCTGAACGCCGGGCTCGGATATCACCGACGCGGAGCTGTGGTGCCGGACAATTTTCTTACTACACGTTTCGGTGTCCCGGCCGACGTTGACGGCAATCGCGACATGCTGACCGGCGTGATCGTCGGGAACGACCGCAACGCCAACAATCTCAACAGCAACACGGCGGCGAGGACCGACACGATCACATTCGCCTATCGCGATATGGACTTTAACGGCGGCAACGTCATCGATCTTTTGGGTGTCGCGGCAGTCTCCGGCAGCCCGACGGTGCCGCGGTTGACCTCTAAGACCGCCACCGGTGCGGCAGCCGCCCAACCGTACGACCTTTATCTGGTCGAGTCGGACACATCGCAAGTGGCCATTATGGCAACGGCGGTAAATGGTTCGAACACGATCGACGCGGCTCCGACCGACCCGTTGGGCATTAATCAGGCTATAAACGGCGTAGGTAATCTCGGCAGTGTCCTGCGTCAGTGCACGTCGTCGGCGGATCAAAACTGTACGACCTATTCCGCGACGGTCAAACGCTTTTATGTCGTCAGCTATCAGGTCAAACAGGACGGCACGCTTGTCCGCGTGATCTACGGCAACAACCGCGGTGCCGCCGCATCGGCCCAGATACAGGAATTGCCGCTGGCGTACAACGTTGAGGACCTTCAGATTCAATACGTGCTTGATGACGGGACTACGTCCGATAATCCTTCGGTCGGAGCAGACGGTATTGTCGGTACGCTTGACGATGATTGGCAGGGATTCAACGACGTTCGACAGGTCCTGATAACGATCAAGGTCCAATCGACCGAGATAGACGAAAGAACCGACAAACCGGAATCGATCATATTGAATGCGACATTCAGTACACGGAATTTGGGATATGACGCAGGTTAAAACATCGGGTGGTAACAAAATGATGAAGCGAACAACTGCACTTTGGGTAAAGATGAAGCAGGGCGTCACCTCGGCTGCCAAGGACGACCACGGTCAGCGCGGCTCGGCTATGGTCATTGCCTTGATGGTAATGCTGTTGCTGATGGGTTTTGTGGCTCTGGCGATCTCGCGTACGAATAGTGAGACGATCGCGTCGGCTAACGACGAGGCCGAGACCAAGGCTTTTGAGGCGGCAAATGCCAGCCTTGAGGTGCTCACCCGCAACTTCAACAAGATCTTTGAGACCAAACTGACGATCGCCCCGAGCGATATTACGAGGATCCAGGCTCAGTATCCTCCGGGGTTCGATACGGCCTATACATTTAATCAGACCGTTACCCAGACCCAGGCGACCCGCGACGTCGTGCTAACGGGAGAGTTTTTTCAAGGATTGAACGCACGCCGTGACGAATGGCAGCTAGATTCGGTCGCTACCGACAACGCGAACGGCGTACAGGTAGCGCTTCGCCGAAAATTCCTTAATAACCGTATCCCGGTCTATCAGTTCGGTATCTTTTACGACGACGACCTCGAGTTTCACCCCGGCCCGCGATTCGACTTTGGCGGCCGCGTACATTCCAACGGATCGATCTTCCTCGCGGCGGGCACTGGCCTTTATTTCTCGTCGAAGGTCTCGGCCGCTGCAAATATTGCGACTGACGTGGCAAAGAATGGCACCTCGTACTCAGCCTGGGGTGACAATGTTTATGTAAAGAATGCCTCGGGCGTCTTTACGAAACTTGCATACAATATGGGAAGCGTGCTGTCGAGTCCCGTCAACGGTACGCCCGTAACGACATCGCCGCTTCCGACGACCTATAAATCGGCAAGCTGGAAGACGAATATGAATCTCTTCCAGGGCAATCTGCTCTCCAATACCAAACCGCTGCAACTGCCGATCAAGATCAACAGCGACATTTCGCTTCAGCAACTCGATCTGGTCGAGGTCATCAAGCGTGGTAAGAATGTGGGCGACATATGGAACAACGGTACCGGAACGGTCGCAAGTCCGAATTTGGTCCCGGTAACCGCTACCACCGAGGATGATAAGGTTACGGCAGCCGAACGCTTTTACAACAAAACGGGTATCCGCGTCAGTCTTGCTGACAGCAAAGCTAAATTACCCGGATGTGCGACCACCCTCGGCACAGCGGTTACAACGCCGTGCGGGATCAGGCTTGACGGCGATTCGACCGGATTATTAACGGGTTCGGTCACCGGCAATCGCGGTTACGTTCCGCGTCCAATGACCGGTACACCGGCATATCAGGCAACCGCGGTGAACGGCAACAGATTCAATACCGGTAATGCGGGTGGAAATGAAACCTGGATCAAGATCGAGACGGTTGTCTTTAACCCGGCCACGATCACATATGATGAAATGGACATCACCCAGGATCTGCTTGCCTTAGGCGTAACAGATGCTCCGGCAAACGACAGTACGTTCAAGATCGCTGACGCTAATTACAATACAAACGCGATCGACAGTCGTTCTATCTTTGAACTCCAGAGATTCATTATCACCGGACCGAATATTCCGAATACCGGTTACATTTCTGCTGTTGGGTCAGGTTCGACCGCATACAATTATGTAATGCCGGGAACCGTCGCGACTGGTCAAAGCTGTAGTAATGGCACTGCCGCTCTTACGACGACCGGGGCCGACACGGGAACGATCACCGGATCGCCGAATTATTTTCCGAACAACTTTAGCGGCGATCAGCGTTTCGTAATGCGCAACGCAACTATCAGCGGCATTACCGGAAAAATTCCGTGCGTTGTCCCTTTTCCGATCAATATGTTCGACACCCGCGAGGGATTGTATAACGATACATCGTCGGTATTTAACCCCACAAACTCGTCGGCGCCCGGGTATGGGACTAAAGTTCCTTGGGCTGGCGTGATGAGCATGATCGATATTGACGTTTCAAACCTCAAGCGTTTTCTGGACGGCACATGGGATACAAAGATGCCGACCGGGACGCCATATTATAACGCAACCGGTCACGTACTCCGTTCGACGGATATTCCCCAAAACAACGGGTGGGTGATCTATGTTTCGGATCGCCGCGGCGATTTTGATTTTGACGGCGAATACGACATGGAGGATATTTTCGGGGCCAACGACGGCGTCATGCAGCCAAGCGAAGATGTTAACGGGAATGGTAGCCTCCAGGCGGATTACAATAACGAAGCCGTACGCTATACAGGTACGACAGCTAGTGCCCCGCCCGACGTCGCGGCCGTCTTCGATCACAAATTCTATCGCCGAGGCGTGCGTCTCAAAAACGGCACGCAGCCTCCCGGATTCTACGACACAGCGAATCCGGCAAACACTCGTGGTGTGACCTTCGCCTCTGAGAATGGCATCTATGTGCAGGGAAATTTCAACGCCACCGGAATTTCTTCGGTAGGCACTCCGACCGCATCAAACCTCTACCTGCCGCAGGGAACATCCAGCCATATTCCGGTATCGGTCGCGGGCGATGCGATAACTATTCTTTCAAACGCCTGGACCGACGGTGCGAGTTTTGTTTATCCATTTTCGCTTTCGAGTCGGTCCGCAACCGAAACTACCCAGCGATTTGCAATGCTCGGCGGCGACACGATCACGTCGCTGAACGCTTCGCCCAATCAGGGCGGCGGCGATCCGAGGATGAATGGCGGCGTTCATAATTTTATGCGATTTCTGGAGAATTGGAATACCCGATTCAACTACGCAGGTTCATTGATCAACTTGTTCAATTCGCATAACAACAACGGTGCGTTCAAATGTTGTAACAACGTGTACGACCCGCCCGAGCGAAACTGGGTGTTCGATGCGTCGTTCCTCGACGTTAACCGCCTTCCGCCGGGAACGCCGTATTTCCAAAATATCCAGATGACCGGATTCCAACGCATCAACTAGAATTTTGGTCCATTAAATTATTAAGGCCGCGAGCAGTGATATGCACGCGGCCATTTTTTTTCTTTCCTGTCACTTATCATTCGAGCCTTGTGACTACGGATTGAGAGTTACATAAGCCGGGTCAGACGGTTGGCCGTAGTCTGCGTTCGATTTGCGAAGCTGGACGTAAACCTGTATCTGTTCGGCGTCGCCGGGCGATTGCAGAGTCACATCGACATCAGCCGACTTGCCGCTGTAGCTGCCGTGTTTGGTCCAATTGCCGCCTTTTCTCATGATGTAAACGTCCCACATCGACGCTTCGCCACGGTTCGACACGACGATCGAAAAATGATGATTGTTCGCGGCCCCGAAAAGCTGGATCGTCGGTTTGACCAGATTCGGCGAGATCGGGTCAGCTTTGGCCGGTTCGATGCCCCACGTTTCGCCAACCTCTTTGGTGTAGGTGAGCGACGCCATTACGATGTCGCGGTACTTGATCAACCGCTGAAATATGCCCGTCGGCGGGATCGCGGGCGGCGACAATGATGGTGTGGTCGGCGTATCGGGCGTTGGCTCACCGATCGTTCCGGTCATCAGGATATTGCGAAACGCCGTCCAGCCCTGTGAGTACGCGTCGAGGGCAACATACGAAGTCCCGATAAACTGCATCATATTGTTATCGTCCTTGATCTGGTCAAGGTCGGTCTGCACGAGGCCGTACTGAAGGCCTTCGGCCTGAGCGTGTGTATTAAAATTTGCATACCACGCGACGCGTTCGAGAATAGTGGTCGGGAAAAATGTCTTGCTGGGAATAACCGGTGCTGCCATAGCGAATCCTCCTGAAAGTTTAATCAAGTGTTAGCCGCGGATGCCGATTTCGGCTCGCATAAACTACATGGGGCGTGCCGAATTCGGCGTAGCTGCGGCTGTTTACTTAGTCAGGAGTCGGGTGGTCGAGATGGTATTGTCGAGATCGAGAACGTCCGGACCGCCGTTTAGTGGGCTTACGGCAACTTGGCTTAATAAGGAATACCAGCCACAAATGGCCGGTCCAATTTGTCCGCGATCTTGAGGCAACACTAAAAAGTCACCCAATTTCCTTATTAAGCAACCGAATTATAGTCAAAACTTTCCGCGAATTTCAATAGTTATTTTTTGACCACGCCAGTTTCTCTCGAGGAAATATGTATTTCCGCCCCGAACATACCGACCTCCGCCAAAGAAACGCCTGCTGGCATCAAACAGATGCCGATTTCCACGAATGAAAGGTTGATTTCCTCGGAAGAAACGTCTCCGGGCACAACGGAAATTCCAATTTCCACGGAAGAAATATCGATTGGCGTCAAGGAAATACCAATTTCCACCGAAGAAATGTCCATTGACACCAAAGAAATTTCAATTTCCGGCCAAGAAATACGCATTTCCGCCGAAAAAATACCGATCTTCAGCCCAAAGCCGCACCATTACCGCCATCAGGAATTGTGTTTCGTTCAATGTTTATCGAGGTTTGTGGGAATTCTTCGGGCTTCGCCCGCCAGTGTGCGGTGAAGCCTTGCTTCACCGTTGGTTTCTTCTTTTCCTTCGCGGCTGAGCCGCCGCACACGCCACCCAACCAGCTACACATGAGTCGGCAAACGAAGTCTTTTCTTGAGCATGTTGCAACCTACCGCGTCAGCGGCGAGTGATTACGGCTATCGCATTAATCGTCGCTCATGCATAAAAGCGAACTGCCCACTCACGCACAAGAAATGCCCGCGCAAAGAAAGCGCTTGCTCCGATTGCGAGATTTTGTTGAATGATCGCTAGGAATGAAGTATATTGGGCAATCTAGAAATACCGGCGAGAAAACTTATGAAAACTTTCACAATTATTGCGTTTATTCTGATGTTTTTCGTGATGTCTGCTTTTGGTCAAGGCGATTTTGACTATGGAAAGCCGTCCGATCTTAAGGGACTAACAAAGATCTATATTGATACAATGGGCGACCTTAAAGAAAATGAGCGCATTGTGTCTCGCCTGAACAAAGCCAAGATATCGACCATCCAAATTGTTGAGGACATCGACGACGCAGAAATTGTTTTGATGTTCGGTGGCGATGATTTTACGGTAACATCAGGTGCGAACTCGAACACTGTTGGGGGCTCTACAAGTACCGTCGTTACTAGAGTAAATCTATTGTTGGGTGAGGGGCGAGTGTTTGTTTTGCCGAAGGAAGGATCGAAGCTCCTGCTTATAATGCGGGTAAAGAACACGCAACAAACAAAGCTTGAGAAGCGTCCAGTTACAAAATTCGTAGAAGACTTCATAAAGGTCTACAAGAAAGTTAATGGGCTTACCGAATAACTCAGCGAATCGTGGGGTAATCATTTTATGACTATGGATTGGATTCGTTTCGAGCTTCCTGTTGAGGAACACATTGATTTCGAGCTTCGTTGGACTAACGCCTTGCTTAAGCAGCCAATTCTCCCTGAGGGTCTAATATTGTTTAAAGGAAACATCCCAACAAATGAAGACCATTACTTTATTCCACCGGCAGGCAAATTTCTTTTTGGCACGTTGAGCAAATACTATTCGGCGGTGCCGTGTTTCCAACCTGATATGTCAACAGTCGCTCCAGTTGCAAGTAATTTCGAGGAATCTGGACGCCACTATCCGCCAGTCGACTGAGGCTCATGATCAGTTCTGAAATCTAACCACTCAGTAACGCAGGAGAAATTGCGGCGTCAGGCACCGCGATTTTCGCAAATATGCCGCAAAAAAAAACCGGCCATTGCAGAGAAAACCAGTGACCATGCCCTGCACATATACGAAGCATCAACCATCGGCTTCTTCTATTCCGTCGTGGCTACGCCGCTGACTCACGCCCAGACATTGCCGCTACGAGCCGAGGGAACTCCGAGACACAAAACGGCACTGTCATCAGACAAAAATGCACTGCAAATATAAATATTCACGTAGCCCGATTGTGCTTACTGCCGCAGACCACCGCTGCCGTTTGAGCGTTATACCTTGCATAGTATTCGGTCTCAAACTCTCGCCCATAGATGCTTTTGTATTTTATCCGAATCCAAATCATAACGTAGGCGGAACCGTCTTGGATGGCTTTCATCACTGGTTCGTACGGGAATTGAGCACTCATTAGTAGATTGGTCGCGTTGCTTGGTAATACACCGCAGCTGTCAAGGCCGATTGGATCGATTTCTGCTTCATGAGGATCGGGGCATGAGTTAGGTTCGATTTCCTCAACTTTGTAGAAGTTTGGTGTCAGGAACATTTCTATGTTAACGGCTGGGCTTCGTCCGGAGTTACGGATGGTCGCCACAATTGCTCCTTTCGGTTCGAATCGATGCATTACGACTTCTATAAGTTCGACCCCTAAAGAGGGTCTCTCAACAAGTTCCAAATGTTCCTGAGCCATTTTCAGCGATTGTTCACTTGCTTTCGCTTGTCGTTTGCTCGCCTCGATCATTTGCTCGTTTTGGTCTAATAGACTGTCCGTTCGCTCGAGCCCACTTCGCATCGAATGCCATTGTCGCTTTGAAACATAATACTGATTCAAGCCGATTAGTGCGACGATCATCGCGAGAATACTAGTAATGACAAATTCTGCAGGTTTCTCTACCGCAGGACTAAACCCAATCAAAACGAGTGCGATTCCGGCAATGGTTACGATTACAAATTTCGCGCCAAAGGAAAGCCTTTCCCAGCCATCCTCCTGATACTCACTGTTTTCACGATCACTCATAACATTCAGATTTCGAGTATATCTCCGGAAATTCAGATTGAGAATAGTGCCCTACGGTGCTAATTCCATTTAACTTTCGAGTGCGATGGCAAAATACTAAATCCCTTCCGCAATTTCACAATATTATTTTTGTTGGTCTAGATGCAGACGTCGGCGGCGATGTTCGTTGTTTTAGTCCAAATATGTTGCCACTAGGTTCTGGCATAAAAAAATGTGCCAATGCTGATCCCGTAGCTAGTGGAACGCTCAAACAACAAACTCCCGGGTTTAGCCGAATCGCTTTTGGGCTAAAGCCTCCGAGTCATTATGCCCCTGACCACTAGCTAAAGCTAGTGGCAATTCATAACGAAGAAAGGGAATGCCTACACCAGTAGCATTGCCGGTTGTCACAACTATTCGTTTTTTGAACTTACGCGATGTAATATCGTATTTGTTTCGAGGACC
>CALDGX010000020.1 GCA_937941715.1 uncultured Chloracidobacterium sp. | reverse complement strand
CGACGAACAGCCGTCGGTCGAGACAGTTGTGCTCGATAAGGGCGTCGAGATGAAATTCGTGTACATCGAGGCCGGAACGTTCATCATGGGTACGAACAACGCTGCGCCTGGCGAAGGCCCTGCTCACGAAGTGACGTTGACACAGGATTTTGAGATCGGCCAGACCGAGGTGACGCAGGCTCAGTGGTATGCGTTAATGAAAAACGACTCGCGAACCTGGCTGCATAATCCTAGCTATACTAAGAACTGCCCGCAATGTCCCGTCGACATGGTCGCGTGGATCGATGTGGTCGAATTCATTAAAAAACTTAACGCGCTAAACGACGGTTACAATTATCGCTTACCGACAGAGGCCGAATGGGAATACGCCTGCCGGGCCGGAACCACGACAACGTGGAGTTTTGGGAATGATGCCAAACTGCTCGATCAATATGCGTGGCAATACGATTCGCAAACAGGTAAGAATCGACCGGTTGCGACGAAAAAACCAAATCCGTGGGGACTCTACGATATGCATGGCAACGTTGCTGAATGGGTGCAAGACTACTGGAGCCGCTTTACAAAAGACGCCGTCACCGACCCGACCGGCCCTGCGACAGGCAGCGATCCCAGATTCGACCATCTCTCATCGCGAGTGATCCGTGGTGCCTTTACCCAGTCCTACTCGCGGTCGACGTATTTAGCCGGACAGCGCCTCAGTCGGTTCGGCTTTCGCGTGGTCAGGCAATCTATCGAAGAGCCGGAACAATAACCCGCAGCGACCTGCACACGATAAATAAAAAAGGCCGCGAAGCGTTATGCTTCGCGGCCTTTTCCGTTTTTCGCCTTCGTTTTTCAATTGCCACTGGCTTTAGCTAGTGGAATGCTTGATAAAAGTGATCCGTGCTTTAGCCCAAAATAGTTTCGGCTAAAGCCCGGAGTGTTTTGCTTGAACCACGGCGACGACGACCGAGGAATGATGAATTTTTGCCGCTCCGAAAAGCTGGATCGTCGGCGTCGCAGCAGGCCTTGCCACCGCTGGTTTCGTTCCCGGCTGAGCTGCGGCCGCCAAAACAAAGGAAAAACAAATACGCGTGGATACGAGTTTACGCTATGCAAACGATCTCATCAGATTCTCCTCCTTTGGAGGCCTTCATAAGATCCCAAAAGCGGTTTTTGGCAACTAATGTCTTTGCAAACACGTCGAAATAACGTAGACTAACGTTCCTTGTCCGCGAAACAGGGAACGTAATGCCACGAACGGGGGCGACAGGCTTCGACAGGGGCTTGTATAGATCTTTGAATGCACGTCGGGCTTTGCACAGGTTAGCTCGTTAAAAAAACTTGATGCGAAACAAATGCTAATCAAGAATTAGCTCTTGCTGCCTAATTAACTTTAGCTACAGCAATGTCTTACCGGAAGTTCGCCTGATGCGACCGGTCAAGGCATAACTCAGTTCAGGCTCGGGCGCGTCCACCACCTGCGGACGCGGCTTAAATTTAGCCGGGTTAGCTGTTTGAGAGGTCTTGTCGGTTCATCTGCTCTCGGATAGCGAAATTTAAGTGAACACGACTAAACGTGTAGATTTCACTGGTCGCAACCTTTGGATGCGGGTTCGATTCCCGCCGCCTCCACCACTCAATTTCTTATCAATCAACACAAACCGGACTGCCCGAAAAGGGCATTCGCGCACGGTTAGAAACATCGTATAATAATGGCGGATATGGCCGGTGCACGATGTACAACGCGTTTCGCGATGCTCCTTGCAGTCGCCGTATGCGCCCTGTTTGCGGCCGCGCCGACCAAGGCACAGACTACGGCATCGGAATTTCGTAAATTCCTGACGGAAAAGGCGGCGTTCACTGATCAGGAACTCGTCGCCATCGATAATGGCGAGATCGTGATCAAGATGCCTGCGGTCAGCGACAAGCAGGAGATCGCGGTATTTGGCATAGTTCGCGTGAACATTCCGGGCGAATTGGGTTTAGCTGCGTTTGCCGAGAGTCTCTCGCAGCGCAAGGACTCGTCGTTCAAGGGCGGCGGAAAGCTCGGTTCGCCGCCGACCATCGCCGATCTCAAGGATCTAAAGAATGAGGATCGCGATTTCAAAGAGATGCAAAAATGCGTCGTCGGCAAATGCGATCTGAATTTGTCGGCCGAGATGATCAGGCGCATGCAGGCCGAAATTGACTGGAACGCTCCCGATCACCGCGAACGAGCGACGGACCTGTTGCGGCAAATGTTGGCAGATTACGCAAACGACTACGCAGCCAGGGGCGATAGTGCTCTGGGCGAATACGCAAATCGGCGAGAACCGGTGCGGCTCGCCGAAAATCACCGTTCACTGCTCGAGGGGTCGCAGATCGTCCGTCAATTTGCCCCCGACTTCTACGAATATCTAAAGAGATTTCCCACCGCCAAACTGGACGGTGTGGAAAACGATCTAAGCTGGACGATGGTCGATTTTGGACTGAATCCGATGATCGCTTTAACACACCGGGCCGCGTTCAAACGCCAAACGTCAGGACCGGAACAGATATTCATCGCCGCCAAGCAGATCTTCGCCAGCCGATACGTCGATTCATCACTTTCGTTCGCCGTTTTTATGCGAATGGCTGATACAGGTGTCGGTTACCTGATATTTACCGACCGCTCGCGGTCGGACGCTCTCGATGGGCTCTTCAGCGGAATGACGCGAAGAGTTGTTACGACCGAGGCGAATGAACGCGTCACGCGTGTACTCAAGAATGCTCGAGCAAAACTTGAGGCCGGCCCAGAGAGATCGTCGGGGAGCGTTCCGGCCGATGAGGTTTCCGGGCCGGTAGATGTCGTGCTCGATTATGCCGGCGACCCGCGACTGCAGATCATTGCCGTATTCGTGGTACTTGCAGCGGGTTATCTGATCTTCAAGATTGCCCGAAAGTAGCTTCTGAATATCGGCCGTGCGGTCCATTTTGGATTTTATTCCGGCTGAGGAGTATCCTCTATAATTCGGCCTTTTAACGATGAGCTCCATTTCGACAAGACAACTTCCGATAGGTATCTTCGACTCCGGCGTGGGCGGTCTAACTGTCTATCGGGCTCTTCACGACCGCCTGCCCGATGAACACTTCATTTATCTCGGCGACACAGCCCGTGTGCCTTACGGTACAAAGTCGCTGGCCACGGTCGAACGGTACGCGATCGAAAATTCGCAGTTTTTAGCCAGCCGCGGCATCAAGATGCTGGTGGTTGCCTGCAATACCGCGTCAGCCCTTGCGCTGCCTAAGATACGCGAACGCATCGGGCTTGATGTTGTGGGCGTGATAGGCCCAGGCGGGCGTAAGGCCGTCGAACTGACCAAAGGCGATCCGCACGCCAAGATCGGCGTTATTGCTACCGAGGCGACGGTTGCGAGCAACGCATATTTCGAGGCGATCCGCCGGGCGTCCGACACTGCCGAGGTGCTTCAGGCAGGATGTCCGCTCTTTGTGCCGCTGGCCGAAGAGAATTGGGCCGACGAGCCCGAAACTTATTCGATTGCGGCCAAATATCTCAAATCAATGAAGGAGTTCGGGCCTGACGCCCTCGTCCTCGGCTGTACTCATTACCCGATCCTCCGTGACGTGATCCAACAGACCGTCGGGGAAAATGTTAAGCTTGTCGATTCCGGCGAGGCGACCGCCGATGAAGTGGCCCAACTTTTACGAGACAAGGGGCTCGATAATCCGAACGTGCACGTCGGCAAACGATCGCTGTGTGATGATCTCGATCATTTTTACGTCACGGACGCGGCCGACAGATTTGCCCGTGTGGCAGAGCGGTTCCTCGGTGCCAAACCGTCAAAACTCGAAGCGATCGAGGTTTACGGCGCAGACAATTTAGCGGACATTTGACCTTCTCGTCGATCTGCGTGATCCGAGGCCTCAGCGGAAGAAAGATAATGACATATATCAGACTAGACAATCGAACCCATGACCAGGTACGCAACACCAAGATCACGCCGAACATTTCGCCGTATGCCGAGGGGTCGGCTCTGATCGAGGTCGGCGGGACCAAGGTGATCTGCACGGCGTCGGTCGAGGATCGCGTGCCGATGTTCATGCGAAACAAGGGCCTCGGCTGGGTCACTGCCGAATACGCAATGCTGCCGCGGGCGACTAACACGCGTACGCAGCGTGAGACCAAGAACGGCCCGTCGGGACGTACGCAGGAGATCCAGCGTTTGATAGGCCGCAGCCTGCGTGCCGTGGTTGATACCAAACTGCTCGGCGAGCGCCAGATCTTTTTGGATTGCGACGTGATCCAGGCTGACGGCGGCACACGCTGCGCATCGATAACGGGTGCGTACGTGGCCCTCGCACTCGCATGCCGCAAGCTGGTCAGGACCGGCGTGATCCGGACAAATCCGATTCTTAGTGAGGTAGCGGCGGTCAGCGTCGGGATCATCGAAGGCACGTCGATACTCGACCTGGCATATCAGGAAGATTCTACCGCCGATGTCGATATGAATGTCGTTTGTACGGGCAGCGGCAAGTTCATCGAACTACAGGGCACCGCTGAAAAGGAACCGTTCTCACGCGAACAGATGGACGAGATGCTGATACTTGCCGAGATCGGCGTCAATAAGCTGTTCGAGATACAGCGGAACGCGCTCGCCGGCTAGTTTCGCCGCAGGATCGAACCAGGCGTGACCCCCGTTATCTTCCCGTCTGACCATACGCGGACACCGTTGACGAACACCGTCCTGATGCCCACGGAGGGGGTTTGCGGTTCGGCGAATGTCGCTTTGTCGATGACGGTGTTTGGGTCGAACAAAACGAGATCCGCTTTCATCCCTTTTTTGATCAGTCCGCGGTCTTTCAGATGCAAGCGTGCCGCGGGCATGGCCGACATTTTTCGAATCGCCTCCTCGAGGCTGAACCACTTGCTTTCCCGGACAAATCTGCCCAGCACACGAGTAAATGTGCCGGTCCCACGCGGGTGTCGGCTGCCGATGCCGCCGTCGCTTGAGACCATGACCCAAGGCTGTTGGTAAAACGCCTTGACGTCGGCCTCGTTCATCGAGTTGCAGACGACGCCCGCTCCGCCATCCCGGACGATCTGGATGTAAATATCGACAGGCGAGGTATTTTTTGACGCGGCGATTTGTTCGAGCGTTTTGCCCTCGTAATCGCGGTGTGCCGAACAACTGGTAACAAGGACCTTATCCGCTCCGCCGACGTTGCTCAAACCGCGCTCGACCTCGGAGCGGTCGTCGTGCTTGCGCGAGGGCACGAGGACGGTGATCGTCGATGCCCACGCCGTGTAAGGGTACGCGTCGGCAGTGACGTCAAATCCCGACCGCCGAGCCTCTTCGACTATCGCGATGGCCTCGGCCGATTTGCCCCAGACGTTGCGGTTGCCCATTTTTATGTGAGATATCTGGACCGGCAGCATGGCTTCGCGGCCGATGCGGATCGATTCGCGAAGTGCTTCGAGCATACCTTCTTCCTCATCGCGCATATGGGTCATATAGATGCCGCGGTGCTTTGCCGCGGCGCGTGCGAGAGCGACCATTTCCTCGGTCGAAGCAGAAAATCCAACGTCGTATTCGAGCCCGGACGATAGTCCAAATGCTCCCTGACGCATACTGGCATCGACGAGCTCGGCCATTCGTTTGATCTCATCTTCGGTAGCCTTGCGTGTGTAATCGTTCTTCATCACCTCTTCGCGGACCGAGGCGTGACCGATAAAGGCTCCGACATTAACCGCGACCTTACCGCTGAGCTTCTGAAAATACGCGTCGATCGGAAATGGGGATCCGCCATCAGGCCCGACAAAAAGCGTAGTAATGCCCTGCGAAACCTGATTGGCGGCGGTCCCTTCTTTCAATAGGCCGGACTCTGAATGGTTGTGAATATCAATAAAACCGGGAGCGATGACAAACCCGCCGGCGTCGATCACGTCGTCATTCGCGGAGCGCTTGATCTTGCCGATCTTGACTATCCGATCGCCCTTGATCCTGATATCGCCGCGAAACGCGGGTTTACCGCTGCCGTCGATGATCTCTGCGTTAATGATCAGCGTCGATCTCTCTTGTCCCGCGGCAGAAAGCGAAGCGAGCGAAGCAAAAACAGCGAGAAGAAAGATTTGAAAGACAGCCTTTGACGAGGTGAACATATGTAGACGAATGATAGTCAAAAACCCGATGTCAGTCCAACACTACAGGATCGTCTTTTGACGTATCGTCATGCTGAAACTAAAATCAAACCAATACGAACGGAGACAAAGTACATTGAGCGAAAAACAATTTGAGGGACGATCGGCGATCGTGACGGGTGGTACACGAGGTATCGGTAAGGAAATAGTACTTGAACTGGCACGCCGCGGGGCAAACGTCGCATTTAACTATTCGAAAAGTGCGGACGAGGCCGAACGCCTAAAGGCCGAGGTCGAGGCACTCGGGGTGAGGGCCTACGCCGCCCAGTGCGACGTGGCAAATACCGAGGCCGCCGGTGAGTTTGTAAAACAGGTCACGGCTGAATTCGGCACAGTTGACCTTCTGGTAAATAACGCCGGCATCACCCGCGACCAACTGATCCTGCGGATGAAAGAAGAAGACTGGGATTCCGTCATCGATACAAATCTCAAAGGCGCCTGGAATTTTTCCAAGGCGGTGATGCGCCCGATGATGAGAAACGAAAATGGCGCGTCGATCCTGAATATCTCGTCGATCTCCGGCGTGGTCGGCATGCTAGGCCAGTCAAACTACTCTGCGTCAAAGGCGGGAATGATCGGCCTTACAAAGGCGATCGCCAAGGAAGTTGCCAGTCGCAAGATAACGGTCAACGCATTGGCTCTAGGCCTGGTCGAGACCGAAATGGCCTCGGAAATGAACGCCGAATATCGCGAAAAGATCCTTGCGATGATACCGCTTGGGCGTCTCGGCAACGTCCGTGAGGTCGCTGAGATCGCATGCTTCCTGCTTTCGCCGTCCGCTGCTTACATCACGGGCCAGGTTATCCAAGCCGACGGCGGCCTGGCAATGTAGTTTTAATAGATGTCATTTACCTATCAGACGGACGATGAGCCGCGGGAGAATGAACCAGCCCAAGCTCCCGCGGTGTTCTCAGATCCGCCGGTTTACACCTACATCCTGGTCGGAGCGATCGCGGTCGTGGCTATTACCCAATTTGCAACGGGTCTCGAGGCGTCGATATTGAGCGCGGGATTTGTGAAGCCCGCGTTCCTTCAGGGTCACGAATACTGGCGGATATTGACCGGTGCGGCTACGCACGGAAGTGTGCCGCATGTAGTTATGAACTGCTACGCCTTTTACAGCTTCGGCAAAATATTTGAGATCCTCGCCAATCGGGCTCATCTTGCGATCGTCTTTTTGTTGTCAGCGGTCGGCGGCGGTCTGCTGAGCCTTTTGTTCGTTCCGGACGGGATATCGGTCGGGGCGTCAGGCGGCATCGTCGGGTTGATCGGTTATCTGGTGGTTTACGCATTTCGCCGACGAGCCTTCATCACCGCGGAATTCAGGCGCAATCTGTTGGTAAATATTGGGTTCATTCTGGTCTTCGGCCTGGTGCTATATCAGTCGATCGATAATTTTGGCCACATCGGCGGCCTCATTACCGGCGCCGTTTACGGGCTTTTGCAGATACCGTCGGACGAGTACATTGATCCGCGTGTCGCCGGTTCGACGACACAGACGATCGGTGTCGCGGCTCTCGGTATTTATCTGGCGACTTGCCTGTTCAGCGTCCTTCTCATACTTCGCATTGTTTAGTTATGGCCCGCGTCAGAGTTCACCAACACGTCAATCCCCTGAGTCCGTACTATCGACAAGAGCCCGAACCGATCGACATTTCAGCCGTATTCGCCGATCCGACCAAACCGCTGCTGCTCGATATCGGATGTGCCCGCGGCCGGTTTTTGCTAAAAATGGCGGAGGTAGATCCGGCCTGGAATTATTTGGGCGTCGAGATACGCGAACCGCTGGTTGACGAGGCCAACCGGCTCGCCGAAGATGCGGGGCTCGTCAATCTCCATTACGCTTTCTGTAACGCAATGCTTTGGCTTGATAGGTTGATCGCCGATATCCCTGACGGGGCTTTGCGGGCAGTGACGATACAGTTTCCCGATCCGTGGTTCAAGAAACGCCATGCCAAACGCAGAATGGTGAACGCCGATCTGGTTGACGCCGTGGTCAAAAAGCTGACCGTCGGCGGCCGCATCTTTGTTCAGACCGACATTGAGTTTTTAGCGGAGGAGATGTTCGAGCTGTTTCGTGCGGACGATCGGCTGACAGAGACTGGAATCAAAACCAACCCATATCCGGTCAGGACCGAACGTGAAAAAGCGGTCGAGGACAAAGATCTACCGGTGTACCGTGCGCTCTTCACCCGCGTTTAGGTCATTTCCAGGTCTTTTCTTTTTTGAATCGCTTTACGACCATATCACGCCGCATTTTCGGCAGGTGGTCGATGAAGAGCTTTCCGTTGCAGTGGTCGGTCTCGTGCATAAACGCACGGGCGGCGTAGCCCTCAGCGTCGCGTTCAAACCACTCGCCCTTTTCGTCCTGGGCACGTAGGCGGGCCTTTAGAGGACGGACGACGACCGCTGGTACCTTGCCGACTGAAAGGCAGCCCTCGGGGCCTGATTGTTCGCCTTCGGTATGAACTATCTCAGGGTTGGCGGCGATCAGCTTGATACCGTCACAATCCATCACAAACAACCGCAGGTTAAGCCCGATCTGCGGCGCCGCGAGCCCGACGCCCTCGGCATCGTACATCGTGTCGAACATATCGGCGCACAACTCCGCTAGATCGGCGTCAAATTCAGTGACGGGCTGACCCATCAAGCCCAATACGCTTTCGGGATATTCGGTGATCTTTCGGACGGCCATCGCTATCTGGGGACAATGCCGCGTCGTCCATGACGGCTGAAACTACGCTTTGCAAAAAAACCCTTTTCTTCGCGGGCGAGACATTGCCAGCAAATCACGGACTCGACATTGGTGGGGGAAATGAATGTGTTGTAGTGTGTGGCTTCGCGATCACATTCGGAGCATCGTGCCGGCGGCTTGTCTGTTCGTTTGGGGTCGATCGTAACTATCATCGCGATTTCCTTTTCAGCAGGTAAACTCTCTCAAGATAAAAATCCTTTTCTATCTCAATAGTGTAATTTGCATCGATGTACTTTTGCAACGGGGTGCAGGCTTCGGTCGCAGTGCACTTTTCCCCGACCGCAAGCCAGATCCGGTCGGCCTCAGGCGGAATCGTCGAAATGACGTAATCGATCTCGGTCTTCAGGCTGTCGGCACTGCCGTACTTGCCTTCAGGCCCATAGACGAAAAATCGCTCGGCAGGCAATATCCGGTTGACGCCGGCGTAATGGTATCTGAGTGCCAACGCTTCAAACGTGATGAAAACTATTATTGGCTGGCCCGGCGTTTCGTTCGATCGAATGAACTCGCCGACCCGTGCCCAGTCCCCGCGTTTGGTAAATGCCGGGTAGATATTAAGCGTCCCGTATGTGAAAGAAGAAATGACCGCCAGTCCGAAAACGATCGTCGGGACGGCAGCCCGGCCTCGGAAAAGACCCCCAAGAAGATCGCGTGCGAGTAACGCGCCGAATAAGATCAGCGGGACGAAGAGCGGGGCGAGATGGCGGATCGCCAGATACTCATGCCCGATCAGGAAGTACGCGATCACCAAAAAGGCCACGATGGTCAGGGTGATCGTTCCAAATAGGGTCGTTTCGGCAGTGATCTGTCTCCGCCGTACGATGGCCACTATCGTGACCGCGGCAAACACGATCCTAACAAGCCAGGTGCGCCAGTATGCGAATTCCGACACCGGCTCAGTTGGAAAGATCTCAGCGGGCAAAACAAAGGTCAGCGTGTGGTACCAGATCTCCTTGAAAGGGACGATGAGCGAATGTTCCTCCTGATATCCGCCCGCCTTCGCCAAAAAGACCGCCTTTATCATGAACACCATAGGGATGAACGCGACTCCGGCTATAAACAAGAGAACCGCGAGATCCCTGGCGTCGCGCCAACGTTTTGCAACGATAAGAGAGCCGAAAAGGCCGGCGATCACGAAACCGAGATAAAAATTTGTGTAGAGTGCGACGATCATCGCCCCCAGAAGCCATATTTTCGCCCAAACACTTGCCCGGTCGTGCCCATTTGTGCCGGATCGTGGAAATGCATCCAGAAACAACCGAATGAGAACCGCCGACAACAATATCGCGGCAGAATAGACCCGAATTTCGGCGCTGGCCCAGATCAGATACGGGTGAATGGCAAAAAAGGCTGTCAAAAGCAATGCTTGCTTTGGACTGAGAAAGCGCCGCGCGATACCCGCAACGACAGCGATCGCCCCAAGGCTGCAGATCGTCGAAAACAACCGTGCGAAGAAGATCGACCCGTCCGCCATCCGCCAGACGCTCATTATCCAAAAGTACAGCGGAGCTTGCTTTTGCTCAGCGGCGGCGGTTTGGATCGCGACCGCCAGGCCGTTCTGGGTGGCGTAGAGAGTCGACGCTTCGTCGACCCAGATATTCAGGTAATACGCAAAGGGGACGGCGATCGCCAGGTGAAGCAGCATTAGCACTGCCACCATGATCGTTTGGGATCGTTGCGTAAGTTCCGGTTTCATATTCGGCGGCGAGATCAGGCTCTTTCAGCCTGGACGCCATTGTTCGCCTGAAATGACATACCGCGAAAACTGTCGGCGTGCCCGCGCATGGTCACAATATCGAAATCATCTGCCAAAAGGCCGAGGGCAAAATCCAAAAACTCGATCTTTCGGGTCGCCGGCAGGTTCATTGCCGGAAAGAATTTCATCTCGCTAACGTCATCCCCTGAAAGAAAATCAAGCGGATGCAGCAGCAGCGAGGGTTGTACACCTGTGAGTTTGCACGCCGTGACGGACATTCGCCAGTATAGCCTTGCAAGTGCCGGCGAAAACGTCATCAGGTACATCAGATAGCTGGCGTGGATCGGTGTCTTGACCACAGGAAATGTCGTCACAGGTATCTCGACGATCTGTTTTCCGCCGGCGTCGACATAATGGGGCCGCAGGCTGCGAAAACCGTCGGAGAATTTACCGAACAGCTTTTTGAGTTTCTCGCGTTCTTCAGGACTGACATCCGGTGCGCGCAACATATAGAATGCCCTAGCGAGCGGAGCGATGTAGGTCGGCAGAGTCGAGCAATCGTACTCGTACCCGCGGTCACCGAGCACGTCCAGGACGGCCGGCGAAAGGCTGAATCCGGGGCCGCGAAATCCTTTTGGCCTGGTCCCGGTCAAACTCTCGATCGCGTCTTCGGTCCGCTCAAATTCGGTAACGAGTTCTTCACGCGTATAAAGGTGCAGCCACGGTTCATGATTGAAGCTGTGATTAGCGATCTCGTGCCCGGCAGCGACGATCGATGAGATCGCCTCGCGGTTCTTGTCGAGTGCGGCATCCTGCCCGACCACAAAGAACGTTATTTCCAGTCCGCGATCATTAAGAAACTCGAGGATCCGCGGAGTCACAAGGTCGAGGTACGATGGAAATGATTCCCAGCCGGCGTCGCCGTGCGTTTTCATGTACGACCATTGATTGTCGAGGTCGAGCGAAACGCTCGCGATCGGTTTCATATCTAAAAACGCCGGTGTCTCTAACGCATTGCTTCCTTGCCGCCAAACTCGTCAGCAAAAAAATTCTCTGCCAATTGAACTGTCTCGTTGATATTCAGCGTACCGTTGACAATGTGGGACGAATTGACGACATAAACTCCGTCAACTGTCGAGCGTTTATCGGCAAGACTCTCAGAATAACGCAAAACCGGAACAGGGAATACCTGCCGGACCCGCGAGATCTTAAAAGCGACGACGTCCTTGCGCCTGAATTTGGGATACATTCTCTCGAGACCATCCAGGAACAACCGCTCGATCTCATCGTCGGATCTTTCAAAAAGCTCGTCATCCGGGGATATGTACCTGGGTAAATAGACCAGGGCGTTTCGTTCAAACTCCCGCTTATCTACGATCGCCGTCATTTCAATGATGCCCGTAAACGGCGTGTCGTCGGTAATGTTGGTCACGTAAAAATCGGACAGCGAACATTTCATCATTACCGACGCGCAAACTATTCCCTGATAGCGGATGCTCTCCAGCATTCTGCGTTCGGCAGGGTCGGCTTGGGTCAGCATTTTCGCTGCGGTATTGGACGGGCATGTGAGTATCACCTTGTCGAAATACGATTCGGTACCCGGATCGGGGAACTGGACGACAGTCCCGCCATCGATCTTCGGTTCCGACAGGAAAGCCCCGGAGAAGCCGGGTGCAACGACAGCGTTTGCCTGAAAGTTTGCGTACTTTGTCCGCTGCCGGATAACTTGCGGCTTGGTGTCCTTTCCGCGACGAGCCGCGGCGGTCGAGACCTTGATCTTGCCGCTATCGAGCCTTTCGATCTGGCGAACGCGCGAATTGAGCCTGATCTCTACCCCTTTTTCGACGAGGACTTCGCTAAATCGTTCTAACACACGAGCATAGCCGCCCTTGATATAGCCAAACATCTCGCGCTTCATACCGGAACGGCGGGCCGAGTACATCCGCTGGATCGTCGCCCATATGAATGATGCCGCTGTGTCCTTGTATGCTTCGCCGAGCTTTGCTTTCAGCAGCGGCATCCATATCTTTTCAAACGTCTTTTTTCCCGAGAGTTTGGTCAGCCATTCTTCGACCGTGATCTTTTCGAGACGCTTCCAGTCCTTTACCCGCGAGGCGTAAAAAATGGTCGCCCCGAGACGGAGCTTGCTGATAATGTCCAACGGCGGAAATTTAAGAAACTCAAGCGTATCCGACATCGACAACAGGTCACCGTCGGTATAAAAGCCAGTTTTTGTCTCGACCCAGCGAAAGTCGTCGGCCAGTCCCAACTCGACGAAAAGGTCTCGCGTGTATTTATCGGAGGCCAGCACCACGTGGTAATGCTTGTCCCAAATAATATTATTTATCTCCCAAACGGATGCCAGGCCGCCGATCTCAGCAGCGGATTCGTAAAGAGTTACTCTGGCACCGGCGTCCGCCAACCGCATCGCAAGCGTCATCCCGAGAAATCCCGTTCCGACAATGGCAACATTTTGTGTCATATGAATACGACCGGCCGTGAAGGTAGTTGGTCAGAAGCCGGCCCTGCCGAAAACGGCGGGCATAGCTGCGATCTAGTCCAATGATAGCTTAAAAAGGCGTTGGCACTCTAACTTCTGACTTAGATCAGTCCTTCGAGGCCGGCAAAAGCCTCTCACTTGAAGTAGAAGGTCGAATAGGGGCGGTTTTCCCGAACACACGCATTATTGCCAATCGCGAGAGGAGCTTAACGGTGCCGGCGATGGTCTTCAGCGTCTTCATTTTTGAAGCCCCGAAAAGACGGACAGCGAGAACCGTCGGAAATTCAACGATCTTACCACCCTTGAGGTCGAGTAAGCCGAGCATTTCAGGCACTCCATGAAAACCCAGTTCCTCAGGTTCGATATCGATCATCGAGATGCGCCGCATTACGCGGAAGCATGCCGTGTATGAAGCGATCTTAGTATGCAGGACCCGCCTAAAGAGAATGGAAGCGCCTTTGGATAACATCAAACGCCAACCGGGCACGTTCTGAACGCCGCCGTCCTTGTGATATGGCGATGCCTGAACCAGATCAACTCCGTCCTCGAGCATCGGGATCATATTGACGAGTTCGTGGGGGTCGAAAGTGCAGTCACAGTCGATCGAACAAACTATCTCGGTCCGCGCGGCGCGAATGCCTGTTACTATCCCGCCGGCGACGCCCTTATTTACTTCGTGCTCGATGACCTGAAGCCCATTGGAGCCACCGAATAGTGAATGGATCACGGTCAGCGTGTCGTCCTGGCTCTTGTCATCAACGAAGATCAGCTGCGACGTGTAGCCGATCCCATTGAGTCCGGCTTCGACAGATGCGAGAGTTTTGGCCAAATATGGCAGAGACTCCTGTTCGTTGTAGCACGGGATCACGATCGACACCGGCGTAAGGTCCGCTGACGGAGAGGCATTCACGGTCAACTCATTCGCATGGTTGGCGACCGGTTCGACGGAAACATGAGTTTCGCGACTCAGGCCCAAATGGTCGGCAATGCCGATACATTTGTACAACGCAAGATTTTCGTGGAGAATCCACTCCATCTTATCCAGGTTTCGATAATGCCGGATCCGGCTGTATCGTGAGGCGGCGGAGATTCGCGGTTGTTCAGGATCGAGCTCCCAAACGTGAAAATAAGATATGAACGGGGAATCAGACCGCTTATGCCAATCCCTGACGGCACGCCGCATAAGCGTATACGGTATCTGACGAAAATAGTTGCCGCCCGATATCGGAAGCAGTCCGATGCCGAGGTCGCGGGTCGAGTATGGAAACTCCCAAATGGCCGAATCACCGTGCTCGTATCGATGAGCGACCTGCTTATCAGCGTTATCGCCGCGTCTTGGCAAAAATGATGAATCGTAAGTAAAACCCTCTTCTGCCAGTACGTCCAAAACCCAGTCGTGCTTCTCGAACGGCAGCTTTTCAGCCGCTCTGTAGCCGATCACCTTTTGGCCCGAGGCATTTTCAATTGCGTCATTTGTACGGCGAAGGTCATCCCTAAATTCTTCGATAGAGAGATTTTCGAGGCTCCGGTGATAATACCCTCTGCTGGCGACCTCGTGGCCGCGGGCGACGATCTCACGCACCAGGTCAGGGCTATGCTCTGCGATCCATCCCAGAACGAAAAACGTCGCCCGTGTGTCATATTGATCTAAAAGGTCGAGAGCCTTTCGGGTGTTCTGCTCATATCTCGGGACAAAATTGGCCCAATTCCGCTGTTGGATGAGGTTGCCGAATGCGCCGACATGGAAATAGTCCTCGACCATTACGGTGAGCAGGTGCTTGTTGTCGGCGTCGTTCGTAGACATTACTACCTAGAAAAGTACTAATTGGTTCGCTTTTGCGGCAATATTTTTTGAGGCGAGCTTTTCTTCGATAATTCGAACTATCCTGGCGGCCGAACGTCCGTCGCCAAAAGGGTTGGCGACCTCCTTTACCGACCGGATCCAGGTCTCTACCGAATAGTTCTCTTCAAGCAGCTTTTTCAGCGCTCCCGGGTTGTTTCCGATCAATTTTGAGACGCCGGCCCGGATCGCCTCGGGACGCTCCGTATTTTCGCGCATCACGAGCAACGGTTTACCGAGACTCGGAGCCTCCTCCTGAACGCCGCCTGAGTCTGAGACTATCAGCCAAGCGGACTGCATGATCGCCAGAAAGTCGCCATAATCAAGCGGGTCGAGCAAATGGATCCGCTCACGCTTGCCAAGGATATCTTTGGCGATGTCTTTGACGTTAGGATTGGGGTGAACCGGAAAGAAGAGGCAGACATCGGGCCGTTTTTCCACAAATGCCCGCAGTACCTTTAGATTGGCGGTCATCACCGTTCCAAAACTCTCGCGGCGGTGCGTGGTCAAGAGCACGCGTTTCTTACCCTCTGTCGACTTCAACAACTGACTGATCTTCGGGCTCGGCGAGACCTTTTTGAGCATGGAGCGAAGCGAGTCAACCACCGGATTTCCGGTAACGAATATCTTGTCACTCGGGACGTCCTCGGCCAGTAAATTTCGACGGTTTTTTTCGGTGGCCGCAAAATGGAAGGCGGCGATCTGCGAAACGACCCGCCGGTTCATTTCCTCCGGATAAGGGCTCATCAGGTTTCCGGACCTAAGCCCTGCCTCGATGTGCCCGACCGGGATACGACGGTAAAATCCGGCCAAGGCTCCTGCAAGGGTCGTCGTCGTATCGCCCTGAACGAGTATCAGATCGGGACGCTCTGCCTCGAGCACCTTATCCAGCTTAGCCAATATCCTTGAACATACCTCAGTCGGCGATTGATTTCGCTTCATCACGCTGAGGTCAAAATCAACGTCGACCTCGAGAGCCTCGAGAAACGGCGTCAGAAGCTGCTTATGCTGGCTGGAGGAAACGACAACGGTCTGAAAGAACCGTTTACGTAATTCATGGATCACGGGAGCTAGCTTGATCACCTCGGGCCGCGTGCCGAAGAGAACAAGAACCTTCATCCGCCAGTCCACTTCGCGGGGATTTCGCTTTCGGGGTTGATTATTCACGTTGTCGAACATAGACATTTGCGTAGGAATGCCACGAAAAACTACCGTGATACTATACACTTAAACATTCTTGTATTCCGTTTTGCAATACTTTTTTGTTGTCCGGGTCCAAATGCAGGCCGTTGTTTTCGGGCTAACTGAAGGGGACGAGCGTGTCTCGGACCGCACGTATGGCCTGATGAATAATAGTAATAAACAGAAAGAGGCGGGCAAATGCCCGCCTCGCAACTTCGTTAGATACAATACTTATTCCGGCTGTCCCTTACAGCCCGGACCATACAGGGCCGGCTGCTTGACGCTGATGATCGGGTAATTTTCGGCTTCTTTATTGATCTCAAGCCACTCCATATATTCTTCCGGAACTGACATATCCGAATAGATCGCCTCGACGGGGCATTCCGGCAAACACGCGTCGCAATCGATGCACGTGTCGGGGTTGATCAATAGGCGATCCGGCAGCTCGTGAAACGCCTCAACCGGGCAGACAGCGGCACAATCACTGTATTTACACTGGACACAAGGTTCGGTAACGATATAGGTCATTTTCTACTAAAACTCCTAAGAAACAATGAAAACCAATCTAAAAAGCTAATACCCTAATGACAACTTGTCAAATGAAGCCGCACAAGTGGTAGAATGCCTTCATTAGCAGAACATATTTTAGACGACATTTACCATAAATTACTGATGAAAAACCACAAAGCTGAACGTGAATTAGCGTTGGATTTCCTACGGGTTACCGAGGCGGCCGCGATCGAATCTGCCAAGACCATGGGACAGGGTGACCGCAAGCATTCCGACCACGTCGCCGTCGAGGCGATGCGCGAAGTAATGGACACCGTGCCGATGCGCGGCCGGATCGTGATCGGCGAAGGCGAACGGGATGAGGCACCGATGCTCTACATCGGCGAAGAGGTCGGCGGCGGTAATTTCTCCGACGAAGCGCGTGCCGAGTTTCCGGAAGTTGACATTGCGGTCGATCCGCTCGAGGGTACCAATCTTTGTGCACTCGGGGCCAATAACGCCATCGCTGTTTTGGCGGCGGCTGAACGCGGCGGCCTGCTCAATGCACCAGACATCTATATGGATAAGATCGTCGTCGGCCCGTCGTGCCGCGGGGCGGTCGATATCGACGCTCCGGTCGAAGAAAATCTCAAGAACATTGCCCGTCGTCTTGGACGTGACGTCGACGACCTGACGGTCATCTGCCTCGACCGCGGCCGTCATAAGGCTCTCGTTAACGCGGTTCGCGAGTCGGGAGCCCGAATTCGCCTGATCTCGGACGGCGACCTCTCCGCCGGTATCTCGGCCGCTGTCGCCGGAACAAATATCCACGCTTTGATGGGCATCGGCGGGGCCCCCGAGGGTGTCATCACGGCGGCTGCGATGAAATGCCTCAATGGTGAGATACAAGCCAAGCTCGTTTGGGACCCGGATCGGTTGGGCGTCGACAAGTCAAAGGTGCCGGCTGAAGAAGAAGTGATGAAACGGCTCAGCGAGATGGGAATATCGGATCCGAACAAGATCTACGACACAAACGACCTCGCACCTGGCAAGAAGATCATATTTGCTGCGACCGGTGTTACCGATGGTGCCCTACTCCGCGGTGTAAGGTTCTTTGGTGCCGGCAAACGGACACATTCGGTCGTTATGACCACCGACTCGAAGAGTATCCGCTTTGTCGATACCGTTCACGTCGAAGGCGGGCCGGACGCCGTCATCAGATTCTGATCTGCATCTGAATGTTGGTAGTTTGGGAAACGGAGGCGGTTCGATCACTACCCTCCGTTTCCCGAGATCTCGTTTTTGACGATAGTCGGGCTGACAGGAGTATGAGCGAAGCCGCCCAAAATTATGTTCCGGTCGAGATCTATGATCGGCTGCGGCGACAGGCGACACGCGTCTGGCTGGTCGGGCTTGCGGTCGTTGTCGTTTGGGCTGCCGCTATCGTCGCCGCTCCGATCCTCAAATCGTTTGGGCAGACATCCCTTTCCGGGCCGTTTTACCATTTTTACTCGTTCATTTGTCACCAAATGCCGGAACGCTCGTTTTTCGTCGCCGGTGAACAGTTTGGTGTGTGCTCTCGTTGCTTTGGCGTTTATTTCGGCCTGGTCGCCGGGTTTCTGGCCTATCCGCTTTGGCGCCCGATCGACGATGTCGAGCCGCTTGCCCGTATCTGGCTCTTTCTCTCACTTGTGCCGGCCGGCATCGACTGGTCCCTGACGATATTCGGGATCTGGGATAATACCCATCTCACACGATTTGTGACGGGGTTGATACTGGGATTTGCGTGTGCCACATACATAGTACCCGCGACCGTCGAGATCACGCGAAATTTAACCATTCGAAAACTGCGTCAACAAATCTGAAGCCGAACTTTCATTGACTTGGGAGCGTAGAGGGTTCAGGATACCTAATATCGACAAAATATGAATTTTACACAGAGTTCAGCAGTATCACGGGCCAAGCAAGACCTTGCCAAACGTCTCAATCTCTCGGTGACGGAGATCGCTGAAAAAAGCGTTTCTGAAAAGGACTTTCCGGACATGGCGCTCGGAGCACCGGTCGACGGTGAGATGTCCGCGCAGATGATCTCGAGCGGCTGGCAGATCGAGCTTGAGACGCACGGCCATCGATATGAATACAGGGCTGATAAATATCAGTTGCGTCTGCACAACTATCACGGGCGAAATTACGTCATAGAGTAGTTAACGGTTGGGAGTAGTACTATGAATCGCAGCAATTTTTGGATCCATATTGGTTTAGCCGTTGTTTTGGTGACGCTCGCAGCGGTGGTCGGGCAGATCGAACGCTGGAAATCGGCTCTCAAGTCTTCGCCAGCTCGCACTGAGCGGGTCGATCCGGCTGCGTCCGGAAAGTCGCGGGGACTCGCCGGAACGCCGGAGGTTTTGGTCAGGTTCAAGCCCGGTACCGGACTTGATGCGATCCGCGCAATTGCTTCGTCGAGGCACGATGTTGTAACTGACGAGATCGAAGCGGTCAGCGGCCTCGTAGAGATAAATGACCTCGAAGACGCAAGCCCCGAAAAGGTCGCCGCCGAATACGCTGCGCTCGAGAATGTCGAATATGCCGAACCCAATTATCGTATAAACCTCGACGATCCGGCATCGGCCGCCAAGCGTATGGATCTGGTCGATCGCGTCGGGTCAGCCGCAACGCCGAACGATCCATTGTTTGGCGACCAGTGGGCACTTAATAACTCGGGACAGGACGGTGGAAAGGCCAAAGCCGATCTGGGAGCCCTTCAGGCCTGGGAAAAGACCCGCGGCAACTCTGATGTGGTCATCGCAGTCCTCGATACCGGTGTTGACTACACCCACGTCGACCTTCGTGAGAATATGTGGATCAGGCCGGCAAACATTCCGGCTTACACCGACGATGAACTCGGCTCATACAATGACCTTAACGGATTTAACGGAACCGATCAGACGGCCGACCCGATGGACGACAACGGCCACGGTACACATTGCGCGGGAATTATCGGGGCCGAAGGCAATAACGGCGAAGGCATTACGGGTATTAATTGGAAGGTCAAGATCATGCCGCTCAAGTTTCTGGGGCGGGGCGGTTTCGGCAATACCGACGACGCCATCGAAGCTATCAATTATGCTGTCGACCGAAAGAAAAAGGGCGTCAACATACGGGTCATCAGCGCCAGCTGGGGCTCGACGCAGCGATCCAAGGCTCTCGAAGATACGATAAAGGCGGCAGGTGAAGCCGGTATATTGTTCGTCGCGGCGGCCGGCAACGAAGGCAGCGATAACGACAGCCGCCCGCACTATCCCTCAAACTATAAATTGCCAAACGTCATCAGCGTGGCCGCTCTCGACCGCAACGACAAACTGGCGTCTTTCTCAAACTACGGGGCAGAGACGGTCCACGTTGCCGCACCGGGCAAGGATATTCTGTCGACCTGGCTCGGCGAAGGTTATCGCGAAGCATCTGGCACGTCGATGGCCACGCCCTATGTCTCGGGGATAGCGGCTCTGGTCGTCGCGGCCGAACCGTCGATCACCCTCGAAGATCTACGGGCCCGGATCATCGATTCTGTCGATAAGCTCGATTCGCTGTCCGGCAAGGTCGCCAGCGGCGGCCGGATCTGTGCTGAAAAGGCCGTGGGGAAATAATGGGAGCGCGGATCGCAGCGTAAACTGATCAAAAATTAAAAAAAGATTGTCGGCAAAAGCCGTCATTTCTCGCATTTTTCTACAAGGGAACAATCCGGTTAGAAAAGTGAGGGTAAATGATGGCTTTTGGTCGTATTCGAACTGTTCGATTTGTACTCGCAGTATTAGCTTTGGTGATCTCGTTGACGGCTGCCGGCACTGCGCTTGATAGGACTGCAAGTGCTTCGCTGCTTGAGGGTGTCGCCAACTTGGCGTCGAAGATATCATTGCCCGTTGCAAGAAGCAGTACATCGAAAGCCGGCGATACGCGGCGACCGACGCCCGACAATGCGTATGGCAGCAGCGGCGACCGCATCATCGTCGGCCAGGGAAATGGACTGGCATATTTGAGCGGCTCTCGAAGGGACAAGCTCCAGATCATTCAACCCAGCGGTACCCCGTTACCGCTTTCAGCAATTGATGATTTTGAGCCGCAATGGTCCGCTGACGGCAAAAAGATCGTGTTTGTAAGTTTGCGCGATGCTCCCGACAACACTAACTATTATACCCGTCACGATTATCGTTCGATCTACACAATGAATGCGGATGGTTCAGACCAGACGCGTATTTTCACCAGTTCCTTTTTGGGGCCGATGCAGCCGACATTTTCTCCCGACGGAAATCATATAGCGTTCCTTGATAACGGAGATAATTTGAAAACGGTTGGTGTTTATACCGGAATCGAAACGGACATCGACATCTCAGAATGTACATCGTCCGGAATGCCAAATACCGTGCGTCGTCGTCCCGGCCAAGATCTGATCCCCGGCATTTATGGTCCGCACTCACCTGACTATTCTCCTGACGGAAACCACTTGATCTATGTTCAATGGGATTCTGCTTTAGAAGTTTATGCTATTTTTCGTGTTCCGACCGACGGCAGCGGCGGCTGCACGATGGTCTATGCGTCGAACGACGATGTCACGCCCATCTCACCGCAATATTCGCCCGACGGAACAAAGATCGCACTCTACTATGTCGAGGGCTCAGGAAATCCCGCAACTGCCGTTAGAAAGTTAAGGATCATTAACTCAATTACGGGAGCAACGATCCAAGACCATTTACCGCCGGGATTCTTTGGCGAACCCGTCTGGTCGCCTGATGGGACAAAGATCGCTTATCCCATCGGCCAATATGACGAGATTGCGGAGTATGAGGTCCGGGGTTACGGAGTACGGACTTATGATCTCACAACAGCCGATGTCGAAGACGTCGACCTGACCGGTTTCTTCGAAGGCATCAATGGGCTCCATTGGGGAGTGCCCACAACCACTGTTCCTACCCTGTCGATGCGGATCAATTCGCCGCATCCGTTGGCCTCAGGTTCATCAACCACCGGAACTCTTTACCTCGCAGACCCTGCACCGCCCGGAGGCACGACCGTTACCTTGTCAACACTTGGAGCAATCGGTGCGATCACCGTTCCGGCCAGCGTTGTGATCCCGGAAGGCGAAACAACGGTGAATTTTCCGATAACTTCGGAAGCCAGCACTCTGTATCGGACGGCTGGCGTCCTCGCAACACGAAATTTACCCACGATCGCACAAGCCGAGCACAGCATCTCTCTCCATCCGGCGAGGCCTGATCTGCTGGCTGTCTCCTTTACTGCCCCGGCCACGACCACGCCCGGAACATCGAACGCTGTAAGTTGGACCGTTCAGAACATCGGGCCGGTAACGACGTCAGGTTCGGGCAGTTACAGCAATACCGTCTATTTTTCGGTGGACAATGTGCTCAGTGATGATGACACGTTGCTTCGAACTATCAGCGGCAGCGTTCTCGCGGCCGGGGCTTCTCAGACCCAGAATAGTACGGCGACGATCTCTGCAAACCTCATTCCGGCATCGGGGTCGTACTTCCTGATTTTTGCGACGAATCCTGCAAACTCGCTAAATGAAGGCGGCCAAACAGCTAATAATCAAATTGTCCGCCAAATTCAAGTGAACACAGCGGATCTTGTCGTCGAGAATCTGGTTGTGCCTCCGACGGTTGAGCCGGGCGTCAGCTACTCTCTGACCTTTAACGTACGTAATGCAGGTAATGCGACGACCGGTGCCAGTTTTAGTAATCAAATCTTTTATTCGGAAGACAATACAGCTGGCAACGCCGACGACATCTCGGTAATCTCGACGTTTTCCATATCGACCTTAGCCGCGGGTGCAACGAGTCCGCAGACACGCAACGTCAACATCCCGACGACTCCGGTACGGCCCAACGGCCCCGGCTTTTTTTATGTGAAGACCGATTCCGGAAACGCGATCGCCGAAGGAACTGCAACCGGCGAAACAAACAACATCACCTTTGCTCCCACAACCTTCGACTACCGTGTCGCGGATATGCAGGTCACCGCATCGAGTGCTCCGGCTGACGTTGATACCGATACCGTGTTTTCGCTGTCGTGGACAACGGCTAATGCGGGCAACAGAGCGACGACGGCGAACCTTGTCGATCGTGTATATTTTTCGGCAGATCAAACCGTAGGTAGCGATACGACATTGGGCAGTTTCACTTTGACCGGAGGACTTGCTGCCGGAGCGACGGCGGATCGGATCCAGAATATTACGATCCCATACGCAAATGTCCCGGCGTCCGGCACGTACTATCTGCTTATCCAGACAGATGCGACAACTCTGGTGAATGAAGGCGTCAACGAAGGAAACAACGTCCGCGTTCAGCCGATCTATGTTCGTAAGGCTCTTCGACCCGACCTCGTCGTTACTAATGTGACCGGTCCGCCCACGGTGTTCTTTGATCAGACCGTGCAAGTTCAATGGACCGTGACAAACAACGGCACCGGCCCGACAAATGCACCTCAGTGGAAGGATGCTCTTTATATCGGGACCAGCCCGACCAGCACTAGTGGCGCGACAAAACTCGCTGAGCCATCAAGCATCACGGCCCTCAATCCCGGCGAAAGCTACACCGCGACGGCGACGGTCAAGATCCCCCGCGGCATCAGCGGAGCTTATTATTTCCATGTCCGCACGAACTCGAATTCAACGGTAAACGAGACCAGCACCACGAATAATCTGCTTTCTCGTCCCGTTACAGTAAACGTCCCGCCGTTGCCCGACCTAACGGTCGAGACGGTTCAGGCGCCCGACGAAGTATTCGCCGGACAACCAATATCGATCAGCTACACGATCCGAAATATCGGCACCGACGACGCGATCGCACGAAAGGATAGGATCTATCTGTCTCGAGATACCACACTTAACACAAGCCAAGACAGGCTGATCTTCACAAGTGATGAGTTATACGGGCCGACTGCAGGAAATGCGACCACGCACACCTCGCAAAATCGAGTTGGAACTCAGAACCCGCCAACATATCAACTTGCTTACCTGCCGTCAGATCTCGAAGGCCTCTGGTACGTCTTTGTCGTAACTGATTATCAAAACACCGTGTATGAATATACCGGCGAAAACAACAACACAGGACGCGATACTGCCGAGCCCGGCGCTCCGATGAACATTCTCGTAACGCCGCCGGATCTCGTTGTTCCAGGTCAACCAACGGCTCCGGCGACGGTCGCCAGCGGTGGTCTATTCTCTGTCGAGTTCACGGTGCGCAATCAAGGTGCATTTGCTGCGAACGCATTCTTGTATCATGCGGTCTATTTGTCGACAGATGCAACATTCGAGGCATCAACTGACACGCTGCTCGGGACGTATTATGATCGGGACCCGTTTGGCCCCGGAGCCGAGCATCCTGTCACCTTAAACGTCGCTACACCCTACTGTTTGCCGAACGGCACATATTATTTGTTCGCGGTTGCGGACTATAACGGTCGACAATTTGAATTTGATCCGGGGTTTGACGCTGAGGCGAATAATGCGAGCCCGGCTAAGCAAATTACGCTATCCACGATCCCGCCGGATCTTCAGGTAACCAATTTCACCGTGCCGGCGATCACGACGCCGGGTGGAACAGTGCCGGTGAGCTGGACCGTTGCCAATACCGGAAGTGCCACTGCGTTACGTTGGTTTGACCGGGTATATCTCAATTCACTTACGCCGAGCGTTGGTTCTGTATTGATCGGCTCGTTCGAACGAACAGGCGGCTTGGCAGCCGGGGGCAGCTACACCGAGACCCGAGCCGTCGGATTGCCCGCGTATATGCAGGGCGACTACTACCTTTCGATCGGCACCGATAGCACCAACAATGTTCCGGAATGTGGCTCGTCCGAGAGCAACAATTCGGCCCAGTCGGCTAACTTTACTGTTCAGAACAACTTACCTGATCTCGTGATCGATACTGTCACTGCTCCGACGTCGGCGACCGTTGGCGACACGTTCAATGTTTCGTGGGTTGGCCGAAATGCGAATCAGCCAATGCCGCCGAATTCATCAACGTTCCGAGACACCGTTTATCTCTCGTCGGACACTAGCCTGAGCAGCGGCGATATCGCTATTGGCAGCGCATTGAATAACGTGATCCTTGGCTCCGGACAGACGTATCCTCAGCAGTCAAATGTTTCGATGGGTAACGTCGCACCCGGAACTTACTACATACTTGTCGCGGCCGATACCGGCCGGAACATTTACGAAGGTACGACCGATTCGGGCTTCGAATCGAACAACGTTCGAGCATCGGCCGCGATAACAATGACCGCTCCGGCAGTCGACCTTACCGTCGGTTCTGTTTCGATGTCCGCTCCGCAATATTCCGGTACGTATCGAGATTTTTCATGGACCGTAACGAACGTAGGCACATCACCAACGCTTGCATCAAGCTGGAGCGACTATGTCATATTGTCGCGCGATTCGATTTTAGACCCGTCGGACACCACGCTCGGCTATCGGACGCGGACCGGTGCTCTTGCCGGCGGTGCAAATTATGTTGCTACTGCTTCGTTCTTCGTCCCCGTCGGCCTGACCGGAACTTACACGATCTTTGTGGTCACGGACCGGAACAACAGCGTTGTTGAAAGCAACAACGCAAATAATACAAGTTCGCCTGTCACAGTAAACTTGGTCGTACCGCCGCCGGCAGAATTGAATATCACAAATGTTACGCCGCCCGCATCGGTGAATGTCGGGGGTGTCGCCTCGTTCAGTTGGACGGTTCAGAATACCGGCGTGAATCCGGTCGAAGGTCAATGGCGTGACACGTTCTACCTATCGCGAGATCAGTTTTGGGATGCGAGTGACATACTAGTCGGCGTTCGCGACTTTTCCAGCCAGACAACAAGCGTTCCTGCGGGCGGAGGTACATATTCAGGAATCTGGAGCGGAGCTTTGCCGCCGGTCGAAGAAGGCAGCTACTACGTCATCGTTCGCACCGACGCACAAAACCGCATTCGCGAAAGTAATGAGGCTAACAACGTAACGTCCTCGGTGAGTACTACCACGGTGAGCGTGACTCAGCTAGCGCTTAATACGCCGCTAAACACTACGCTTGGCAATGGCGCGCAGCTATTCTTCAAGTACGTGACCGATCCCGCCGAGACGCTCGTATTCACCTTAGATACGAACCTGCCGCAGCGTTCGAACGAAGTATTTACAAAGTTCGACACCATGGTCAGCCGAGCCAATTACGATTTCCAGAGTTCACGACCCGGCGAAGGTGATCAGGAGAATTTCATTCCGGAAACGGAGGAAGGCGACTATTACTCGATGGTCCGCACTGACCTTATTCCTGAAAGCTTCGCAGGCAACTTCGACAAGAACCCTGCAAAGCAATCGTCAAAGGTCGGCGGCAGCGTACCAGATCAGAACATCACCGTCGAGGCGAAGATACTACCCTTCTCGATTCGAACGATAGAACCCGAAACCGCCGGCAACGGAGGCTATGCGACTCTCTTGATAAAAGGTGCCAAATTCGGACAAGGAGCAACGGTAAAACTCGTCGGTCCAACGGGGACAGAGATCTTGCCGGTAATGCACCGAGTCTCTACTGCCAAGATCGCGGCTCTGTTTGATCTTAAGTCAAAAGCTCCGGGCATTTATGACGTAGTTGTCACAAATCCGGGTGGAGCCACCACACAACTTGCGGATGGTTTTACGATCACGGCCGGTGGCGGACACCAACTCAGCGAGTTTACGCAGGGCCCGAGAGCATACAGGGCCGGGCTCGGAGGGCGTTTCCGATACACCCTTTCGGCTCGCAATGATGGAAACAACGATGCTATAAACGTTCCGTTCATTATTGACCTTCCAAAGGTCAACTACGAACTTGACCGCTCTAATATCTTCGATCTTCCGGCATCAGCATTTCTTCCTGGTACGCAGTTGCCACTTCCAACTCACTTCGATGTAGGTGATCGCCGCGTAATTATTCTCCTGATCCCGATCTTGCGAGCCAGAAGTTCGATAAATTTTGGAATTAGCTTGAATATTCCATCAAGTCTGAACTCCTACTCGATACAGTCGGTCACATTGCCGCCTCTTGGAGAAATTTTTGAGGCGGGTTCCACGCAGGCAGATGGCCAGCAAAACACAGAAGCTTTGATCCGCTCGCTTGCAAATCGAGCGCCGCAAGCCTCGATCAACGCAGATTGTTGGGCGGAACTGGTAAGGCAACTCGCATATTTGGTTCTCGGCCAGTTATTAAAACGAGTTGAAGCAATTGGCGACTGCGGCCGATTTCTTTTGGGGTTGGTATCCGGGGTATCGGATACGATCACCGGCGGTATTCTTAGTGCTTCGACGGGAGGCCAGACGGATCAGGTAGGAGCGGCATTTACCTTTTCTGCGGTCATGGCAAATTTCATAGGTCGAGTTGCCGATTCCGGACTCGACTGCGCAACAGATGTTATCAATACCAGTATTCCGTGGTACGAGGCGGTGGCCATTTCGATCAGCGTTGCGCAGTTGATGTACCAACTCTATCAATGCCTGCAACCGTTAGGAATTGAATACGTGGTCCTGAGTTTTACGTCGTTTGATCCAAACGAGAAGATCGGGCCGGCTGGGTATGGAGGTGAGCGATTCGTTCCGGACAAAGTTCCCATCCCATATCGAATAAATTTCGAGAATCTGGCAACCGCGACGGCGCCAGCACAAAAGATCTTTATATCCGATCAGCTTCCGCTGACACTCGATCCGCGAACAGTCCGGATCAAGGAGATCGGATTCAAACAGGAGCAGATAGTGGTACCTGATAACCAAGCGTCTTATCAGGCTCGGATCCAGCTTGGAGCGGATCTCAATAATCTGCAGGTTGATGTCCTGGCCGGGCTCGACCTTGTGAATCGGCGCGTCTTTTGGACGATGCAGGCGATAGATCCTGAAACGGGCGAGGCACCACTTGATCCGTTGGTCGGATTGCTTCCTCCCAACAATGCAAATCGTGATGGTGAGGGCTATGTTACATTTACGGTCGAGCCGACCGCAGGGCAGCCGACTCGGACCGATCTGATAAACAACGCAACGATCGTCTTTGACGCTAATGAGCCGATAATAACGAACACGGTTTCTAACTTGCTTGATAGCGGAATTCCAACGAGTCAACTCTCACCGTTGCCGCCAACCAGTACGATACCTATCTTCGATCTCGAATGGATCGGAAACGATGACGCCACCGGCTCAGGCCTCAAGGGATTTGATGTTCTGTACTCGGAGGATGGGGCCGCTTACGCCCCCTATGTTCTGAATTCGCAGGCGAACTCGATACAGTTTGCAGGAAAATGGGGCAAGTTGTATCGATTCCACACAAGAGCAAGGGATAACGCCGGTAATATCGAAGCCGCTCCAACCACTCCGGATGCGGTGATCCAGGTGTTCGGCGGCGATACTGAAGGCGACGTTGCTCCACGACCAAACGGCAGCGACGGCAGCTTGACCGGTGACGACATTACTCAGGTTCGTCGGTTTGTAGCTGCCCTGGATGTCAACCTTCAGTACAACGAACTGCAGCGGGCCGATACCGCGCCGCGAAATGACGGCGGCAACGGCGCCTTGACAATAGCTGACGTGATCCAGGCCAGACGTTTCGCGAGCGGACTGGATCCAGTCCCCGAGGCACTTGGCCCAAATGAGATTTTGGCATTTTCGCCGAAGAATGCTCCGGGGCGACGTGCAGGCCTGCTCCCCCGTGAGATCAGACCGGTCAGCCTGTATCGCGCGGGCAACAAGGTCATAGTCGCTGTTGACCTTGAG
>CALDGX010000019.1 GCA_937941715.1 uncultured Chloracidobacterium sp. | reverse complement strand
CATCTGTGGTTGATGCCTCTTCTCAGGGCTTGCCAGTGGCCGCACCGGGCGCGGTCGGGATGAATGCGGCGAAGTTGAATCAGATCGACGCACTTGTCGAGGCCGATATTGCGGCCAAGAAGCTGCCCGGGGCGGTCGTGCTCGTCGGACATAAAGGCAAGATCGTTTTTCGCAAGGCTTACGGCAACCGTTCGCTGGTGCCGACGGTCGAGAAGATGACGGTCGATACGATCTTTGACGTTGCAAGCTTAACCAAGCCGATCGCGACCGCGACGTCGATCATGATCCTCGTCGAGCAGGGCAAACTGCGGCTCAACGACACTGTCGGGATGTACATCACCGACATCGACGACCCGCAGGCCAAACGCGTCACGATCCTGCAGCTCCTCACCCACACCTCCGGTTACCGCCCCGATTTTGACCTCGGCGAAAAATGGACCGGCCGCGAAGGCATGCTCGCTGCACTGAAAAAAGAAAAACTGCGAGCGGCTCCGGGGACGAGGTTTGTTTATTCGGATATTGGGTTCATTGTGCTAGGGGAAATTGTCGAGCGGCTAGGCGGACCACCGGGACTTTTCAATTTCTCTAGGCATCATATTTGGAAGGGATTTGGTATGCACAATACTAGCTTCTTCCCTCGATTAAAGTCAGGTGAACAGGGGCGACTTTACTTGAACTCAGTTGAGAAGTTTCCAACCGATTTTGCCCCTACAGAGAATGTTCGCGGACAGAACAGTTATCTTGGTTTGCAATTTGAAGGTGACGAAAAAACGGGCCAAAAGATTCTGCGTGGCGAAGTTCACGACCCAACTTCTTACCGAATGGGAGGTGTCGCTGGACACGCCGGACTTTTCTCTACCGCCGACGACCTAGCTCGCTATTGCCAGTTGATGCTAAATGGCGGGACGCTTGATGGGAAGCGGGTGATGTCGCCACAGACGGTTGCGAAGATGACTGCGCCGATTGTTGTTTCCGAATCCGGCGATGCTCGTGGGCTCGGGTGGGACATTAACACTTCGTTCTCGTCGAATCGCGGCGAGCTTTTTCCGCTTGGTTCGTTCGGCCACACGGGTTTTACGGGAACCGGCGTTTGGATCGATCCGGTCTCGCAGACGTTTTATGTCTTTTTATCAAACCGGGTTCACCCCGACGGCAAAGGCGACGTCGGCCCTCTCCGGGCGAAGGTTGCGACGGTTGTCGCATCCGCCATAGAAGACACGCCGGTTGAAAAGTGGAAGGAAGCAGAGGCCCGGTACAACGCGACGGTTGCCGGACAACTGCCAAAGTTCGTCAACGGAGCGCGGACGCTCTTGTCCGCAACGGTTGGAGCTACGCCGACCGTGACCAGTCTCGCCGGACGAACCGGCGATGCGGACAAGAGTGTCCGCACACCTGTGTTGAACGGTATCGACGTTTTGGAAAGGTCGGGATTTAAGGAGGTGAAAGGGCTCAAGATCGGACTCGTCACCAATCACACTGGCCGCAATATGGCAGGGAAGCAGACGATCGATATCCTGAAAGAAGCTCCGGATGTAAACCTCGTGGCATTGTTCTCACCGGAACACGGCATTCGCGGCGAGCTTGATACGGAGAAAATCGACGACAGCAAGGACGAGAAAACCGGGCTGCCTGTTTATTCGCTCTACAAAGACGGAATGCGTCGGCCGAAACCTGAACAACTCGCTGGGCTCGACGCGATCGTCTACGACATACAGGATATCGGGGCACGATTCTACACCTACACGGCGACGCTCAAGAATGTTATGGAAGAGGCCGCAAAGGTGAAAATTCCCGTCATCGTGTTGGATCGCCCAAACCCGATCAACGGCAATACGGTCGAAGGTGCCTTAGCCGACGAGGACAAACTTTCGTTCATCGCCGCCCACACGATCCCGGTTCGCTATGGCCTGACCATCGGCGAACTCGGAATTATGATGAATGCCGAACGAAAGATCGGTGCAGATGTCCGGGTTGTCAAGATGGACGGCTGGTCGCGTTCGATGTGGTTCGACGAGACGGGCCAGACGTGGGTAAACCCGAGCCCGAATATGCGATCGCTGACCGAAGCGACCCTTTATCCCGGGATCGGCTTGCTTGAGACGACAAATGTGTCGGTTGGACGCGGGACCGACACGCCGTTTGAGGTAGTAGGTGCCCCATGGCTCGACGGCCGCAAGTTGGCGGCGTATCTGAACGAGCGAAATATCAAAGGGGTTCGGTTCGTCCCGGTCAGGTTTAAGCCAAAGGCATCTGTCTTTAAGGACGAAGAATGCGGTGGTATCAACATCGTGATAGTTAATCGAACCGAATTCAATTCCGTCAGGACAGGCTATGAGATCGCGGCCGCCCTTCGCAAAAACTACCCGACCGACTGGCAGGCCGACAAATACGCCAGACTGCTTGTGAATGCCGAGGTGCTCGATGCGGTCAAACGCGGTGATACACCGCAAATGATCGAGAACGCGACGGGCACAAAAAATGAAGAATTCGCGCGTCGTCGGGCACTATATTTGCTTTACAAATAAGCGGTTTAGAGTTATAAACATTGCAGAATTAACACGACTGTAAGAAAGTAGCCATTTTATTACGTTTACGCGAAATGAATCAGGTTTTTGTATCCGTAGTGATAACGAAAATTTGAATAAAACTCCATAAACGTCAATATTCCTTATGGATTAAACTCTTGGCTTCAGAAGAAAAATCGACAAAGGAAAGGAAAATATGAGCAAAAAAGCATTGTTTTCGATTATTTTTGCGATCTCCTGCCTGCTCTCGCTCAGTGCGGTCTCATTCGCACAAGAGGTCACAGGATCGATCGCCGGCGCCGTTCGCGACGCAAATGGTGCCGCAGTCGCAGGCGCCACTGTTACCATAACGGATCCCTCGAAGGGTAATCTTGTTGTGCGTACGCTGACCACTAATGAGGACGGTCTATTTTCCGTTCCGAATATCGGGATCAGTACCTATACGGTCACGGTTGAGGCCGCGAACTTTAAGAAATCGGTCAGCACTGACATCAAGGTCGACGTCGGTCAGCGGCGTACGGTCGATGTAACGCTTACCGCCGGAAATATTTCCGAAACCGTCACGGTTACCGCCGACCCGGTTGCGGTCGACCTGACCTCGCCCACCAGCGGCACGGTCATCAACGGCGACCAGGTTCGCGAACTTTCGATCAATAACCGTAACTTTACACAACTTGTAACACTCGCTCCGGGCGTCTCGAATGACCTTTCGGATCAGGTTTACCAAGGTACGGTCAACCCTGAGGGGCAGGCGAATACGGTTCAGATCTCGGTCAACGGAGCACGTTCGAGCCAGAATACCTTTACGGTTGACGGTGCGGACATTACCGACCGCGGATCGAACCTTACGATCCAGGCTTACCCGAGCGTTGATTCGATCGGTGAGTTCCGAGTTTTGCGTTCGCTCTATCCGGCCGAGTCCGGACGCAGCGGCGGCGGCCAGGTCAACGTCGTGACCCGCAGCGGTACGAGCAAGTTTCGATTTAGTGCTTTTGAATTTGTCAGAAATGACAAGTTCAACGCGAATACTCCGCTGATCAACAGCCAGACCAATCCGGTTCTTGGCCGTAACGCCGACGGCAAGGCTATCCGTCCTCCGTTCCGTTACAATAACTATGGATTCACGATCGGCGGCCCGGTCTATTTCCTCAACTTTGGCGAGAATGACAAGGGTTGGTTCCGCAAATGGGACAAGACATTCTTCTTCTTTTCAGAAGAACAGCGTAAAGACCGCCGCTCGCAGACGTTGACCTCCACGGTCCCGACGGCTCAGCAGCGTGCCGGGTTCTTTACGGTCCCGATCTGTTTGCAGGCGACCGGCTCGACCTGTACGGTAACGCAGGCAGCGAACACCACGCTGCCTAACATTAACCCGGTCGCGGCACAGTACATCCAGTACATTTACAACAACCTGCCGCTGCCGAACACCTCGGTTGCTAACCAGCTAATTGCGGTGGCTCCGAATGTCGCGGACTTTCGTCAGGAAGTTTTGAAGATCGACCACAGCTTCTCAGATAAGTGGTCGATGTATTACCGTTATCAGCAGGACAAGATCCCGACGATCGATGTCAACTCGCTATTTTCGTCGGGTTCCGGTTTGCCGGGAGTTTCGACGACTTCAACAAACTCGCCGGGCAGAACGCATACGCTTCAGTCAACCTATGCCTTCACGCCGACCTTCATCGTTGAAGCAAGATATACATTCGGCTACGGAGCTATCCTGAGCGAAAACATCGGGCTCCTTTCGCGTTCACGATCACCGATCAATCCGCCGCTGGCATATACGAACCAGCGTGACCGCGTACCGACGATCAGCGGTAACGGATTCAGTGCACTTCAGAGCTTTGGTCCGTATGACAACTTCTCATGGAAGTCGAACACGGCCGGCTCGGCGACCTGGATCAAGGGAAATCACACGATGAAATTCGGTGTGATGTATTCGAAGTACCGCAAGAACGAAAACGCTCTCGCAGGTAACAACGAAGGCATCTTCTCGGGGTTCAATACGCCGGGCGGGACCTCAAACGTTATCGCACCGGGCGGAAACACGACCCAACAGTTGTGGGCGAACTTCCTTATGGGAACTAATGTCTCGTTCACACAGGCGAGCTTTGACTACACCGCTGACCTCCGCCAGAAAGCCTTCGAGGCTTATGCTCAGGACGAATGGAAGATCCGACGCAACCTGACGTTGTACGCCGGCATCCGCTATTCATTCTTTGGCTCGCCGTGGGATAAGAATGGCCGACTGACCAACTTTGTTCCTGAATTGTGGAATCCGGCAGCTGCTCCTGCAGTTACGGGCGCGGGTAACCGCGTGGTCGGTACCGGCAATTTTTGTAACGGCATGATCAACAATGGCCAAAACAACGTAGCGTTCCCGAACTGTACGACGACCCAGTCGCCGTGGGGCAAGTTCATTCTGGATGTATCCAAAAAGGACTTCGCACCCCGTATCGGAATGGCTTGGGATCCGTTCGGCAAGGGAGACACCTCGGTCCGCATGGGTTACGGCATCTACCACGAGCAGGTGCTCAACGGTATGGTCCTTCAGATGATCGGCCTCAATCCTCCGTTCCAGCAGACCTGTTCGGTGACCGGTGTGAATCTTTCGAACCCGACGCCCGGCGGATGTTCAGCTATAGTCGCTGGTGCGGCCGCAAACAACATCCGTTCGATCGATCCGCATTGGCAGACGCCGTACATGCAGCATTGGTCGCTCGACTTTCAGCGTCAGTTGACGAGCAAGACGGTCGTCACGGTCGGCTACTATGGTTCGAAGGGGACCAACCTGATCGGTGGTTTCGAAAAGAACCTGGTTCGTCCGGGCGACGCGATCAACCGCGGAGCCACGGGTTGTGCAACCGGTGCCACCTATCTCGGCGGACCGGGCGTCACGCTCGGACCGTGTCAGGTTGCGGGAACCGCGTTCTTAAGTTCGGCGGCAACCGCTATCCTCGACCAGATCAGGCCGTATCGCGGCTATCGTTCGATCCAGGCCGTTGAAACCCGTTACAATTCGAACTACCACAGCATGCAGGTTTCTGCTCAGCATCGGTTCGACGGTGCCTCGCAGGTCAACCTGGCATACACTTGGGCCAAGAATCTGACGGACGCTCAGAACGACCGCTCGACCTCGCCGCAGAACACCTATGATATGACCCTTGAGAAGGCCCGTGCGGCACTTGATCGCCGTCACATCCTGACGATCAACTATGTATATGAGCTGCCTTTCTTTAAGGATCAAAAGGGAATTGCCGGCAAGATCCTCGGCGGATGGCAGGCCTCGGGTATCATCACCTACCAAACCGGACTACCGTTCACACCGACGGCTTCGTCGTTTGACGCATCCGGACTCGGGTTGATCCCGGCGTTGGTCGCGGGTGCACGTCCCAACGTGACGTGTGATCCTAACGCAAACGCACCGCACACGGTCCAGCAGTGGTTCAACACTTCGTGCTTCCAGGTGACTCCGATCAGCAATACCGATCCGAACTTCCCGATCTCGAACCGTGTCGGGAACGGCGGCCGCGGCATCATCAACGGACCGATCACTCGAAGGGTGGACTTCACGCTTTCGAAGAACATCCGTTTCAACGAACGGTTCCGTATGCAACTTCGCGGTGAGGCATTCAACGTCATGAACTGGACCAACTTCCGTGCATTGAGCACAGTCGTCTGGAATGCTACGACTCGCCCGGTCAATTTCCCGATCGGTACGAGCACCGGTGGTAACGGTTCGTCGACCTTTGGACAGGTGACGTCGTATCGCGACCCGCGTGTCCTCCAGTTTGGTATCAAGCTTAATTTCTAAGTTCGATACTTTGTTTTAGCCGGGAGGCCCGTGGATCCGTTTGGAACCGCGGGCCTTTCGCATTTCATTCTTAATGTGAAAAAATTTAGTCATGGGATCGATACTTATTAAAGAGGTCTTGCTTTCAGAAAAGGCTGCCACGGGGCCGGTCGATATTTTTATCGAAGACGGGCGGATCATATCGGTTAATAATGACACTTTAAGCAGAGAGGCAGACGTTGCTGTTGACGGATCCGATCTGACTGCCTTTCCGGGGTTTGTTGATATTCACATCCACGGAGCCGTCGGCGTTGACGTCAATGAGGGCGATGCCGATTCAATGCTCAGGATCGCGGCTTTTCTGGCAAAAAACGGTGTAACGTCATGGGTGCCGACACTCGTGCCCGATTCAGATGCGAATTACGAGCGAGTGATCGATGAGATCGACCGGCTGATGACAAAACAGGCGGGAAGACCGGTCGCTCAGGCGGTCGGCGTACACTACGAAGGCGTCTTCGCAAACGAGAAGATGTGCGGAGCACTTCGGCCAGAGTATTTCAAACGGTTTTCAGAAAACGGAAAGGTCGGCCTGCCCGTTCTAAAAAGCGGCGTTCACCTTACGACACTGGCACCCGAGGCAGCAGGCGGGATCGACCTGATCAGGCAATTGATCGCTGACGGCTGGATACCGCTGATCGGGCACACCAGGGCCGACGCCACGACGCTCGATGCAGCGTTTGCCGCAGGGGCACGGCATATCACGCATTTTTTCAACGCAATGACCGGCGTCCATCATCGCGATCTTGGCGTAGCGGGCTGGACGTTGACCAATGACATGATGACGTTTGATATCATCGCAGACGGCATCCACGTCGAGCCGCGAATTCTGAAAATGGCGGTGGATTCTAAACGCACCACGAATGTTACATTGATCAGCGATTCCGTCGCTCCGACAGGGTTAGGCGACGGTCGTTTTGAACTATGGGGTGAGACGGTGTCGGTTGTTAATGGACGAACCCAAAACGAACGGGGAAGTATCGCCGGTTCGGTAATCACTATGTTGGATGCCTTTCGGCAGATGTCACGGCTCGGCTATTCAGGTCACGACCTGTCGATAATGTCGGCGCTAAACCCCGCTCGTTTGCTGGGGTTAGACGGGGAGATCGGTTCGTTGGACGTTGGCAAATATGCGGATATCGTTTTGATCGACAAATACGGTACGGTCGAACACGCATTTGTTCGCGGGGTACCGATAGATCAATGAAGTGGCCGCCGAAACAAAGTGCGGCGGCCACAGTTGTATGATGAAAGATCGGCCTACTGGACGTCAGCTCCGGCCGGTCCGCCAAAGCCCCTGCCGAAACCGCCGCCGAAGCCTTTGTCGCCTTTGCCGCGTTCCGGGCGGTTCTTTTTGAATTCGGCCGCCTTGGCCTTTTGCTCATCGGTGAGGATCGCAAAGATCTGAGCTTTTGTTTTTTCCTTTTCCACGATCATCTTACCCATTAGGGCCGACTGTTCGGCAGCAAGAGCCTCGACCTTTGCCTGGTCAAACGATCCGTCCGTTCCAAGAGCCTCCAACTTTTGACGGCCATCACGCAATTGCTGTGCGATCGGTTCGATGGCGGTTCGACTCGACTCGGTAATTTCCTCGACCTTGGCTTTTTGCTCGTCGGTCAGGTCCAAGCCCCGCAAAAACATCATTCCCATATGCGGTCCGCCGCGGCGTCCGCCAAATTCACCTCTTCCCATGTTGCCAGTACGTTGAGCAACCACAAAGATCGCTCCACCTATCAATACTGCGACCGCCAAAATTCCAACAATTATCCTTTTCATGGTTTTCTCCATATTTATGATTCCAAAAGATCCGGCGACCACTCTCGCCGCTAAACAGTAAGACGAAACCAACCGAAGCCCGAATGTAGGAGATGTGTGAGTTTGTGTAAAGAATTGTAAAACCGGCCCCGCTTCAACAAAATATAACGTAAAATGCTGACAGATATGAACAAGATTATCATCATCGATGACGACGAAGAGCTATGTGAACTGGTCTCGGAATACCTCACGGTGGAGGGTTTTGAGGTGTCATCGGTCGATGACGGCGAAAGTGGTTTGGCGGCCGCCCTTTCCGGCGAATACGATATGGCGATACTCGATGTCATGCTGCCTAAAATGAATGGTTTTGATGTCTTGAGGAACCTGCGGCTCGAGTCGAAGCTGCCGGTGATTATGCTGACGGCCCGGGGCGATGATATGGAGCGGATCGTGGGCCTTGAGATCGGGGCCGACGACTATTTGCCGAAACCATTCAATCCTAGGGAATTGGCCGCGAGGCTGCGTGCGATACTCAGGCGTGCGGCGGGTGACGAAGCAGAAGGCTCGTCGGATACGACTGAGAAGATCTCAGTCGACGGGGTCGAACTGACACCCGCGTCGAGGGTAGTGTTGGTTGACGGTGTTGAGATCAACCTGACATCGGTCGAATTTGAACTCTTGAGGGCATTGCTTAGCGAGGCCGGCAAGGTAGTAAGGAAGGAAGACCTCAGTGAGAGCGTGCTCGAACGCAAGTTATCGGCATTCGACCGAAGCCTGGACATGCACATCAGTAATCTTCGCAAAAAGTTGGGCACCCGCTCCGACGGCAGTGACCGGATCAAGACGATCCGGTCGGTTGGATATATTTACACATTGGTATGAAGTTATTCATCAAGATCTTTTTGTGGTTTCTGGTCGCGATCGCTCTTTCGAACGTTGTGATCATATTTGTCACTAGGACGTTCCAGACCGAACCGATGATGGGACGCGTACAGCGTTCGACGCGAAACCAGATGATAGTTTATGCTGGAACCGCGTCGCAGATCGCCAAAGGCGAGGGCGAGGCAGGTGTGAGAGCGTTCCTGACCAGGCTTCGCGACCTTGAACCGCCGCGTGAGGTAGACCTCATTGCCGCGGACGGCAGCGTTTGGTACGGCGATGCAAACGACATTTCGGACTCGCGTGAACTGATTGCCAAGACGCTGGCCAGCAACACGGCGGAGGTCGATTTTTCGAGCGATGAGCGTTCGATCGGGGCAGCCCCGGTAGATTTTCCTGACGGTCGTCGATTCGTACTCGTTCTACAATGGGATCGCACGGGCCCGCCGGCTTTGTTCTTCGGTTCGTGGCTCGGGCTGTTGCGGCTGGGCGGGTTGCTGTTGACGGCTCTCGCATTGTGTTATCTATTGGCACTCAATCTAACCTCGCCAATTCGAAAGATCCGGCGTGCCACTCAGGATCTGGCCGGCGGCGACCTCAAAACCCGCGTTGCTCCCCAGGTCGGGCGAAGACGGGACGAACTCTCAGACCTTGCGCGCGACTTTGACGTCATGGCCGAACGGATCGAATCGCTGGTGACCTCGCAGGCACGCCTAACTCAGGACATTTCACACGAATTGCGTTCGCCGCTTGCTCGAATGAACGTGGCCCTTGAGATAGCCAAACAGAAGGCCGGTGCCGACTCGCGTCCTTTGCTGGAGAGGATCGAAAAGGAATCTGATCGACTAAATGAGATGATCGGCCGCATACTTATCCTCGCCAAACTCGAGGGCGGAGCTGATGACCTCGAGCATGAGTGGATCGATCTCGCCGATCTGGTGAAAGACGTCGCCGAAGACGCGGATTTTGAGGCTAGGGCAAAGGGCAAGTCTGTCAATCTGTCCGCCATTGACGAATGTCGGGTAGTCGGCAGTGACAATCTGCTGAGGAGCGCTGTCGAAAATGTCTTGAGAAACGCAGTCCGCTATACGGCTGATGGTTCAAGCGTAGATGTAAGGCTGTCGGTAAATGCAGACAAGGCAGTGATATCAGTCTCAGATCACGGCGGCGGCGTTCCCGAGGATGAACTAGCAAATCTATTTAGGCCGTTCTATCGCGTTGGCGAGGCTCGCGAGCGCCGCACAGGCGGTATCGGCCTTGGCCTAGCGATCGCCGACCGGGCGATCCAGGCCCACAAAGGTACTATCGCCGCTCGTAACAAGAACGGCGGGCTTGAAGTGGAAATAACCCTTAACCGCAGCGAACGGCCGCCGGCCTAGGCCTTGTCGGCGGCACGCGCGGCGATGAATGATCGGATCGACAAGATCACAAAGATCAGACAGATCGACGCCATTGCGATCTGCGAAATTACCGCCGCCGACATCGTCAATTCACTGAATTTCGATACGAGCCGTCCAGCAGTAAGGATAAATCCGAGCAAGGCGACGGTGACGGCGGCGTGCATCAAGTGTTTTCGCAGCCCCTCACTTGCATTGGCCGCCGCACCGAGGCCCGCAAGAACGATCCCAAAAAATGCAGGGATCAGTGCCGTTACACTGGCCTTATCGTTCATCATTCCATGAACGTAACCTGCCGCGCCGACGACTATTAAGATCACACCAAAAATTATTGCGGTGAATGGCATCTGTTAAATATCTCCTGAAAAATGACTCACTCGATCGAATATTTACTAATTACTCTTAGCCTTTTGAACCGGCAAGATCACGGACGACGCATATCGTCCGCCTGTGTAAACACGCTGGGTCGCTTTTTGAAAATCGGCGGCGGACCCGATCTTGTAGTTCGGCATGAACTTTTGCGGGTTTCGGGCCACGAGAGGAAACCACGTGCTTTGGACCTGTATCATTATCCGGTGGCCTTTTTTGAACGTGTGCGTAACCCCCGGCATCGTGAACGAAAGCTTTGTCGGCGAATTCGGCGTCAGGGGCGTACCCTTTTCAAAGCCGTTCCTAAATCGTGCCGGCATTGGTTCGCCTCGAAGCAGCATTTGATATCCGCCCGGAGCGAAAACACTCCATGCCGAGCTCTGCGGCGGCCGTTGACCGTCGGGGTAGCGAAAATCGTCAGGGAACACATCGATCAACTTAATGACAAAATCCGAATCTGAGCCCGATGAAGAAATGAACAACGACGGCTTTATATCG
>CALDGX010000018.1 GCA_937941715.1 uncultured Chloracidobacterium sp. | reverse complement strand
TACTGGATGGTTAAACAGGAACCCGACGCGTATTCCTGGGACGATTTTGAAAAGGACGGCTCGACTGATTGGACCGGCGTGCGTAACTATCAGGCACGTAACAACCTCAAGGCGATGAAAAAAGGCGACAAGGTCCTTTTTTATCACTCAAATATCGGCAAAGAGGTCGTGGGCATCGCGGTCGTGTCCAAACCGGAATTTCCCGATCCGACGGACGAAAAATGGGTCGCGGTCGAGCTGACTCCAAGCAAGAAATTGAAAAAGTCGGTAGGGCTCGCCGCGATGAAAGCCAATCTGGCGCTTGCCAACCTTGGACTCATCCGTCAATCGCAATTGTCGGTGATCGCCGTAACCAAGGACGAGTTCGAAGAGATCGTGAGCATGTCTAAATAGGAATTTATGCTAAAGGAAGCGGTTGCCTACTACCACTCATTGCTCGAGGATGCCGATCTTGCCGGTGCCTCAAGGAGTATGCTTGACGAGCAGCTCGAAAGCTCAAAGCTGATCTTCGGCGGACGGCGTCTAGCTCCGTACCTGCGGCCGCATTTTGTGACCGAGGACGATTGGGCGATGGTCACCGCCACATGCCGAACGATTTTTGGGTCACTGCAAAAGGTCAAAGACGCGGCGATCGCCGACGACACCATCCTTGACGAACTTGGCGTGACGCCGGTCGAACGTGAATTGATCAAGATCGATCCCGGCTATTCGCACGTCTCGCCGACATCTAGGCTCGATTCATTTCTCATCGAGGACAGTTACAGCTACGTCGAACTGAACGGCGAGAGCCCCGCCGGAATTGCATTTTCGGATTCGGCTTCTGAGATCTTTTCGCGGCTGCCGGTGATGGAGAAATTTGCCGAAAAGTACAATTACCGCAAGCTCGAGGGGTCGTCGAAGCTGCTCGATGTACTGATCAAGTGCTATACCCAGTTTTGCGGCGGCACTATGAAGCGGTCTCCGGTGATCGCGATCGTCGATCTCAAAGGCTTGCCTACGATCAAGGAATTTGAGCTGTTTCATGACTATTTTGAAGCGAACGGTTACGATTCGATAATCTGTTCGCCGGACGAATTGCATTTCGACGGTTCGCGACTAACCTGTAACGGTGTCGGGATCGATATCGTTTACAAACGGCTGCTCGTAAATGAATATTTGCCGATAATGGATGAGCAGCCCGACCTGCTCGATGCGTATCGGGCCGGTGCGATCTGCATGGTCAACAGCTTTCGAGGAAAGCTCGTCCACAAAAAGGCCGTTTTTGCTGTTCTTACCAATGAACGATACAGGCATCTCTTCAACGCGGCCGAGCTTGAGGCGATCGCCAAACATATTCCGTGGACCCGCGTCTTTCGCGACGAGCGGACCGAGAATAAAGGCGAAAGCATCGATCTGGTCGAGTGGACCAGGTCAAATTCACACAAACTAGTGCTAAAGCCAAATGATGACTATGGCGGGAACGGCATTTTTATCGGTTGGAATTCGACGCCGGTTGAATGGGACGAGGCGATCGCGGCGGCGCTTGCCGACGGCGATTATCTTGTGCAGGAAAGGGTAAAGACCGCAAAGGAGTTGTTTCCCATGCTAACTGACAAGGAAGGGCACTGGGAAATGGTCGAGCAGCTTGTAGATCTCGACCCGCTGTTGTTCCTGGGCGAGGTCGGTTCGGCATTTACCCGGCTGTCGTCAACCGAGCTTGCAAATGTGTCCTCTGGCGGCGGTATGGTCCCAACATTCATTATCAGCGAAAAATAGATGAACGCCATGTCGATCGTTTTCGGCGTTACTCTCAACCCAGAATTTAGATGATATCTACTCGCCTCAAATCGTTAACTGACGAATACCGCGCACTCGAGGAGAAACTAAAACTCGGCGGCGGCACCGAAAAGATCGAGCGCATTCATAAACAGGGAAAACTCACCGCCCGCGAGCGGATCGATCTTTTGCTTGATCCCGGCACATATTCGCAGGAGATCGGCCTTCTAGTGGCATACGACGAATATGACGGCACCGCTCCGGCGGCTGCTGTCGTTACGGTCGTCGGTCAGGTCGAGGGCCGTGAATGTGTGATCGTTGCAAATGACGCAACCATCAAGGCCGGGGCGTGGTATCCGGAAACTATCAAAAAGATACTGCGTGCACAGGAGATCGCAATGCGGAATCGTGTGCCGATCGTCTATCTTGTCGACAGTGCAGGCGTCAATCTGCCGTATCAGGGCGGCGTTTTTCCGGGGCAATACGGGGCGGCCAGGATCTTTTATTACAACTCGATAATGCGTCGCTATTTGAAGGTCCCTCAGATCGCCGCCGTGATGGGGATGTGCGTCGCCGGCGGGGCATATCTTCCCGCTCTGAGCGATGTGATCCTGATGGTCGAAGGGACCAGCTTTATGGGTCTCGGCGGTGCAAATTTGGTCAAAGGGGCGACCGGACAGACCATCGACAACGAAACACTCGGCGGGGCGATGACGCACAACGCCGTTTCTGGCGTCGCTCACTTCCGTACGGCCGACGACAAGACTTGTTTAGCGAAGATCCGGCAGCTTGTTAGTGAACTGCCGTCAAAGGCCGCAAGCCGCGTGTCGGTCACCGAACCAAAGCCGTCATCAGCCGGTGCGGAAGTGCTTTACGGCCTATTGCCCGACGATCACCGTGCGCCATATGACATGTACGCTGTCCTCAATACTTTTCTCGATGAGGGGGGCATCGACGAATTTCAGGCTGATTTTGCCAAGGAGATGATCTGCGGGACCGCGCGCATCGGCGGAATCCTTGTCGGGGTCATCGCAAATTCACGCGGTATGTCAAAAGGGAAGCCGGGCTCGCCGCCGCGATTCGGCGGCATCGTCTATACCGAATCGGCCGAAAAGACCGCCTACTTTATCGAGAACTGCAACCGGCATTCGACGCCGCTGCTGTTCGTCCAGGACGTTTCCGGCTTTATGGTCGGGGCTGAGGCCGAGCACAGCGGTATCATCCGTGCCGGGGCACAGTTTGTCGAGGCGATGGCGACGGCCGAGGTGCCCAAGATCGTTCTGACGATCAATCACGCTTCCGGTGCGGGCTACTATGCCATGGCGGGACAGGGCTTTGACCCGGATTTCATTTTTTCGCTTCCGACCGGGAGAATGGGCGTAATGGAGGGTGATTCGGCCGCTGTAGCGATATACGGTACGCAAATCGAGAAGCTCAAGAAGGAAGGCAAAGAGCCTTCGCCCGAGATACTCGAAGAGATGCAGAAGGTTCGCGAGACATATGACCGCGAGCTTGACGCTAAGCACGCCGCTGCCCGCGGTCTGGTGGACGCTATCGTAACGCCTGAGGATCTTCGCGATTCGCTCATACTGGCGCTTCAGACCTGCCTGAATACAAACTCGCCGCATATCGGGGCGTTTGTTCTGCCCCAACGAGCCGAATAGGCCCCTCGGGCAGCCGAGGCGACTTTTTTCAGGAGTTTTCCGCCAATTAGCGCTTTTCTCATCGCAAGCAGGATCGCATCTGTCTTTACAGAACAAGGCTGGAGTTATTCATGTTTCCTCGGCTTTGTGGACGATCCTGCTCTTTTCATTTTCCACTAACCTATAAGTGAGTCTATAATTTGGCGATCGCTGATATTATTTGCTGTCAATATTTCTGTCCCGTGCCGTATATGAAGACCAAGCTCATTGTTGCGTTTATCCTTTCCGTAATGTGTACTGTTTCCGGCCTCAGCCAGTCGACAACGCCCGACTCCGACCCGGTCATCGTTTCCGCTCCGGATTTTAAGATATCGCCGGAGGACGAGGCGGCGGGTATCGACGGCACTGTAAAGGTCGCTGTCGAGGTCGGCAAGAGCGGCAAGGTCGAAAAGGCGTCGGTGTATGTCGGCCCGGGTTGGCCATGTTCCCAAAACCTGGAGAAACGTGTTGATGCCGTTATGCGGGATATCGAGAACGCCGTCCGGGAATATAAATTTTCACCGGCGATAAGCAGCGGCAAGCCCGTCAGCGCACAGATCGGGCTCGCGATCAAGATCGGAAAGTCGGCAAAAAATGAGCCAAAAACAAGCGATGACCCGGCATCGATCACCAAGCCGAAGCTGATATCCGGTGGAGTGGTGAACGGAAAGGCCACTTTTTTGGCGATACCTGAGTATCCGGCGGCGGCCCGATCGACACGAGCGAGCGGAGCGGTCAACGTACAGATATCGATCGGCGAAGACGGTAAGGTCATCACCGCTCAGGCTATCTCCGGACTGCCGGTCCTGCAATTTGCTGCCCGTGATGCGGCCTGCCGATCCAAATTCAGCCCGACAACCCTCGCCGGACAACCGGTCAAGGTTTCGGGTGTGCTGGTTTACAATTTCGCTCCCTAAAGTGGCCAAAAAAATGTCTTCCATTATCCGTCCCAAACGGATATCATTGTTTTGACGCGTCCTGCGTCGCCGGCCCGCATTCCCGCCGCCCTACCTTAACAAATGAGAACAATATTCTTCAAGACCGCAATTATCTGTGCGTGTATCTTTGCACTTTTCTCGACCGCTAATGCCCAAAAGGCGTCGCCGAGCAAAAGCGATTCGGTCATCTCGACCATCGCAAATGGTGCCGGAAAGGTTACTGTTGTGGTAGTGGGTTCCGCGGCGAAAGTAGCATGGGCGGCGACCAAGATAGCCGCAAAGGATGTCGCCAAGCCGATCCTTGTCAGCGTAGCGAAACCGCTGCTGCTCAAAGCGACGCCGGCGTTGTCGGCTTATGCTCTGAAATTGACCGGCCAGGCCCTCAAAAAGGCAGTTCCGTTCGCCGCCAAACTCGGAATGGCATATCTCAAGACTAAGCTGCCCATATAGCCGGGTCGATCAGGCCGCAGCAAAAATATAAGCACAACCATCCATCATTGCTGTCCGAGTTCATCACTCAAAAGCTTGGCGTAATCCGCGATCGCGGTTTCAATTACACGGCTCGCCTCGTCCTTGCCGTACGAATACGCGATCTCGCATATGTTCGGCGCATCGGGCAGCGATTTATAAGTCAAAAAATAATGCTCGAACCGCTCCAATATGCCTTTTGGCAGCTGGTGTATTTCGGTATATTGCTCAAAGACCTTATCACCCTTTAGCACAGCGATGATCTTGTCGTCGGCCTCACCGCCGTCGATAAGGCAAAAGCCGCCGATCGGTATCGCCTTTAGGATGATATCGCCGCGTGGGATATGATGTTCGGACAAGACGAGGATATCCAGCGGGTCATGGTCTCCGTCGGTGATCGGCGTTGTTGTTTTTGCCCGCGCAAGGCCGGCAATGCCTTCGCCGCAGTATGTGCGCGGTATAAAGCCGTAATTTGCGGGAACGACATTGGAATATTGCTGCGGCCGGTCGATCTTTAGATAGCCGGTCTCCTTATCGACCTCATATTTGACCGTATCACGCGGCACGATCTCAATAAAGACTGACACTTCGTGTGGTGCGCCCTCGCCGATCGGTATGCCATGCCACGGGTGGGCTTTGTTTGTGCGGAACATATAGCTATTATTTGTCCAACGCGAAAAAATGTCTAACGGATCTATTATTGAATTTTTTGGCGATCTCAGAGTTATCCGATTTTCGCGTCCGGAAATACGAAGTCCGCTTTCGATCTCGGTGCTCGTGGGCCTTCATAAAGCGATCGACGCGATTGCCGCTGACTCGGCGGCGGCCGGGTTGATATTTACGGGGACCGGCGATGTGTTTGCGTCGGGAGCTGATCTGCGTGAGATCGCCGCGGTTACGGCCGAAACGGCAAAGGAATTTGCCCTTCGCGGACAAACATTGATGTCGAAAGTGGCATCGCTCCATTGCCCGACGGTCGCCGCAGTCAATGGATTTTGCTTTGGCGGGGCACTGGATCTCGCACTTGCCTGCGATCGGAGGATAGCCTCGCCAAATGCTTTGTTCTCGCACCCAGGGGCGACGCTCGGTATCATGACCGGATGGGGCGGCACCCAGCGTCTGCCGCGTCTGATCGGCGAGGCAGCCGCGATCGAAATGTTCTTTACCGGGCGGCGGGTCACCGCGGCGGAGGCTCTCGCTCTCGGGCTGATCGACAGCGTTGAGCAGGAACCCATCGAATCGGCGGTCCGGTACATACAAAATGGAAGATCTTAACCTTAAGACCGAGTTCAAATTCCTCTTGATTATTGCCGTCGCCGCGATATCGGTTTTCGCTTTTTCGCTCAATGGCAATTTTGTTTACGACGATAGTCGCCAGATCCTTGAAAATCCGCTGATCCAGAATTCCGGTCTATACCTTAAGGCTCTCACGTCGGATGTATGGGCATTTAAGGGCGATGGTTCGATTGCCGCCAGCAATTATTGGCGCCCGACGTTTACCGCGCTGAATATCTTATGTTTCACGGCTTTCGGCACATCGCCGCTTGGCTGGCATTTCGTTAATCTCGTACTGCACGTGGGCGTTTGCCTGCTTGGCTTTGTTTTCCTTCGGCGGATCGGGCTTGGGACGGTGAACGCCTGCCTTGCGTCGGTGATCTTCGCGGTTCATCCGGTTCATACCGAATCGGTAGCCTGGATCGCCGGTTCGCCCGATCTTCTGTTCGGTGTCGGTATACTGGGTTCTTTGATATTCGCGGATCGAGCATTTTGCGGCGGAGCAAAGCCGAGTTACGGCAATATTGCTGCCTCGCTCGTACTTTTCGCCTTTGCCCTCGGATCCAAGGAGGTCGCGTTGCTATGCCTCCCGATGTATTTCCTGCTTTGGCGTTATCGCCGTGCGGAGAACCCTGGGGCTGCGTCATTTCGGGGGCTTTTTGCCGCCGCTGCAGTGATAGGAGCGGTATATTTTGCGGCACGCTGGTACATCCTCGGGGCGGTCTCGCGGCCCGCCGAGAATGCCGCTGATCTTTCGCAGACCGTGCTATCTATCCCCGCGGTACTGGCTTTTTATTTCAAACAGGCTATATTACCCGTCACCTTGGCTACAAATTACCCTCTGCGGGCGGTCAACGATATCGGATTTGGGAATTTCATATTGCCGCTTGCAGTCGTCCTTGGGGTTGTGGCCTTTTTGATCTATGTGTGGCGAAAGGCGTCGTACTGGCCGTTGTTGATCGGCCTTTTTGTACTCCCGTTGCTCCCGGCACTAAATATCGGAGCGTTTATTCCCGAACAGATCGTACACGATAGATATCTCTATTTGCCGTTATTGGGCGTTTCCGCTGCTATCACGATATTCGTCGATCAGGTTTTACGGCGCTCGCTGGGCGATCGGTCAACGGCGGCCCTCGTCATTGTCTTTTCGATCGCCGCCGTCGCTCTGGGACTTAGGACGGTCGCATATAGCCGGACGTGGGGCGACGAACTCAGCCTTTGGAAAAATGCGGTCACTGTCGACGAAAGGTCCGCGTTCAACTGGAGTCAACTCGGGGCGGCACTTGCTGCGAGCGGAGTGGCGGCGGAGTCAATAGACGCGTATGACCGTTCGATCAGCATCGAACCGACGCCGATCGCCCTGATGGGACGTGCTCGCGGTTATGTCGCCGCCGGTAGGTATGACGAGGCGATCCGCGATGCCGGGATCGTAACCAGAACCCCGCTGGAGGATATAAATGCCTTCACATTGTTTCAGGGTTATGAAACGCTCGGCCTCGCGTACGATAAGGCCGGCAACGCCGCCGCAGCGGAATCGACGTTTCGTGAAGGCCGACGAGTGCTGCCGATCTACTCGGCAACCTTGACCGAAAAACTCGCGGTCGTGCTTTATATGCAGGGCAGAAAACAGGAGGCCCTGAACGAACTAGTTGGTGCCCGCGAACAGGCGGGCCGCGAAATGCTTGGCGACTCAAAGGCCGTATATTTTCGGCTCGGGCTTCTATATGCGGAGCTTGGCAACAATGCTGAGGCCCGGCGTAACTTTCAGGATTTTCTGTCCGCGACCGAGACAAACCGCTCGACCGCGATCACGGCATATCGAAAACAGGCGGCCGCTGCCTTATCAAAACTCAAATAGACTTATGACCTGGGCTTTACGTCATCTGCCCGGACCTCGACGTCGGACCCGGAGAGATCAGATTATTGGCATGCGGCCCGGACAAATTTGTTCAAACAACGGTATTTTCCTTGATCGGGCATTTACGTTCGAAGCGACAGCGAGTATGGCCAAGAATAACTGTGACCTTTGAAATACGTATTATTTGCGGCGGTTGACTTGATTTAGGACCCGTAGACAATTCTAATATACGGGTGATCAAAAATATCTGCGGGCACCGTTGCCCGACCGGCCAAATACGATGAAAGTTTCATTATTAGAATTAGCGCATGCCCGGTCGGGCGATAAGGGTGATACGGCAAACGTGGGACTTATAGCTCTGAGTCCCGAAATTTACCCGATCCTGGTCCGCGAGGTGACCGCCGAACGTGTCAAGGAACATTTCGGCCCGATGGTAAAGGGTGCGGTCGAGAGATTTGAGCTGCCCAATCTTTCCGCCTTGAACTTTCTTTTGCACGAGAGCCTCGGCGGCGGCGGCACGCGCAGCCTGATGACCGACGCTCAGGGTAAGACATTCTCCACGGCGTTGTTGCGAATGTGGGTCGACGTTTCCCCTGACGAGGCTGACAAACTCGGTATCTGATCACTGTGATCGGATGCCGGATGATCCGCTCCATCTACCGAGAGATCTGCTGACCATTTGTTTCGAGCCGGCTGTGTCCGGCTCGTTTTTGCGCGAGAGTTGAATTAGAATAAGGTCACTTTCAACTCGGTCTGGATCAAAGGGGAACAAGATGAAAACCAATTTTGTAAGAATGGCGGCGGTGTTTGTTTTGGCCGCTTCGGTGGCGGCGCAATCAATGTCACCAGGCGACGCTGTGTTGTTGGGATTTACGGCCGCCGGATCAAGGGGTCAGCGCGAACTCGAGGCTCGCTTTGACACATCTCTGAAGGCCGATAATTTGCGAGCGTGGATGAAACGGCTTGCCGCCCGTCCGCACTACACCGGTTCGGCGGCCGGAAGGGCGAATGCCGAATTTATGGCCGAGCAGTTTCGTTCGTGGGGCTTTGAAACTAAGATCGAGTCTTTTGACGTGCTTTTCCCAACGCCGAAGACCAGGCTGGTCGAGATGACCGCGCCTGAGAAATTTACCCTTAAACTCAACGAACCCTCATTAAAGGAAGATTCGACATCCGGCCAGCAGGACGAACAGCTTCCGTCCTACAACGCTTATTCGATCGACGGTGACGTCACCGGACCGCTCGTCTACGTAAATTACGGCACCCCTGCCGACTATGACGAACTTGACCGCCGCGGTATCAGTGTCAAAGGCAAGATAGTCATCTCGCGCTACGGTGGCGCATGGCGCGGGATCAAGCCGAAGGTCGCCGCTGAGCGCGGGGCGATCGGCTGTATCATCTATTCAGACCCGAAGAATGACGGATATTATGTCGGCGACGTGTATCCAAAGGGTGCGTTCAGAAATGAAAACGGCGTGCAGCGTGGCTCGGTAATGGATATGCCGCTTTATCCGGGCGATCCGCTGACCAAGGGGATCGGTGCGACAAAGGATGCAAAACGCATCGCCCTCAAGGATGCCGAAACGCTGACCAGGATACCGGTCTTGCCGATTTCCTACGCTGACGCGGCACCGCTCCTTAAAAATCTCGACGGCGATGTCGTGCCGGAATCATGGCGCGGCGCTCTGCCGTTCACTTATCACTTTGGCGGTAAAACGCCGACGGTTCGGATCAAACTTGAATTCAATTGGGATATCAAGACGATCAATAACGTGATCGCAAAAATGCCCGGCTCGGTTTTCCCAGATCAGTGGATCATTCGAGGAAACCACCACGACGCGTGGGTCAACGGCGCCGAGGACCCGATCAGCGGCCTCGTGGCCGAAATGGAAGAGGCGAGAGCCATCGGCGAGCTTGCCAAGTCCGGCTGGCGGCCAAAGCGTACGATCGTCTATGCGGCCTGGGACGCCGAGGAACAGGGCCTGATGGGTTCGACCGAGTGGGTCGAGACCCATGCTGCCGAACTGAGCAAAAAGGCTGCCGTTTACATCAACACCGACTCGAACGGCCGCGGCTTTCTCGGGATGGGTGGTTCGCACACGCTTGAGAGGTTCATTAATGACGTCGCTCGTGACGTGCGCGACCCGCAAATGAATATGTCGGTCTGGGAGCGTGCGAGGGCACAGCAGATGGTCTCAGGCGGGGCGGCGGCACGAAAAGAAGCCTCGGAACGCCCCGATATGCGGATCGGTGCCTTAGGCTCTGGCTCTGACTTTACGCCGTTTCTCCAGCATTTGGGGATCGCATCGCTCAATCTGGGATTTGGCGGCGAGAGCGGCGGCGGATCGTATCACTCGATCTATGACTCGATCGATCACTATCTTCGGTTTGGCGACACCGACTTTGCCTATGGCGTCACGCTGTCGAAAGTTTGCGGCCGGGTGGTGCTGCGGCTGGCAAATGCCGATACACTGCCGTTCGAATTTACTAACTTCGCCGATACTATTGGAACATATGTGGGCGAAGTAACACGCCTGACCGACACCATGCGTGAAGAAACGGTGTTGATGAATAAGATGATCGAAAGCGGTATGCTCAAGGCCGTGCAGGACCCGAGGGACAAGTTCGTAATGCCGCAGCCGAAGCCGGAAGTTCCGAAGATCGATTTCACACCGCTGCAAAACGCCCTCAGGCGATTGCAGGCGAGTGCCGAGGCATACAAAAAGGCTTCGGCCGGAAAGACGGTCCCGTCGGGCACGCAAAAGCAGCTTGATGAGATACTGATAAATACGGAACGAACGCTTACAAGTGCCAACGGCCTGCCGCGGCGGGACTGGTTCCGGCATCAGATCTATGCACCGGGATTCTATACCGGTTACGGCGTAAAGACGCTGCCCGGCGTTCGCGAAGCGATCGAGCAGCGTGACTGGAAAGAAGCGCGGGAGCAGATCAACATCGTCGCCGCGACGATCGACCGTTTTGCTGCCGAGATCGACCGGGCGGCGAGACTGTTTTAGTAGTAATCAAGTCTATCTGTCTAATGGGGTTCCGTTACTGGGAACGCGGTTTGTCGGCGTGATGCCGGTCGGGCTTGTTCCGGTGAGAACATAGATCACGCCGGTCTCATTAGTGTAGTAACTATTTACGCCGGTCGCGGTGATGCCCGTCAATTGTGATGGAAATACCCACAGTTCGTATTCCTCGGGTGTAGTCGATGTTGCCGGCACACGGAAGTTCCAGTAGCTATAACCAGCCTTTCTAATAACGCCGCCGCCGGTATCTGTTGAAAGGGTCTTGTCGATCAGGCCGACGGCGCCCAATTCCCACATATCGTTGGCATATCGCCCGCTAGTCCCCATAAATGCGATGTTGGCGCTACCGATTGTACGAAGCGAAGATATAGCAGATGCTTCGTTGGCTGACCTGCGAGACGCAAGCAGGTTTGGAATTGCGATGGCGGCAATAATGCCGATGATCACTACAACGATCAACAGCTCAATTAGTGAGAATCCCTTCTCGGCGGTTCGATAGGTCATTAAATATACTCCTGAACTGAAATGTTCGCACGTCGGCCGGTATCGGCCGCGCACGGGTAACTCGTGATCGATACCGCAAATCACGTGCCGTTTGGCCCCATAGATTGTTTTGCTTCGATGTTTATTGGATGTGATCAATTGCGGCCGCGGTACGTCGAACGTGATCTGTGTGATAAGGTTCGAAAAAAGGGGCAAAACTTGATAGTTAAGTTACAATAATTGGCACATAGGTTTCCGATCTGGGATCGTCGGCCAAACATTAAATATTTATGTCGATAATACTATCCGCAACCGAAAATGCGATCCGCACACTGACCTTAAACCGTCCTGACAAGCGCAACGCTCTCAATGACGAGCTTATTGCTGAGCTCAAAGACGCTTTGCGAGCGGCTGATGCCGATGAATCTTTGCGCGCCGTTGTGATTTGTGGGGCGGGGAAGGATTTTTGTTCGGGGGCTGATCTAAGTGCATTGCAGAAGATCGCGACGGCGTCTTACGAAGAGAATGTCGAAGACGCTCGGAGCCTGGCTGAGTTGTTCGAGCTTATTCGCAAGGTTCGCGTGCCTGTTGTCGCGGCGGTTCACGGGCGGGCACTTGCGGGCGGATGCGGGCTGGCGACCGCTTGCGATCTGGTCGTGGCGGCGAGGTCGGCAAGATTTGGGTATCCCGAGGTGAAGATCGGGTTTGTTCCCGCGATGGTCGCTGCGATCCTCAGAAGAAATATCGGCGAAAAGCAGAGCTTCGAGCTTTTAACCCGCGGCTTCGAGTTCTCCGCCGACGAAGCAAACGCCGCGGGCCTCGTCAACGCCGTTTTCGACGATGAAGCCTTCGAGATCGCCGCTCTTCGATACGCCTCCGTTTATAACGATGTCAGTTCATCCGCCGTTGCTATGACAAAGAAGCTGCTTTATGAGATCGATGGTTTGGAGTTTTCTCAAGCAGTTGAAAGAGGTGTGGTGACTAATGCCGAAGCTCGGATGACTGAGGACTGTCAGAAAGGGATCGCGAAGTTTTTGGAGAAATAATGTCTCGTGCGCAAGCTTCTTGGTTTGCTTATCAATTGCCTCCAGCTTTAGCTGGAGGTTCAGGGTTTCTCTTGATCTGGGCTTTAGCCCAATTGGTTCGGCTAAAGCCGGAGATCATATTGCAGGCTGACCACGCACTAAAGTGCGTGGCAATTGATAAAACCGCCATCGAAAAAGGCGTCACCGCGGGCGCCACCGCCCGCATGACCGACGACTGTCAGAAGGGAATTGCTAAGTTTTTGGAGAAGTAGTCTGCCACGCTGGAAATATCCGGGAACAAAGTGTCGCAGATTTTGTCTAACACATTATCGATGATATCAATTAGCTCATTGCGATTAATCACCGTGCTATCGATCATGCTGTGCGCGTCGCTGCCGTTGTTCGGTCAGACCGAGGCGAAAGTCGATTGCGGATCGGTCGCAAAACTAGTCAAACCGAAAAGTAACAGAATCGTTTCACTTGGCGTGATCAATGGAAAGGCTGTCGATCTCGTCAAACCGCAGTTTCCAGCAGCAGCCAAAGCAGTAAAGGCGCATGGATCGGTCGAAATTTCAATTCTTATTGACACGAGAGGATGTGTCGGCGAAGCGAAGGCGTTATCAGGCCATCCGTTACTAATTCCCGCCTCACTAGAAGCCGCACGAAAATCTACCTTTGTACCCACGACGCTCAGCGGTAATCCGATTTGGGTATACGGAATAATCACATACAATTATCTTCCCGAAACATTGAACTGGTTTGAATTGGATGTTGTTTCCGATTCGTTAGACAAGCTAATAGAACACTTGCCGTCAGGGTTCGACGTTCAACGAAGTCAACTCAGGAACGCGAAGGAACTCTCATTTGATGAGGGTCGAAAAGCGACTTCCGCAGTGCTTGATAGTATCCATGTGGACCTTGCGGGCGATCCAAAGCAACAATGGCTCTTTGACGTTGGGCGAAAGATAAATGACATAGCGAAGTTTAACTGGGTCGGTCGTGACGGCTTAAAAGAACGAGTTCAGCAACTACAACAACTCTTGCCCCTAGTTCCTCAAGGTGTATCTCCGGCACTCGTCGCGGCACTGAAGCAGTTAATTATTGAAACGGACACTGATACGTTCTGGAAGCAATTAAAAATCGTCGAAACTCGATCTTTCTATCTAGGAAAGTAGAAAAAAAAGGCCGCTTTCGCGGCCTTTATTATTTTGAACTATGGAGTTGGTTTCTTCTTCGACGGTGACTTGTATTCGCTCTTTTTCTTGAGGCCGAGGGATCTCGTTTGATCTGTCGCCGGTTACGGCTTTGGTATGCCTAAATCCTTGCATATCTTAAGAACCAGATTGTCATTGATTTCGCGGTGTCTTGGAACGGCGGTGCGGCGGTTTTGCTCGATGTTGATCCACCAAGAGTGGTTGGCTCCTTCGCGGAGCAGTTCGCAGCCGTGATCGTGTAGATGTTTGGTTAGGTCTCGGAGCTTCATGCAGCGATCAGAGCTTCTTCGAAACCGACGCCCGCCATTTTACGGGCATCTTCACGATTAAATTCGAGAGCCTCGCCTAGGGTCACGCGGAGGGTTTCCATCAGTTCTTCGCGTGTTGCTTCCTGACAATTAACGCCCGGAACTTCCTCGATCCAACCGATCCACCAATCTCCGTCTTGCTTAACGACCGCAGTGTATTCGTTTTTCATATCAAGATTGTATCTTGACTAGCTTCGTTTAGTCTAGACTTTCTGGCCGCCTGCTTACGCAGGCGGTTCTGACTTTAAGCCTCGATGATCTCGACTTTTGGGGTGATGAGGGATTTGGGGATCAGGGCGGGGAAGTAGGCCATGATCTCTTCGAACGTTTGTTATTCCGTCGCGTTGAGCACAATATTGGAAAGGCTCATCAGTTTATCGAAATAGACACGCGTCTCACCATTCAATTTAGGTAAAGCTTGCTCCAAATCACTAACACATCTCCGAAGACAATCACGCCGTTCACCGTCCAACTTGCCACGATTACCTACGTAAACACTGATGCAACCAGCGGAAAAGCTGTCAATTGAGACCAAATCCAGTTCATCTAACTCATAGGCCTCTCGGGGAAAAGGGGTCTCATAAAACTCAATCCACTTCAATTCAATTTCTTCAAATATCATTACGCATCGACAATCTCGACCTTAGGCGTTATCAGCGACTTAGGAATTAAAGCTGGGAAGTAGGCCATGATCTCTTCGACTTTGGGGCGGCCGCCGGCGAAGCCTGTGACGGATGGCGGGCCGGTGAGGATGAGCGGGGCGATCTCTTTGGTAAAGCGTTCGACGTCGGCACGATTTGGGCCGCGGACGGCGATGCGGAGTTGGACTTCGGGGATGTCGGATGGAGTTCGGACACTCCTGTCCGCATCGCCGGTTCCTCCGGCGAAACCAGTGTTAGAAGCTGTCACGCCCGACGAAGCGTCGGACGTTGCGGACAAGAGTGTCCGCACTCCAGTCAGATGGCCGTGGGTGGCGTTGACGCCGACGAATTCGGTTAGGATGAGATCGAACTTCAGACCGAGGTTGTCGAGGCGTTCGCGCAAGATGCGGTCTGCGGCCTTCGCCTTTTCGAGGGCGTCGGGCCAGGCGTAGACTAGTGTGCCGACGGATTTGTAGCCGTCTTGGTAGGCGATGCTGACTTTGTAGAAATCGGTGTTGGGGTTGCCTTCGATGCCGAAGACGCGGACTTTGTTTTCGCCTGCGTCTTCGAGATTGATCGACGAGAAATCAGCGACGACGTCGGGCGTGATGTAGGCCTTTGGGTCGCCCATTTCGTAGAGAAGCTGTTCGGTGACGCTCGGCACGTTGACGCGGCCGCCGGTGCCTTCGTGTTTGGTGACGATGAACTCGCCGTTCGGCGAAACCTCGACGATAGGGAAGCCGATGTTCGCCATGTCGGGAATTTCCTGCCATTTGTACTGGCAATTGCCGCCCGAGACCTGAGCACCGCATTCGATGATGTGGCCGGCGATAGTTCCGGCGGCGACGCGGTTCCAGTCATCGAACGCCCAACCGAACTCGTACATCAACGGAGCGAGCGTCAAGCCCGTGTCCGTCAAACGCCCGCCGACGATGATGTTCGCACCTTTGTCCAAAGCCTCGACGAGCGGAGCGGCTCCGAGATAGACGTTGGCGGACTGAACGCGGTCGCGGATCGCCGACAATGGCGTGCCGTCGTCCATCGAATTGATCTCAATGCCTTGGGCGAGAAAGTCATCGAGTTGCCCTAGAATGTCGTCGCCTGTGACGACGCCGATCTTAACCTTGCCGGAAAGGCCGAGTTCACGCGCGACATCACGGATCGCGGCGGCACAGCCGGGAACGTTGACGCCGCCGGCGTTCGATAGGACCTTGATGTTCTTCTCGACGCAATCAGGCAGGATCTCTTGCATCAGGCTGACGAAATCGCGTGCGTAGCCGGCCTTCGGGTCGCGGAGTTTTTGTTTCTGGACGATCGACATCGTTACCTCGGCGAGATAATCGAGCATCAAATAATCGATCGGCCCTTTGCGTACCTGATCGATCGGCGCCGTCAAAAGATCGCCCCAAAAACCCTGTCCACCTGCAACTCTTACTGTTTCTTTCATTACTGATTAAAAAAAAGGCCGGAGCAATTCTGACGCCGCTCCGGCCGGTGATCTGAACTGAAAATTAAAGATTTCGGGGCTTCGGCTTACCGACGACTCCGCGTTTGACTTTGTGATAGGTCCATTTTCCACCGCGCTTTACCTTGTGGAATGCGTAAGCTCCGCCGCGATGGCCCTTGTGATATACCCATTTACCGCCGACCTTTGTGCGATGGTAAACCACCTTGGTCCCGTTCTTCGTGACGTGATACACAGCCTTGGTGCCGCGTTTCGTCTTATGACTGCCTTTCTTGACCATGCTGACCACATCCTGCTGGACGGGCGTGGGCGTTGCCGAAGCAACGACGGCGCTCGACACGGCAAATACTGCGATCAGCACTAAAGTTACATATTTCTTCATTTTCAATTCCCCTTTTTTGTTTGGTAATGATCAAAGATCTCAACCGTTAGCCTTCGCGCACGTTTGAGTTGATGAACTTAACGATGTCCTCGGTCGAGGTGCCGGGCAGAAAGACCTCCGACACGCCCTTCGACTTTAATGTAGCGATATCTTCGTCCGGAACGATGCCGCCGACGAGCACAAGCGTGTCGTCCATCCCATTCTCACGCAGCAGATCGACGATCCGCGGGCAGAGAGTGTTGTGCGCTCCGCTGAGGATCGAAATGCCGACGGCGTCGACGTCTTCCTGCAGGGCGGCGGTCGCGATCATCTCGGGCGTTTGTCTGAGGCCGGTGTAGATGACCTCCATTCCGGCGTCGCGCAAGGCTCGTGCGATGACCTTTGCACCCCGATCGTGTCCGTCGAGGCCCGGTTTGGCTACCAAAACTCTGATCTTTCTATCACTCATACGTGCAATCAGTATATTAACGAGCAAGCCCGGCGAGCAAACCGCCGCGTTTGATATATGGTTTTATTTGTTCCCAAGTGTACATAAACGTACCCGACGGTTCCAACGCCTGGATCACATGCGGGAACCCGTAGCTGTAGCTAAACGTGACGCCCTCTTTCGTAACCGCAAAGCCCTCAAGGTTTACCGCCTTGAAATCGGCGTATTCAAACAGACGGGCCGGGTCGGGTTCCTGATAATCCGGTTCCTTCTTGATCTCTTCGATCGAGGCGGCGATCTCGTCTTTCTGGTCCTTTTTGACCATCGCCACGAGCCCGGCGATATTGGTAAAGACCGTCGACGGCTTGGCGGCGATACCGGTCCGGGCATCGACGACCACGGTCCGCGTCGTGCTGGTCGGATACGCGGCGGTCCCTTCCATCGTATGCGAAACGCATATCACGCCGCGGGCGTTGTACCTGACCTCAAAATCCGTCGATTCGAGCCACTGGTACTCGCCCAATTCCTCTTTGACGCTGATACTGAGGACCGAGATCGGGCCGATCGCTTTCTCGATCTTTCGCGAAAGTGCCGGTGTGGCGGCTTTTACGACCGGATACGCGATCGTGAATGTCTTTTTGAAATCACTCAGCGGTTTCGGCCGTGTGTACGTGACGGTCTTTTTGGTGATGACGACGCTCTGGCCAAAAGCCAGCGTCGAAAATGCCGCGATCGCGGCCGCGGCGAACAGGGCCCTAGTTTTCATAGCTTTTTACAAGGTCCATATTTGGCGAACCGAGGATGCATTTCAATTTATTGCCAAGGCCCGGCTGCCGTTTCACGGCCTCGGCCATCTCAAACCACGCGTGCGTGTTTACCCACAGCGGATTGTAGCTGTTGATCGGCTTTATGATGCCGTAACGCGGTGTTTCCGTTTCCTCAGTAAATGAACCGAACATCCGGTCCCAAATGATCAGTACACCGGCGTAATTCCTATCCAGATACTGTTCGTTGACGCCGTGGTGGACGCGGTGGTGCGACGGCGTATTGAATATAAATTCGAACCATCGCGGGAATATGTAGATCAGTTTGGTATGTATCCAGAATTGATATATCAGGTTGAACCCATGCATCGTCGCGAACATCCACGGTGCAAACCCCGCAAGCATCAGCGGCGCGTAAAATAACCAGTGCAAAATGCCCGAAAACCAGCTTTGACGAACGGCCACCGAGAGATTGTATTGTTCGCTCGAGTGGTGAACGACGTGAAAGTTCCAGAACAACCGTGATTCGTGGCTGACGCGATGAAATACGTAGTACAAAAAGTCATCGCCGATAAAGAGCAGCACCCACGTGTACCACGCCTCGGCAGGGAATTTGTACGGGGCCAGATCGTACGCAAAAAGATATATGTATCCGGTCCCGAGGCCGAACAACGCACCGAACACGACACTCATAAACCCGAGGAAGATATTTCCCCACGTGTCCTTGCGGTCGCGGTATTCGCCCGAGCCCTTTAGGTGATGCCACAGGGCCTCGGCCGCGATCAGCAGGGCAAAGAATGGAATGGCGAGTACCGTCGGGCGAAGCATCACAACTATAGTAATATAGAGCCATCATGAAACGCATCCTCAAGTACATTGCACTCGCCGCCGCCGTCGTTTTTCTCGTGCTCCAGATCTTTCAGATCGACAAGACCAATGCCGCCGTGAACGCGAATGAGACGATCGAGGCGGTCGCATCGGTGCCGCCGGACGTCAAGATCATCCTCGGCAAGGCCTGCAACGACTGTCACACCAATACGACGCGTTACCCGTGGTACTCATACATCCAACCGAACGGCTGGTTTCTCAAAAACCACATCGACGACGGCCGCCGCCACCTGAACCTATCCGTCTTTGCCACCTACGAAGCAAAAAAGCAGAAGAAAAAGCTCGAGGAGATCTGCGAACAGGTCGAGTCCGGCGAGATGCCCTTGCCCTCGTACACCTGGATACATCGCGAAGCTGTCCTGACCGATTCCGAGAAGAAAGCACTGTGCGATTGG
>CALDGX010000017.1 GCA_937941715.1 uncultured Chloracidobacterium sp. | reverse complement strand
TTAAGACGAAAAACACACGAATCGATCGTGTACATCGACAAAGACTCCGCGCCGCGGATCATGCCCTTTGGCGAGGATTTTATCCTTAACGACATCCCGGTCGGGACACGGGTGATCTATCCGAATCCGCCGATCAAGGGCTTGCCGAACCGCGAGGCGGCGATCCGCTACGCGGTCAATCACCCGATCGAGATGGAGCCGCTTTATGCGCTGCTCGAGCCCGGTATGCGGGTCACGATCGCGATGGACGACATCAGCCTGCCGCTGCCGCCGATGCAGACGCCCGACCTGCGTCAGACGATGCTCGAGGTCGTGCTGGATATGTGCGGTGCCAACGGCGTCGACGACATCCATCTGATCATCGCAAACTCGCTCCACCGCAAGATGACCGAGTGGGAAATGAAACGGATGGTCGGTACGGCCATCTTCAACGAATATTATCCCGACCGTTATTACAACCACGATGCCGAGGACGACGACAACCTCGTCACGCTCGGCCACACGCGGCACAACGAACCGCTGCGGGTCAACAAGCGTGCCATCGAGAGTGATCTGCTCATCTATCTGAACATCAATCTCGTCCCGATGGATGGCGGCCACAAATCGGTCGCGGTCGGCCTGTGCGACTATGAATCGCTGCGTGCGCACCACGAACCGCAGACGATACGCGATTCGCATTCGTACATGGACCCGCCGGCGTCCGAGCTTAATCACAAGGTCGTGCGGCTCGGTAAGCTGGTCGACGAAAATTGCAAGGTCTTTCACATCGAGACGGCGATCAACAACAAGATGTTCCCTGAGGGGTACGATATCCTGACCCGAAACGAGGACGAATTCAGTTTTGCGGACCGCCTCAAATGGGAGGCGATGGCTAGGACGTTCTCAAAGCTGCCCAGGGCGGCCCGCCGCAAGATGCTGCACGCGATCCCGGCCCAATACGAGTTGATCGCCTGTTTTGCCGGCAAGACCGAGCCCGTTCACGAAAAGATCCTCGAAAAGAACTATCAGCAGTACGAAATTCCGGTCAAGGGCCAGTGCGACATCCTGATCTCGGGCATCCCGGACATTTCGCCGTATAACGTATATTCGGCGCTCAATCCGCTGTTGGTCCAGGTGATGGCTCTCGGGTATCACTTCAATATGTACCGCAACAAACCTCTGCTCAGGAAGGGCGGCGTGATGATCATTACTCATCCGTGCTTTGACGAGTTTGACCATAATTTTCATCCGGCGTATATCGAGTTTTTCCACCGTTTGCTGCCCGAATCGCGCGACGCTTTCTATTTGCGTGAAAAATACGAGCGCGAGTTTGCGACCAATCCGGCATACATCGAGATGTATCGCCGCGGCAACGCGTATCACGGAGCGCATCCGTTCTTTATGTGGTATTGGGGCGAGAACGGCCGCCAGCACATCGGCCATGTCATCGTTGCCGGTGCCGAGAACGCCCACGTCCCCGAAATGCTCGGCTGGGAACGGGCCGACAACCTGACCGACGCCGTAGCCATGGCCCGCAGCTATATGGGCCGCTCGGCCGAGATCACGATGCTGCATCAGCCGATCATCGGGCTGTGCAATGTTACGGATTAGTTAGCCGGCCAAGCGACATTATTGCCGATCCATGCGAGGAGGAGAGTGGTCCAAGTCAGCGAGAATGAGAATGAAGCGAGTAGTAAAGCAAATTGTATGAGAGGGAGTACATTTGCATCGATAGTCGTATTTCTCAGCGGAGTGTATCTGCTTGGCTTGGCCTCGCTCGCGTTTGCGAGGCCGAATCTTACGCGGCGTTTTCTAGCAGGTTTTGCGAGTACTCGGTTGCTTCATTTCGTGGAGATGGGATTACGCCTGTTGATCGGAGCGGCGTTTGTTCTTTATGCTCCCAAGATGGCGTTGCAGGCTGTCTTTAGCGTGGTTGGTTGGATATTGATCGTAACGACCGTTGTCCTGCTCTTTGTGCCGTGGAAACTGCATCGACGCTTTGCCGAATGGTCGGTTCCGATGGCGACAAAGCGAATGCTGCTGTTGGGCTTTGGCTCGTATATCGCAGGTGTTTTCATACTGTTTTGCCTTTTTTGCGGCCATGATGCGTCGTTAATTTCGACCGACTGATTCTTTATGAGTATTGTTCAGCGAAAACTTTCCAAATCATTCAAGGCATTTTTCAACTCCGGTAAATCGAGCGGTATTTTGCTTATCTTTTGCACGGTTATTTCGCTGATACTTGCCAATTCGATGGTTGGAGCGGGCTACCTTGGTTTCTGGCAAAGCTACTATGGCGGTTTGAGCGTAGAACATTGGGTAAATGACGCGATGATGGCGATCTTCTTCTTGCTTATCGGGCTCGAACTCGAACGTGAACTATACAATGGCGAACTTTCGAACTTTAGGAACGCTTTGCTCCCGATCTTTGCGGCAATCGGCGGTCTTTCTTTTCCGGCATTGATTCACTTTTTCTTCAACGCCGGGACTCCGACGCAAGCCGGTATCGGTATTCCAATGGCGACCGACATCGCTTTCGCCCTGGGCGTGCTAGCTCTATTGGGGAATCGCGTTCCGGCGTCACTCAAAGTTTTTGTTGTAGCCTTCGCCGTCATAGACGATCTGAGCGCGATTATTATTATCGCCGTGTTTTACACCGCGAAGGTTTCTTTCGTATACCTCGCGGGCGCATTGTCTGTTTGGGCACTGCTAATTGTCTTAAATCGCTTCTTCAAAGTAATGTCGCTCGTCCCGTATTTGCTCGGGGGCGTTTTGATGTGGTTCTTGATGCTGAAGTCGGGCGTTCATGCCACGATTGCCGGAGTTCTGCTTGCATTTTCGATTCCGTTCTCGGCTAAAGAGGACGATGAAGAGTCTCCGTCTCACAAACTTGAACACATTTTACACAAGCCCGTCGCTTTTGTTGTTCTGCCGATCTTTGCCCTCGCGAACACTAGTATCGTCATTGGTGCGGATTGGGCGCATAGTATGACAACTGCGAACAATATGGGCATCATCAGTGGTCTTGTAATAGGCAAGCCACTTGGCATCACTTTTTTGAGTTTTGTTGCGGTCACAATGGGCCTCTGCCGACTTCCTCTCGATCTAAACTGGCGTCACGTTTTCGGGGCGGGACTGCTCGGCGGCATAGGGTTCACGATGTCGATCTTTATCACAAATCTCGCATTCGTCGGAAATGCCGAAACGATCAACGCCTCAAAGATGGCGATTTTATTGGCATCGCTAACAGCCGGAACAATCGGTTTTCTCTGGCTAAAATTACTCGGCCACCCCGAGGCATCTGACGAAGACATGGACGCGATGGATTTCCATTCCGAAGAAGCGTCGGCAGTGTGAACTGCTCAATGGCTCGGGTCTAAATAACGAATGAAACTATCACCAACAGAAATATTTAAGGGTAAGAAGATCTTCTTTATCGGCGGGACCGGTTTTGTCGGCAAGGTCACGCTGTCGATGCTGCTGCATAATTTTCCTGATATCGGAAAGGTCTATGCGACCGTTCGGGCGCGTGATGCAAACGAGTCGAAGATACGGTTTTGGACCAGCATTGTTACGAGCCCGACCTTCGATCCGCTGCGTGAGAAGTACGGCGACGGTTTCGAGGATTTCATCAAGGCGAAGGTCGTGCCCGTCAACGGTGATGTCGGCAACGAATATCTCGGCCTCGACGAAAAAGACGCAAAGAAGATAATGCGGGACACCGACATCATCATCAATGGTGCCGGTAATGTGACGTTCAATCCGCCGCTTGAATCCGCCCTGAGGACGAATGTCGTCGGTTCAAACAACATCATCAAACTGGCCCGGATGATGAAAAAACCGCGCGTCGTGCACGTTTCGACGTGTTTTGTCGCCGGCAAACGCAGCGGGCCGATCTGGGAAAATGAACCGGTCGTCGGCTATTTTCCGCGTAAGAACGAGCTTGTCGGAACCACGTTTGACGTCAATCGTGAGGTCGAGGACTGTGCCCGCCTGAGCGAACAGGCACGTCAGGAGGCGGACGACGCCGTCCAGGCCGCCAAGTTTCGCGAGCAGGCACGTGCGAGATTTATCGAAGAGGGCCGCGATCCGGACGACGAGGCCGAACTCAAATCAGCAATTTTTCGCGAGCGTAAGATGTGGATACGCGAGCGTACGACCGAGCTCGGCTCAGAGCGCGCCGAGTATTGGGGCTGGACAAATATTTACACCTATTCCAAGTCGCTGGCCGAGCAGATCATCGCTTCGCAGGACGACATCGTCAAGGTGCTCGTCCGCCCGTCGATCGTCGAATCGTCACAGGCGTATCCGTTTCCGGGCTGGAACGAAGGCTTTACGACGACCGCTCCGCTTATCCTGATCGCGCTTCGGGGCCAGCCGATCATTCCCGTCAACGAAAAGCTGATCCTCGACATTATTCCGGTCGATATGGTCTCGGGGGCGATACTGGCAGCGGCCGCAAATGCGCTGGTCGATGACAAGCCGCCGCTCGTTTTTCAGGCGTCGTCGGGCGATTCGAACCCGAACGATATGAAGCGTATCGTCGGGCTCGTCGGGCTTTACAAGCGACAGCATTATCAGGACAAGGAGACCGGCAACAAGTTCGTCAACAAACTCGCCGGCATGGTCGAGACGCAATCGGTCACGAACCGGACGTATCAGCTTACTTCCGCCCCGATGCTGAACAAGTTTGCAAAGCAGGCCGATAAATTGCTGGATAAGGCAAGTCCGCGTTGGGGCGGCGGCCGGATCGGGAATATCGTTTCGGACCTCCGAAAATCGGTCGAGTCGTTTGAGCAGACGACGAAGGAAACGATGGACGCGTTTGCGATGTTCAAACCGTTCATGATCGACAACGAGTATCTCTACCGATCGGATAACGTCCGTGCCCTGCACTCGATGATCCGCGAGAAAGAAAAGGGCTTGCTGCCCTGGTATCCGGAAAAACTCGATTGGTACGATTACTGGCTCAACGTGCACTTTCCGGGCATGCGAAAGTGGGTGTTGCCGACGCTCGAAGAGGAACTGAAGGCAGTCGAAAAGCGTTCCTACACTTACAAAGATCTGCTCGACCTGTTTGATACATCGGTCAAGCGATTTCCGACCCGCGTCGCGATGCGTATTGAACGCGGCGGCCGCAAGGAACAGTACACCTACGAGGACGTTCGCGAACTGACGATGCGTGCGGCCGGCTATCTGGCCAACAACGGCATCAAGAACGGCGATCGGGTCATATTATTCTCAAACAATATGCCGGAGTGGGGAATGACCTATTTCGGTATTCTCAAGGCCGGTGCGACCGCCATCCCGATCGATCCGGCAAGTTCGGTCACCGAGATCATCGCGTTTGCCAAGGCCGGCGAAGCCTCAGCGATCGTGGTGTCGCCAAAGCTTGCCGGCGAAAACCCCGAGATAGCCGAAAAGCTCAAAGAGGCCGGGCTGGAGGTCGCCGTCTGGACCTTTGACGAGGTGTTTGAGATACAGACCGAGATCGAGGAGGCCAAGCGAAACGCCCTTCTGCCCCCGAAGGTCCATTCGGGAGCGGTCGCGTCGCTGATCTTTACGTCCGGCACGACCGGTACGCCAAAGGCGGTCATGCTCTCGCACAAAAATTTTGTCAATATGATCTCGATGCTTTCGAGCGTGCTCGATATGGACATCACTGACGGTGTCCTGTCGGTGCTCCCGATGCATCATACGTTCGAATTTTCGGCCGGCTTCCTCACGCCGTTCTCGAACGGAACACAGATCACGTACCTCAACGAACTGACCGCTGAGGACCTCTCGCACACGATCGAGAACGGCCATGTGACCGGCATGGTCGGCGTCCCCGCACTGTGGGAGATGCTCCATCGCCGCATCAAGACACGTTTGCGCGAACGCGGCGACTGGATCGCCGATCTGGCTGACAACGTCATCGAGTTTAACGCCTGGATCCGTGACAATACGCCATTTAATCTCGGCCCGATCGTCTTTTTCCCGATCCATCAGGGAATGGGCGGCAAGATGCGGTATCTGATCTCGGGCGGCTCAGCGCTCAGCGAAAAGGTGCAAAAAGACCTTCACGGGCTCGGGTTTACGGTGCTCGAGGGTTACGGCCTGACCGAATCGTCGCCGGTGCTGACGGTTGCCCGGCCGGGCAATAAACTGCTTCGCGGCAGTGTCGGCAAACCGCTGCCGGGCGTCGAGGTCAAGATCGACTCGCCGGATGAGAACGGCGTGGGCGAGGTGCTCGCACGCGGCCAGAATGTCATGCTCGGCTATTACAACAACGAAAAGGCGACCGACGCTGTCCTGCAGGACCGTTGGCTCAAGACCGGCGACCTGGGCAAGCTCGACGAGGACGGCAATCTCTACATTGTCGGGCGTTCGAAAGACGTCATTATCGATTCGAACGGAAAGAACATCTACCCGGACGAGATCGAGGACCTGTACAGCAAATCGAGCTTTATCAAGGAAATGAGCGTCGTCGGGCTGCAGGACGACGACGGCGGCGAAAAGATCGCGGCCCTCGTCGTGCCGGATTATGAGTTTGACATCGCTCTGACGCGTTCTGAGGCGAATAAGAAGGTCGAGGAACATTTCCGTGAGGTTTCGGCCGGATTGCCGTTCTTTAAGCGGGTCAAGGTGCTTCACATCACGCCGTTCGAACTGCCGCGTACGGCTACTCGCAAGGTAAAGCGTCCTGAGGTGGTCGAAATGCTTCAGACGCTCGAGGATCGAGCCAAGTCCAAGACCAAGACGGTCGTCGAAGCAAAGGGTGACGACAACGCCCTCTGGATACGAAAGATCGTCGCCAGCGTCTCGAACCGCCCGTTGTCGGACGTCGTAATGGAGGACAAACTTGCCGATCTAGGGTTTGATTCGCTGATGTTCGTCGAACTGCAGGCCGCCGTCGAAGACGCGGGCGGCCGCGTCGCGTCGCCCGATACGCTGAGCGAGGTCCAATCGGTACGCGAACTGCTGACGGCCGTGCAGCGGGTCGATAAATCCAAGAAACTGGCCGACGAACCGCGTGTCGAAGAGAAAAAGGACGAGGAGGAGATCGTGATCCCGTCGATCGTCCGCCGGGTTGGCAACGCGATCGTCGATTTTGCCCAGGACACGCTGTACGAAGGCGTTCTGGATACGCGGATCGAGGGCGAGGCCAACGTCCCCCAACATACCAATTTCATCGTCGCGCCCAATCACACCTCGCATATCGATACGGGGCTCGTTAAAAAGGCTCTCGGCAAGGATGTCGCCGAACAAACGGTGGCGGTCGCTGCCGCTGATTATTGGTTCGACACCAAATACAAGCGTGCGTACATGAATAACTTTACGACGCTTGTTCCGATCGAGCGTACGGGCAGCCTGCGGCAATCGCTGCGGCATGTGACGCAGATCCTCAATGAAGGTTATAACGCCCTGATCTTTCCCGAGGGCGGCCGGCAAGAGTCCGGGCAGATCACCGAGTTCAAGCCGATCATCGGCTATCTCGCCCTGAATCAGAAGATCGGTATCCTGCCGATCTACATCTGGGGCACGTACGACGCGTTTCCGAAGGGCACGATCATCCCCAAGGGCAGCAGCATCGGTGCCAAGATCGGGGCAAAGGTCGGCAAGTTCCTCGAATATGACGAACTCGCGAAAATGGTCGAAGGTGTTCCAAATACCGAGGCTTATCGGCTGATCGCGGCCCGCGTCCAGCATGAGATCGAAAATATGCGGGACGGCAAGCGTGACAAGTTTGACGTCGAGGCGATCAGAAAGGTCTGGAAGGCGGAACGCCGCAAGTCGCGCAAGCAAGAGCCCGTGATCGATAATTAGACGGTACCGTCGATAACCTTGCCATCTCAGGTGCGTATATATCCGGGCGTCAAAGTAGCCCGGGCAATAAATATGAAGATATTAAGAGCAGTCATTCTTGTCTCGATCGTTTGTGTTTCAGTTCTGTCGGCGGCCGCGCAAACTGCGTCCGGCGGCCCTTCGCTCAAGGTCGATTTTGAGAAGTTCACGCTTCCCAACGGCCTCCAGGTCATCTTTCATGTCGATCGCTCGGACCCGGTCGTGGCCGTTTCGCTCACTGCCCACGTCGGTTCGGCACGTGAAAAGGCGGGCAGGACGGGCTTTGCGCACTTGTTCGAACACCTTTTGTTCCTCGAGTCCGAGAACCTCGGCAAAGGCGGGCTTGATAAATTGACGGCACGCATCGGCGGGTCGGGTGCCAACGGTTCGACAAATCGCGACCGCACGAATTATCTTCAGACCGTGCCAAAGGACGCCCTTGAAAAGATGCTCTGGGCCGAGGCCGACAAGCTTGGATGGTTCATAAACACCGTGACCGAACCTGTCCTGGCGAAAGAAAAGCAGGTCGTCAAGAATGAGAAGCGGCAGGGTGTCGATAACAATCCTTACGGACACACTTCGTATGTGATCGACAAGGCACTGTTTCCCGCCGATCACCCGTATAACTGGCAGGTCATCGGCTCGCTTGAGGACCTCGACAACGCCAAACTCGAGGACGTCAAGGAGTTTTTTCGCCGGTGGTATGTGCCGAACAACGTGACGCTCACCGTGGCGGGCGATTTTGACACCGCTCAGGCGAAAAAATGGGTCGAAAAATATTTCAGCGAGATCAAACGCGGCGAGGACATCCCGCCGCTGCAAAAGCGTCCGGGCGTGGTCAAAGAGACCGTCAAGCTCTATCACGAGGACAACTTTGCGAACGTGCCCGAACTGACAATGGCGTGGCCGACGGTCGAGGATTACAACCCCGATTCGTACGCGCTCGACGTCCTCTCGTCGTATCTTTCGCGAGGCAAGCGGGCGCCTTTCTACAAGGTGATCGTCGAGGAGCGGAAACTCGCGCCGAACGTCGGCATTTTTAATTCGACGTCCGAACTCGCCGGCAACCTTGAGCTTTCGATCCGGGCTTATCCGGACAAGGACCTCGATGAGGTCGCTTCCGCCGTCGGTGAAGCTTTTGCGCGATTTGAGCGCGAGGGTATTTCCGAAAAGGACCTGAGCCGCATCAAGGCCGGCCAGGAGACCCAGTTTTACAATTCGCTTTCCAGCGTTCTGGGTAAGGGCGTGCAGTTGACGCAATACAACATTTTTGCCGGCGATCCGGGTTTTGCCGAGCAGGACATCAAAAATATCCTCGCCGTGACGCCTGCCGACGTGATGCGTGTTTATCAAAAATACGTCAAAGGCAAGAATTTTGTCGCCACCAGCTTTGTGCCGAAAGGCAAACCGGCGTTAGCTCTTGACGGCTCAAAGAAAGCGGAGGTCGTCGAGGAAAAGATCGTTCAGGGAGCTGAAAGTGCCGTCGATCCGAATGCGGCCGCGACATATCAGCGAACGCCTTCGTCGTTTGACCGCACCGTCGAGCCGCCGTACGGGCCCGCACCTGAGGTTAAGGTGCCGACGGTCTGGACCGACAAATTGTCGAACGGAATGCGGGTATTCGGGATCGAGAATAACGAGGTGCCTCTTGTCCAGTTTGAGATCGCGATCGACGGCGGCCTATTGATGGACGACATCCAAAAGGTCGGCGTCGCCAATCTCATGGCTCGCATGATGACACAGGGCACCGCCCGCCGGACCCCTGAGGAACTCGAAGAAGCGATCCAGCAGCTCGGTGCCGCCATCAACGTGAGTGCAGGCACCGAAGACGTGCGGATCTCGGTCAACACGCTCGCAAAAAATTACTCCAAGACCCTCGAACTGGTTCAGGAGATACTTCTGGAACCGCGTTGGGACGCAAAGGAATTTGGACTTGCTAAGCAGGCGGTATTGAGCCAGATCCGCCAGCAGCAGGCCAACCCGAATGCGATCGCCCAAAACAACTTTCAGATGCTGATCTACGGCAAGGACAATATCCGTTCGCGCAGCCCGCTCGGTACGAGTGAGTCGGTAAATGCGATCACTCTCGATGATCTGAAGGCGTTTTACGCTAAGAATCTTTCGCCGTCGATCGCTCGGATGAACGTCGTCGGAGCCTTGAATAAGGCGTCTGTCGTCAAATCGCTCGACGGTCTCGCCAGATCCTGGAAGGCGAAAAAAGTGACCGTCCCGTCCTATGCGACGCCCGGCCCGCCGGCGAGGTCACAGGTCTATTTTTACGACGTTCCGGATGCCAAACAATCGGTTCTCAGATTCGGATATCCGGCGCTTGCCGCCACGGATAAAGATTTTTACCCGGCGACCGTGATGAATTACATTCTCGGCGGCGGCGGTTTTGCCTCGCAGCTTACACAGCAGCTTCGCGAAGGAAAGGGCTACACCTACGGAATAAGCTCGAATTTTGCCGGGACCAAGAGCGTCGGGGCGTTTACGATCGCCAGCGGCGTCCGGACGAACGTCACTCTCGAATCGGCCCAGTTGGTCAAGAATATCCTGCTTGATTACGGCAGGAACTATAACGAGAATGACCTCGAGACGACCAAGGGCTTTCTGGTCAAGAGCAACGCACGGGCGTTTGAGACCGCCGGAGCCAAACTCAATATGCTCGAAAATGTCGGCAAGTACGGCTGGAAACCGACGTACGTCAAGGACCGCGAACTGATCGTAAAGAATATGACCGTTCAGCAGATCAAGGATCTGTCGGCAAAGTACCTCGACGCAAATAAGATGATCTGGCTCGTCGTCGGCGACGCAAAAACGCAATTACCGAGGCTCAGGGAGCTCGGCTTTGGCGATCCCGTACTGCTCAATAAATAGGTCAACCTATGAAAACGCGTGAATTCATCCTAACGGCGTTTTGCCTGCTCACGGCCCTCGCGGCCGGGCAGGCGGCCGCTCAAACTCCGCCAAAAGTAGATCGAGATGCGGCGGTCAAGCAGGTCAAGGCTGAGTTTATGCACGCCTGGAATGGCTACAAGCAGTACTGTTGGGGACATGACGACCTCAAGCCGATATCCAAAACGTGCCGCGACTGGTATGGCCAGTCGATACTGATGACGCCGGTGGACGCGCTCGACTCGCTGTATCTGCTTGGGTTTAAGGATGAGGCCGACCGGACCCGCGAGTATATCGTCAAAAATCTGTCGTTCGATAAGGACATTTCGGTCCAAAATTTTGAGATAACGATACGCATCCTCGGCGGCCTGCTCTCGAGCTATCAGATGACCGGCGACAAGCGCCTGCTCGCTTTGGCGGACGATCTCGGCCGGAGATTGCTGCCTGTATTCGATTCGCCCACCGGTCTGCCGTACAAAAATGTCAATCTCAGGACCGGCAAGACCTCGGGTGCGGTCTCAAACCCCGCCGAAACCGGCACGCTGCTGATCGAATTTGGCACACTCGCTAAACTGACCGGTAAACCCGTCTATTACGATAAGGCGAAACGGGCACTTGTTGAGACCTACAAACGGCGTTCGCCGATCGGCCTGGTCGGGACAAATATCAATGTCGAAACCGGCAAATGGACCAATCCCGACAGCCACGTCAGCGCCGAGATCGATTCTTACTACGAGTATCTGCTCAAGGCCGCGATCTTGTTTAACGATCAAGAATGCCGCGATATGTGGGAAGACTCGATCGCCAAGGTGCATTCATATCTGGCGGACGAAGGGCCGGGCATGTCCAAGCCGAACGTGCAGGGCCGTGAGGTCAATGCCGACCTTTGGTACGGCCACGCGGATATGAATACCGGCAAGCGGACCGAAACGACGACTGGAGCCCTCGACGCCTTTTTTCCGGGTCTGCTGGCGCTCGACGGCGACCTGAATCGGGCCCGTGCGTTGCAGGATTCGATGTTCAAGATGTGGCAGGCCAACGGCATTGAGCCCGAGGTCTATAATTACCGGACCGGCAAGGTCGAGTCCGCCGGTTACCCGCTGCGGCCCGAGATCGTCGAATCGGCATATTATCTCTATCAGTACACCAAAGACCCGAAATACCTGGCGATGGGTAAGCAGATGTTCGACGATTTTGTGAAACACTGCCGCACGGATGTCGCCTATGCAGGGTTAAAGAGCGTGGTGACAAAAGAAAAGACCGACTATATGCACAGCTTCGTGCTGGCTGAGACATTCAAGTATTTCTATCTATTGTTCGCCCCGGAAAAGACGCTGGATCTCAAGAAGATCGTATTTAATACGGAGGCACACCCGATACAGAGGAAGTTTTGAGGAAGTTCTAAACGCAGAGATCGCCGAGATGTGCCTCTGCGTTAAAAAAAAGTGTATGGCCAAGTCTAAAGCAATAGCAAAAACAGAAAAGCGCATTCTCATCACCGGCGGGACGGGGTTTCTCGGCACCCACATCGTCAGGCAGTTTCTGGACGCGGGCGAGTCAAATCTTAAGGTCATGGCATCGCGCGTGCCGGAGTGGATGAAGGACGCGGGCATTAAGGCGGTCGAGGGCTCGGTGACCGACCGCGAAGCGGTGGCAAAGGCGTGTAAGAACGTTTCGGCGATATTTCACCTTGCCGGCAAGGTCTCGCGGGACAACGACGACGCGGCCGAGATGAACAAGATCCATCTCGAGGGAACACGCGTCCTGTGCGAGGCCGCTGACGAGGCGGACGTCAGTACGCTGATCCTGGCTTCGTCGAGCGGAACTATCGCCGTGACCGAGGACGAACAGGTCGTGGATGAAACATATCCGCAGCCGATCGACATTCTCACCCGATGGGCGTATTACGCCTCAAAGTACTATCAGGAAAGGGCGGCGATCGAAAATTTCGGCGGTGAGGGCCGCCGGCTGGTCATTATGAACCCGTCGCTCCTGCTCGGGCCCGACGACGAACGTCTGAGCTCGACCAAGCCCGTGCTTGATTTTCTGGGTAAAAAGGTGCCGTACAGCCCCGGCGGCGGATTGAATTTTGTTGACGTTCGCGACGCGGCGGCCGCATTTATCTCCGCGTTGGACAAGGGAAGGCATCAGGAAAGATACTTGCTCGGTGCTGAAAACATGACGTTCGAGCAGTTTTTCGGCCGGCTCGCCCGACTCTCGGGTGTTTCGGCCCCGATGTTAAAGGTGCCCAAGAAATTTGCGATGGCCGGTTCGAGCCTGATCAGTTCGTTTTACAAAAATTGGGGCAAGCCGTCGCCCGTAATGCCGAACGAGGTCGAGCAGGCTGAGTATTTCTGGTATTTCGACTCGGCAAAGGCGATCGACGAACTCGGTTTCAGCCCCCGCGACCCGCAGGAAACGCTGCAGGACACGATCACCTATCTGCGGCGGAACTTTCTCGGCGAAGGTGTCTTTTCCTAAACTCCGCAGCCGATCGTCATCACCTTGATATGTTTCGGCCGGCCGCCGGCAAATTCGAACGCGGCGGTTCCGGCTCCCTCGTAGTACTGTGAATAGACGACGATCTCCATCTTGCCGTCGCCGTTCAGGTCGGCGATCGCCTGCACCTCGTACTGATTCGGTGCCCCAAATTCGGTGCTGTTGCGGATAAACTCGCCGTCGACCAGTTGGTTCGACGTCCTGCCGCCGACGGAGCGGCGGATCATTACAAACGAATAGTCGCCGACCGATGTGCCCTCGTTGAACCCGCGTTTTGAGTACGTCGCACTAAGGATCGTCTCGCATGTGCCGTCACCGTCGAGATCGGTGCTGTAAGCGCCGGTAATGACGATCTTCGACCGAGTTATCCGTTTGGTGCGGAGCAGTGCGGCCGCGGCGGCACGATTGCCGGCCGTGTCCGGACTGATCTTTTTGACCGCTCGCGGCATCGGGTCCCAACCTGCCGAGGTGCCGATCCCGATCCCGCTGCGAGGCTCCAGGCCAAGCTCCATCCGGTAAAAATCCTCACAGACATCCTCGACAGGCCCGCGTTTCAGGGCTATCGGCGAGGCCTTTTCGACGCCGCCAAAGCCGACCAGCTTGACCTTTGACGCCTCGGTCAGCGCCTCAAACGCGAGGCTCGGCTCGACCCATTTGCCGTCGCGAACGCCTCCGAGCAGGCCGCCGCCGCGCAACTCGACGATCGGCACTATCGCTGATTGGCCGAGGACGGCAGATGAAACCACACAAGCAAGTAAAACGGCGGCGATCGATCTGATCATAATGTCACTTCCTGAAAAAGAAAAAGAAAAACAGTGCGGCGTGCCGCTGATCGACATCCTTTGCGTAGCCGATCGTGCGGCGTGAACTGTCCTCGACCGTCCCGTTGGAATTGACGTACCCGATGGTCGAGCGGCTTGAATTTTCGACCGTGCCGTTCGAGTTGATATAGCCGATCGTACTTCGGCTGCTGTTTTCGACGGTGCCGTTCTTGGTCAGATAGCCGATGGTCCGGCGGCTGCTGTCTTCGACCGTGCCGCTCGACGAAATGTAACCGAGCGTTCGGCGGCTGCTGTCCTCGACCGTGCCGCTTGACGAAATATAGCCGATCGTTCGGCGGCTGCTGTCCTCGATCGTTTGAGCCCCGGCAAAAGCCGCGGCGGCCAGAATTGCGATAATGATGAGTAATGGTTTCTTCATATTGCAAAGAACGGGCCGCCGGTCAATTCTTGCCGCGAAGGCGGGCGGCGTTTGCCGCCGCATCTTTGAACGCCGGGTCGGCCGCGGCGGCCTGGTCGTAGTATTGAAGGGCGATGCCGGTCTGGCCGCGCTGTTCCATCGCCAGGGCAAATTCGTTCATCACGCGGGCGAGCGTCGGCCGGTTTACGCTGCCGTCGGTCGATGCCTTGGCGATCGCCAGCTCTTTTTCGGCCTCAACGGTCCGCCCCGCTTTTGACAACGCCATCGCCGAATGGGCATGGAGTATGCCCCAATCGGGCCGCAGTTTTATCGCCTTTTCAAAATACGCGATGCCGTCGTCGACGCGGCCCGTCTCGGTCCTCAAAAGGCCGAGGATGTTATACCCTTCGGCGGTCGGCGGCGTCGCCTCGAGCAATTCGGTGCAGCGGCGTTCGGCGATCTCGACCGTACTATTTTTAACATAATACAGGCAGAGATTTGACATTAAAAAGTAGTTTTTACTAGTAAATGACAGTGTGTGGGTGTAAAGCGTCTCGCTCGTTTGCCAATGCGACGCCTGTACGTAGGCGACACCGCTGAGGACGCAGATCACTATCGCCGCGGCGGCCGCGACAGCCCTTTTGTCTATTCGGTATTTGCCGATGAATTCGCCCGCGAGCCCAGTAATGATCAGAAAAAGCCCGAAATACGGTATGTAAGTATAGCGGTCGGCATGGCTCTGGAGCCCGACTTGCACGAGCCCGATCACGGGAACGAGCGTCCCGAGAAACCACAGCCAACCCATCAAAAGGTACGGCCTCGCCGATCTCTGCGTCCAGAAATAAAAGCTGACGGTCAGTATCAACAAAACGCTGCCGATGGTCTTGAGCGGGTCGATCGGATAGTCGATCGGATACGAGAGGCCGAGATTCCTCGGGTAGAACATCATAATGATGTACTTCGCGTAGGCCTGCGATGAATTGGCGAGGCGCTCGCTGATCGGCATTTGTTCGAGGGCCACGGTCGCCCCGGCGGATGATTGAGCCAGAAAAGTGATCACACTCGAGGCGGCGGTCAGGGCAAATAGCGGTATCTTCTCGATGGACAGGCCTTTCAGGTCGCCGATCTTTTTCAGCCGGCCGAGGCTCCAAAAATCGCAAAGGATCAACGCGAACGGCAGCGTCACGAGCATCGGTTTGGACATCAGTCCGAGTGCGAAGAACACCGCGGTCAGCGTCATCCAGAGCACCGGCGAAGATGTCCGTTCCCTGACCGCATCGCTGTACCGGAAATACGCGAGCATCGTCAGCATCCAAAATACGACGCTCAATACGTCACGGCGTTCGGCCACCCACGCGACCGACTCGACGTGCGTCGGATGCACCGCGAACAGGAAAGCGATCATCGCCGCCTGGCCGACGCTGCCTGTCAATCGCTTGAACGCAAAGTACGAGAGTACCGAACCGATACAATGAAACAAGACGTTCGTCGCGTGATGCATTCCGGCGTTCTGGCCGAAAAGCGTCACGTCAAGCATATGCGACAGCCAGGTCACGGGGTGCCAGTTTCCCGAGTGAAAGGCCGTCATCGCCCAGTAGACCGAGCGTGAATTCAGGCCGCTCAGAACCGCCGGATTCTCAAAAATGTACGCCCGGTCATCGATGTTGATGAATTCAAAACCGAAGGTTTGAGCATAGATCGCGAGACATACGGCGACGAGGCCGACCGCGATCAGCCACTCGGAGTATTTGGCGAAAAAGCCGCCGCTGTTTTCTTCCTGGTTCGACATTTGTCAGTGATAATAAAGCCGGACGGCCGCGGATCAGGCTGACCGGCCGCCATTTGCGTTCATTTTCGTAGCTCTCACGACCAGCGTGCCGCCGCGTCCGCCGACGGCGTCGATCAACACCATCGGGAGCGATACCGCCGAAAACAACGCGCCCAAAACGAAGTTTACTACACGGCTGCCGGCTCCGGCATCTGTCGGCCGGCCGGCGAGCATACGAAAGAATACGTCCTGGGCCGAAAACATTCGGTTCAGGAGGCTCTGTGCCCAGCCCATCACGTCATACTCAAATTCGTGATGCGACATCCCGCCGATCCTGAATCCGTGTTCCGTCAACAACCGGCGGATCGGCTCCGGCCCGAAATGGTAAAGGTGCCGGGGCACGTCCAGATGCAGCCAATACCGGCCGAAGATGCGCGATTGGCGCCCGTTGTAGTCGGGCACGGCGATCAGCAGCACGCCGTCATCCGCCAAGAGGCCGTGGATCTGGCCGAGCAGAGCGGCCGGATCGCGAAAATGCTCAAGCGTGTGCCAGCAGGTGACCGCGTCGAACGCCCCGCCGCCAAACTCCGCGCGAACAGCATCCACATCCGCGAAGACCGCAATGCCGTCGTTGTCGTCGAGCCGGGCGTTTCGCTCTGTTCCGACGGTGATCCAACCGCGGCGTTTTGCCGCTCTCAGAAACGAGCCGTCGCCAAAACCGATATCGAGCACCTTTCGGCCGTCGCCCTCCGGTGCCGACCGCTCGAGTCTGTGCAGCCGCCGGTTTGCGCGATAGTCGCGTGTAAAACCGTGCCTGCCGCCGTAATAGTCTTCGTAGTGCCGATCGAGGTCGTCAGGCTGCGGGTCGAGAACGCCCAAACCGCACTCCTCGCAATCCAGTATCGTGTAGCCGACATCCTCGCCGGCCGGGATAATGTCCGAAATGGCCGCCGTGAGCCGGCCGCCGCAAATGATGCACTCTTTTGCACTGGAGGGAATTGACAAGGGTTACTGCTCGTCCGGGTCGGTAGAAACCGGGTTTGCCGCAAAGCGCCGCCAAGCAATGTTGGCGAAGTAAATGGCCACACCGACCACGATCGTAATTATCACCGCCAATCCCTCTTTGCGAAAATCAACGTTCGTCAGAAGCCAGACGATCAACCCCAGCGAGATCACCGCCGAAACGACGCCCATCGGGGCCGCGAACGGCGGCGAGGGCATTCCCTCGCGGCGGCGAAAGATCGGCAGCGAGATCAACGTGGTCGCGTAGACCAGCAGCCGCGTGATGGTCGCGATCGCGACGGCGGTCAGGAACGACGACTGGATAGTGAGCACCAGGATCACGGCCGACGTGGCGAGGATCGATACGTACGGCGTTTTTAATCTGGGATGTGTCTTTTCGAACACCGCCGGCAGATCACGCTGTTCGGACATGGCAAAAAGCAGCCGCGTCGAACTCAGAACGCCGACATTGAGGTTGCCGAAGATCGAGATCAATGCACCCAGCGTTATTAACGCCGCCCCGAACGGGCCAAGGAACACGGCGGCCGCGTCGGCTATCGGTCGTTCCGAAGCCGCAAGTCCGGGCAGCGTACCGATGCTCACGACCTGGACCGAGATATATAGGACCGCCACGGCGACGAGCCCCGCAACAAGTCCGAACGGGATCGTCCGCTGCGGCTCTTTGGTCTCGCCGGAAAGCACAACCGACGCCTCAAATCCGACAAAGGCATAGATCAGCAGCAGCACGGCACTTGAGAACGAGCCGTATTGCGGCAGTTCGCCAAAGCTGAAGTTCGCGGGCTGGATAAAAAACGCGCCGACCATCACAAAGATCAACAGCGGCAGCAGTTTGCCGACGGTGAAAATGTTGGTCATCACCGCTGATTCGCGGACGCCGATCAGGTTGACGGCCGTGATCACCGCGACCACGACGCAAACGATGATCAATCGCGGCACGCCCTCGCCGGCACCCGGAAAAAAGAATCCCAGATATGTCGCCAGCAGATTGCAGTTTGCCGCGAAGGTGGCGACGCGAACGACCCAATAGAGCCAGCCGACCTCGAATCCGACGGCTGATCCGAATGCCTCGCGTGCATATAGGTATGGCCCGCCGGTCGCCGAAAACCGGCTCGCGACCTCGGCGTAACACAAAACTATGAGGCCGATGATCAGGGCGCAGGCCAAAAACGCCGCGAGGCTGTACGATCCGATCTGTGCAAATACCTTTGCCGGAAGGCCGAAAATACCGGCTCCTATGATCGTGTTGACGACCAGGGCGGTAAAATCCCAGCGTCCGATACCTCGTACGAGCTTTTCTTCTGTCATCTGATTCTTTTAGGGCCGCTTTTCGTTTATACTCTGAAAAACACCTTGCGTAAAGAATTGCCGGAGAAAAAGTGCATGAAGAAACTGCTGATTTTCGCGTTTTGTTTGGGACTTTTGTGTTCGTTTGGCTCGACCGCATCGGCCCAGAGATCCGCGGCCGGCGGCGAGATCGTTCCGCAGAAAGGCTACAAACCGCCGGTCATTCGCGATTCGCCCGAGCTCGAGTCGATACTTAACGCGTCGATCACAGCCATGCTGGCAAAATATTCGTCGGTTGGCTTCAAGCCGGGCGAACTCTCGGCGACGCTGCTTGACCTTCGCGATCCGCAGAACATCGGCCGTGCCCAATACAACGGCGAGTTAAGACTCTATCCGGCGAGCGTCGTAAAAATGTACTATATGGCGGCCCTCGAACGTCAGCTCGAGGACGGCAAGGTGACGATGACGCCCGAACTCGCCCGCGGGCTCACGGATATGATCGTCGATTCGTCCAACGAAGCGACGCAGTACATCCTCGATGTCCTGACCGGCACTTCGAGCGGTGCCGAACTGCCGCAAAAGGAGTTCGACAAGTGGCAGTACAAGCGCAACCGCGTCAACCGGTATATGGCGGCAATGGGGTACACCAACATCAACGCCAATCAAAAGACGTTTTGCGAGGACGCCTACGGCATTGAGCAGCAATCCCGCAAATACAAGGGCGAGAACCGCAATATGCTAACCACCAACGCGACCGCCCGCCTGATGGCCGAGATCGTCCTTGGGCGGATCGCCGGCCCGGCCGGTACCGCCAAGATGATGGAGTTGATGAAGCGTGATCCTTTTGCAAAAGATCCCGCCGGACAGGCAGTCGAGTTTATTGGCAGGGCGTTGATGGACGAAAATATCCGCGACGCAAAACTCTACGCGAAAGCCGGTTGGACCAGCAAGTCACGTCATGACGCGGCGTATATCGAGACCGCTGACGGGCAGAAGTTCGTCCTTGTGATATTTACCGAAAATCACGCAAATGAGAAGGGGCCGATCCCGGCGATCGCCTCAGCGGTCATCGACGGCCTGAAAAAGAGGAAATAACAAAATGAAAAAGATACTCGTATTGATCGCTTTTGCCGCGTGCATCGCAATTTTTGCCCAAGATGCGGCGGCACAGACAAAAACACGCGTCAGATTTGCCCGCGGGACACATTCGGCCACCGTTTCGGCGACGGTCCGCGGTTACGCGTACCGCGACTATATTGTCGGATCGGGCGCCGGCCAGACGATGACCGTTTCGGTCAGCGGCACCAACTCCGCGACCGTCCTGACCGTTTTTGCACCCGATGGCACGAACGTCGACGGTGCGGCCCAGACCGACAGCTATTCGGGTGAACTGGCCGCGTCGGGCGACTACGTTATTCGCGTCGGGATGATGCGTTCGGCCGCCCGTCGGCCCGGGGCTTCGACGACGTTCAAATTAAAGATCACAGTCAAATAGATCAGCGGTTTAAAATGCAAAAGATGATCGGCCGTATCGCGGTAGCCGGTAGTCGATAGTAAGTAGTCGGTAGTCAGTAGATAGTAGAGCCCGCGTGATGCGGGCTTTTTTGTGTCTTGATCTCATGAGTTGCCACTAGCTTCAGCTAGTGGCAATTCATCGAGATCAATTCGAACCGCTGTTAACGCATGGTTTTGCTATTGCGGCGAACATTATTTATTTTAGTAGCATGAGAAAAACAATTCTGTCGGTCGTTGTCGTTCTTGCGGTCAGTGCAATTGCGTTTGGTCAGGGTTCTTATGAAAAGCCGCCAAAAGAAATATTGGATGTGCTGAATGCTCCGGCAATTCCGGCGACCTCGATCTCGCCGACGCGGGATCGGATCGCGATCCTGGAGCCGCTTCGTTATCCGCCGATCGCTGACCTTTCGCAGCCGATGCTGCGGCTGGCCGGCACGCGGGTCAATCCGAATAACAATGCCCCGCATCTGACGCAGTACGCGGTGAAACTGACGCTGAAGAACGTCAGCGACGGCCGTGAGACTGCGGTCGCGTTGCCCGCGGGAGCCAAGATCTCTAATCCGCAATGGTCGCCTGACGGCAAGTATATTGCGTTCGGCAATATCGCGGCGGCCGGCGTCGAACTGTGGCTCGTCGATACCGCGACGGCCAAGGCGAAACGGCTCGGGAAAGACTATGTCAACACGGCCTTCGGCGGCTACGGCTGGGAAGGCTCAACGCACATCAGCGTGACGCTCGTCCCCGCCGGACGCGGCCCTGCCCCGCAGTATCGCGACCTCGTTCCCACGGGGCCGAACATCCAGGAAACTACCGGCCGACGCGGTGCCGTCGCTACCGTCCAGGACCTGCTCAAGTCGCCGAACGACGAGAAGCTGTACGAATATTACGCGACTTCGCAGCTTGCATTGGTAAGTCTTGACGGCAAGGTCAAGACCGTCGGCCAGCCTGCCATATTTGAGCAGAGCGTGTTTTCGCCCGACGGCAAATACGTGCTCGTCTCGCGCGTCGTGCGTCCATATTCGTATCTGTTCCCGTCGTCGCGTTTTCCAAAAAAGGTAGAGATCTGGGATGCCAACGGCAAGCTCGTACAGTCGATGCCTGACCAACCGCTGCTCGATAACATCGTCAGCGGCGGCGTGCAGGCCGGGCCCCGCGGATACACGTGGATACCGATCGAGGGCTCGACCGTAAGCTGGACCGAGGCACTCGACGGCGGCGACCCGAAGGCAAAAGTCTCGCATCGCGACAAGGTCATGACGCTGGCGGCTCCGTTCAACGGCCAGCCGACCGAGCTGCTCAGGACCGAACATCGCTTTCAGGGGCGCTCATTCGGCGAAAAGGACGGTATGATGCTCTACTTCGATTTCAATCGGGATACGCAGAAACGCCGGATCTTCCTTGCGAATTACCGCTCGGCATCGAACGCAAAGGTCATCTCCGACCTCAACATCAACGATCGTTACAACGACATCGGCCAGCCCGTTATGCGCGTTCAGCCGAACGGCGTTTCGCTGATCCGGCAGAACGGCGACGAGATCTTTCTCACCGGAGCAGGCTCCACGCCTCAGGGCGATAAGCCGTTTCTCCGCCGTATGAACCTCAAAACGCTGGAGATGACCGAGATCTTTCGCTCGGGAACTGAGGAATACGAGACGTTCGCCGGCATGATCGATGACAACGGCGCACAGTTCTTCACGCGAAAAGATTCGCCCGTACTTCCGCCGAATATCTATCTGCGGCAAGTGTGCCCTCCGGGAACTAACTGCCTGGCGGTTCAGAATAAACAGATCACCAGTTTCACCGACCCGGCACCGCAGCTCCGCGGCATCACGAAGCAGCTCGTGAAATACAAGCGGGCGGATGGCGTCGATCTGAGCTTCACGCTCTACCTGCCGCCGGGATACAAAAAAGGTACGCGGCTGCCGACGCTGGTCTGGGCGTATCCCGAGAGCTTTACCGACGGCTCGCTCGCCGGCCAGGTCTCAGGTTCGACCAACAGATTTACGCAGGTCGGCGGCATTTCGCACCTGTTCTTGCTGATGCAGGGCTACGCGATCCTCGATAACACGTCGATGCCGATCGTCGGGCCGCCCGAGACTAAGAATGATACGTTCATCAAACAAATTGTCGATGCGGCGCAGGCGGCGATAGACAAGGGCGTCGAGATGGGCGTCGTCGATCGGGACCGGGTCGGCGTCGGCGGGCACAGCTATGGTGCGTTCATGACCGCAAATCTGCTCGCCCACAGTGACCTGTTCCGTGCCGGCATCGCTCGAAGCGGAGCGTACAACCGCACGCTCACGCCGTTCGGTTTTCAGGACGAAACGCGTAATTTCTGGGAGGCGACCAATGTTTATACGAGCGTCTCGCCCTTTTATTACGCCAACAAGATCAACGAGCCGATCCTGTTGATCCACGGCGAAGCCGATAATAACCAGGGCACTTTCCCGATCCAGTCCGAACGCCTCTTTGCCGCCATCAGCGGCCTCGGCGGAACGGCTCGTCTGGTGATGCTGCCTTTCGAATCGCATGGTTATTCGGCAAAAGAATCGACCGAACATACGCTCTTCGAGATGGTCCGGTGGATGGACAAGTACGTCAAGAACGCCAAGCCGCGATAAAGCGTGAGTTTGGGAATTGGAGAGGCCGCCCGACCGTCCGGGCGGCCTTTTTATTTGGCGTGGGGAACGGTTATGACCGGACAGTGGGCACGATTGACGATCTCGGCCGTCCTGGCCCCGAGCGATCCGTCGGCGAACAGGTCGTGGCTGATGCCGATCACCAACAGGTCGGCGTTCACGTCGTCAGCCTCGGCGAGCACCTGCCCGACGACATCGCCGCTTCGCACGATCTGTTCGAGCTCGCATTGCTGTTTGACCGATTCGTCAATATTCTCACACACGGTCGATATCCACTCGCGGATCTCGCCGTCCTTGCCCTCAGCGGCGATACTGACGACCGTCAACCGCGAGCCGAGTTTTTCGGCCAGGCCGGCCGCGTAGCTAAGCGTTCCGGCGGCATCGCCATCCGGCTCGATCGCACAAACTATCCGCTGGAGGTCGGGCGGCCCCGGCATTTCGATCGACGAATTGACGGTCAGAACGGGCACGCGGCTTTCGCGCAGGACGGTCTCGGCGACCGAACCGAAACGCAGCTTTTCGAGGCCGCCGCGGCCGTGAGTGCCGAGTGCGATGAGCAGCGTATTGGCCCGGGCGGCTTCGTCAAGGATCGATTCGGCCGGCGAACCGTCCACGACCATGCTCCGGGCCGCCGTTTGGTCACCGATCGCGGACGTAACAAACTCATCCAACTCGACGGCTTCGGCGTCATCGGCCCGCCGCTCCTCGCGGTCGACCTCGTCCATTTTCGACGCGGTCACGTAAGGCGGCAATTCGGCTTCGCGGGCGTGCAGCACCTTTAGGGCCGCACCGAATGCCCGGGCGATAGCGTTGGCAAATCTCAGTGCAATAAGCGATTGCGGGCCTTGATCGGCGGCGGCCAGGACCGTTGGCTCACTCGACACGGTTAGTTCACCGGCGTGTTTTTTGCGTTCGCTCAGATAGAAGAGCACGGGAACGGCCATTCGTGACAGCAGCAGCGACGCTACCTCACCCGCCATCAGCGAGATGGCCAGGCCCTGGAAGATCGGGTCGAATAACATCACCGCCGAACCGACGATGACCGCCGCCGCCGTGAGCAGCATCGGCCTAAAGCGCACGGCACCGGCATCGACAACGGCGTCGACCAGCGACATTCCGTGCTTCATACGCAGTTCGACGAAATCGACCAAAATGATCGAGTTTCGCACAACGATGCCGGCTCCGGCGATAAAGCCGATCATCGAGGTCGCCGTAAAAAATGCGCCCATCAATGCGTGAGCCGGGAGAATGCCGACCAGTGAGAACGGGATCGCGGCCATGATCGTCAGCGGTGTCTTGAATGACTGGAACCACCCGACGACCAGGATGTAGATAAGCACCATCACCGCGGCAAACGCGATACCCATATCGCGAAAGACCTCGTAGGTGATGTGCCATTCGCCGTCCCATTTCATCGAATATTTATCGGTCAGGAACGGCTGTGAGGCAACAAAACGCTCAAGTGCGTAACCCTCGGGCAGTTTCATCGCCTCGATCTTGTCATTCAGCCCCAGGATGGCGTAAACCGGGCTCTCGATCGCTCCCGCGACGTCCGCCGTGACATAGACGACCGGCATCAGGTTCTTGTGATAGATGCTCTTGTCGCCCTTCGTTTCGCGGACATCGACGAGTTCTCCGACCGGAACGAGGTTTCCTCGTGCACCCGTGACCTTTATTCGCTCGATATCGGCGATGCTCGAACGGCTCTCCCGCGGCAGGCGCAGATTGATATTGGTATCTTCTTTTTCGCTCGGCACGTGCAGAAGGCCGACGTTCATTCCGTCGACGGCGACGCCGATCGCCTGCGTGATCTGTTCGGCCGTGATGCCGTTAAGGGCGGCCTTTTCGCTGTTGACCTTGAGGCTGTATTTGGGCTGATCGTCCTCGACGAACCAGTCGACGTCCACCACGCCGTCGGTCGAGGCAAAGATGTCGCGGATATTGCGGGCGATCTCGATCTGCCGTTCGTAGGTGGGGCCGTAAACCTCGGCGACGATCGTCTGCAGAACGGGCGGGCCCGGCGGAACCTCGGCGACCTTGACGCTCGCGCCGTATTTGGCCCCGATCTTGTTCAGGGCCGGACGGACGCGTTTGGCAATATCGTGGCTCTGTGCCGAACGGTCGTCCTTTGACTGAAGGTTGACCTGGATGTCCGCTACATTGGAGCCGCGACGCAGAAAATAATGCCGCACCAGCCCGTTGAAATTATACGGCGACGCGGTGCCGACATACATCTGATAGTCGACGACCTCCGGAACCGTGCCGACGTAGGCGGCGAGTTCGCGTGTGACGGCCGCGGTTTGTTCGAGGGTCGATCCCTCGGGCATATCGATAATCACCTGAAACTCGCTCTTGTTGTCGAACGGCAGCATCTTTACCTTCACCGCCTTGAGAAACAGCAGCGACACCGACGCCAGCAGCAGAACGACCACACCGCCGAGGAACGCGTAACGCCATACCGGCCGCAGGATGATCGTGTTCATCACCTTTCGGTACAACCGCGTCGTAAATCCTTCGGCGGCGTGTTCGTGTTTGGCGTCGCGTTTGAGCAATTTGAGGCTCGCCCACGGCGTCACGACAAAAGCGACGATCATCGAAAATATCATCGCGGCCGACGCACCGACCGGGATCGGCCTCATATACGGCCCCATCAGCCCGCTGACGAACGCCATCGGCAGGATCGCGGCAATTACAGCAAAAGTTGCGAGGATGGTCGGGTTGCCGACCTCATCGACGGCCCTGATCGCGATCTCGACCAGCGGCCGGCCCTTGTTTTCGGGCAGGGCGTAATGGCGGGTCATATTTTCGACGACGACGATGGCGTCATCGACCAAAATGCCGATCGAGAATATCAGTGCAAAGAGCGTGATACGGTTGAGCGTATACCCGTAGAAGTAAAATACGGCCAGTGTCAGGGCGAGCGTCACCGGAATCGCTATGGCGACGATCCCTGATTCGCGAATGCCGAGCGTCAGCAAGATCAGCAGCGAGACCGACGCGATGGCGATCATCATATGCCACAGCAGTTCGTTGGACTTCTCAGCCGCGGTCTCGCCGTAATTGCGTGTCGTCGTCACGCGAATATCCGAAGGTATGAACCGGCCCTTGAGCGAATCGGCCTTTTCGAGAACGCGGTCGGCGATCTCGATGGCGTTGGTCCCCTTTCGTTTTGAGACCGCGATCGTCACCGCCGGTTCGATCTGTGTCGCGGGGGCGGCGGCACTTTTTTCGTGCCCGGCAGCGGCATTTTGCCCGTAAAGCACGTAATCCGTCGGTTCCTCGGGCCCGTCGACGATGCTCGCCACATCACGTAAAAAGACGGGCCGGTCGCCAAACGCCCCGACGACGACGTTGCCGACATCCTCGGCCGACGACAAAAATTGTCCCGTTTCGACTATTGCTTCGCGATTGCCCGCCGACAGCTTGCCTGTGATCTGCTGCCGATTGGTCCGCTGTAGCATCGGTATGATCGAGGTCGGCGAGACGTTTCGCGACGCCATCCTGGCGTCATCGAGCAGGACGCGGACCTGCCGCCGCTGGCCGCCGATCAACTTGACCTCCGAGACGTCCGTTATCTCCTTGATCTGGTCAGCGACCTCGGCCGCGACACGGCGGATCGTGAAATGATCGTACTTGTTGCTCGACAGCGTCAGGGCCAGGATCGGCACATCGTCGATCGAACGCGGCTTGACGAGCGGCGGCGTCGCACCCGGCGGGATCATATCCAGATTGGCGTACATCTTCTGGTTGAGCCGGACGATCGCGTCTTCTTCGTTCTGACCGACCTTGAACCGCACGATCGCCATCGACATGCCCGGCGAAGACGTCGAATAAACGTACTCGACGCCCGGTATCTCCCACAGGAGCTTTTCCATCGGGCCCGTTACGCGTTCTTCGACCTCCTTTGACGTTGCTCCGGGCATTTGGACCATCACGTCGATCATCGGGACGATGATCTGCGGCTCTTCTTCGCGGGGCAGCATAATGACGGCGCCGAGGCCGAGCAGGATCGCCGCCGCGATGATGAGGGGCGTGAGTTTGGACTGTATGAATGCTCCGGCCAATTTGCCGGCGATGCCGATCTCGTTCATTGCCTTACCTGACCCTCGTTCCGTCGGTGATCGTCGCCGTATCTGAGGTGACTACCTCGTCGCCCTCGGCCACACCGGTGAGCACCTCGGTTTTGCCTTCTGACGATCTGCCGACCGTGATTATCCTGAACTGTGCCGTACCGTCGGCGGCCACAACATAGACGCCTGTCAACTGCCCGCGTTCGACGATCGCCGTAAGCGGAACGGTTATAGCTTCCTTTTGGGCCGTCGGGAATTTTGCGACGCCGAACAGGCCGCTTTTCAGCATCGGGTTTGCCGGTATGTCGATCTTTACGGTGTAGGTTCGGCTGGCCGCGTCGGCGGTCGGCATAACCTCAGCTACCGAGCCGAGAAACTCGCCCTCACTCACCGCGTCGATCCGGACGCTGACCCGGCTGCCGATGCGGACGAGTTTGCCGCGTGATTCATCCACGCCGACCTCAAGCCGATATTGCGAACTGTCCTCGATAGACAGAAGCGGCGAGCCCGGGCCGGCCGTCGCTCCGGCTTCGGCAAACTTCTTTACGACCACACCCGATACCGGCGAAGCGATCCGCGAATATCCCTGAAAGACGCGGGTCGCGGCGATGTCGGCCCTGGCCTGGTCGATGCGTGCATTGAGCTGTTTCTTCTTTGAAAGTATGACCTGGACGCCGGCTTTTGCCCGTTCGAGTTCCGAGCGGGCCATTTTCAGCCGCGACTGTGCCTCGTCAAACTCCTGCGCGGTCGCCGAACGCCGTTCGAACAGTTCCTTGTAACGGTCGAACGTCGTCTGGGCCAGATTTCGATTTGCCTCGGCGGTCTGGACGGCAGCGTTCGCCGCCTCGACCGAACGGTCGATCTCGACGAGTCCCGCCTGGGCTTCACGCATTCCGGCCTGAGCCTTTTCGTACTGTGCCTGGCTCTCGCGATCGTCGATCTCGACGAGGATCTGTCCCTTTGTGACTGTGTCGCCCTCCGAGACCGGAAACGACACGATCCGTCCCATTATGTTCGCCGAGACCTGGGTCGTGGTCCTGGCCTTGACCGTGCCGGTCGATTCATAAAAGTCTTCGATCGACGATCTCGTTATCTTGGCGGTCGAGACATTACGGATCTCGCCCGACGGCCCGGCAGTTTTCGAATGTTCGTCGGCCTTGCCGCAGCCTGCGGCAATAAGTGCCGCCGCGGCGAGCGAAAGGGTCAATGCGGTCTTTGTCATCATTTTCATCACCGTTCAATCAAATAGCCGTATGTCGTTCAACTGCCCGGTCGCGAGCAGGATCGACGCAAATCCGACGTAGTATTCGTATCGTGCCCTGAGGATGTTCTGCCGTGCCGCGACGACCGCGGATTCGGCTCGGAGCACCTCGTTAAATGTCGTCAGCCCGAATTTGTAGCGATCCTGGACGATCCTGAGAGCCTCTTCGGCGTATGCCGTGCTCTTGATCGAGACCTGAATCTTGCTGCGGGCGAGTTTGTAGTTTTCGAGTGCCTTGATCACATCCAGCCGAATGCTGTCGGCGAGATTCTGTTTTTCGAGCCCGGCGAGCGATACGGCCTCGGCCGCCTGCTGTGTCCGGGCCTTGCGGCCCGCGTCGAAGATCGTGTACGTCAGATTTACGCCGACCGTGTAGTCCGAACTACCGTTCGCGATGTACGGCGAACTGTAACCGACGTTGCCGAAGGCCTCGACCCGCGGCAGTTTTTGGCCGCGAACGGCCTCGGTCTGAAGTCGGGCGTTCTCGGCGGCAAGCTCGGCACGCCGGTAATCCGGCCGGTTCTCGAGCGCTATCCGTATTAGTTCGTCGCGATCGGCGAGCGGAAAGTATTTCTCCCTCAGGTCGGCGGTGAGTTCGAGCCGGCGGTCGGCGACATCGCCGAGCATCAGGTTAAGCGCCGAGACGGTCGTCCGCAGGCTGCTTTCGGCTTCGAGCCGATGTTGTTCGGCATTGGCCACTTCGACCTCGGCGGCCAAAAGGTCGGCCTCGGTGGTCATGCCGACGTCGACCATATCCTTTGTCTTTTTGCGGTTTGCCTCGGCCGACCTGATCGCATCGGTGCTGACCTTGATCATCTCGGTCCCGAGCACCGCTCCGAAATACGTGTTGATAACGTCAAATCTGAGCTTCTGCCTGACCGCCTCGACCTGCAGTTCCGCCTGGCTCTTGCCGGCCTCGGCCTGCTTTACGCGGTAACGTGTCTGATACTGATCAAAGATCGGTACCTGTACGCCGGCCGTCGAACGAAAGTTAAAAACGCCCTTTGGGTGGTTTAGCAGGTCTATCTGAAAATTTGACGCGCCGAATCGGCCTTGTTCCAACAATGACCCGAAAACAAAGACCGGATTATTGCTTCGGACCGCCGACTGGCTGAATTGTACGAACGGCATCTTACCGGTCCTGGCCTCGGCCGCCTTTTCCTCGGCGATCCTGACGCCGGATTCGGCGATCTTGGGCTGGACGTTTTTGGAAAGTGCGGCGTCCACCGCGTCCTTTAAGCCGAGTTTGACCGCGGCTGCCTGCGAAAACGCCGGCACCGCCGCCGCGGCAGCGATCGCCAGCGTCAATGCCGCCGCCAGTATTCGTTTGTTGATTGAACCGTTCATTGCTGAAAGCACCAAACTTGCCGCCGAAAAGGCAGCGTCCTGCGGCCTAGTTTTCCTTGAATCCCGCCGCTCGAAGTATCGAGATCATCGGGCACCACTGAGTGAATGCCGACTGGACCAGGTTGAGTCCGACAAATCCCGTAAAGTAAAAGAAATACGGGCTGACCCAGAAACCGAGCACTACGCTCAGAAAAACAAAGCTGCCGGCGATCAAATGGAGCATTCTGTCGACTGTCATGATCATTCCTCCTTACTGACATATTTGACTATATAACGATATAGTGATATAGTCAAATCAACTTGAAGGGTTGCGGAAAATTTGCCCGGGATCTCCGCAACCAGGCCGGCGGCAAGCCTAACGTTCCTGCGGCGATTTGAAGTAATATGGAATTAGCGGCCGATAGCAGTAATACGTGTTTTGTCAGCATTCCGGGAGGAGGCCGATCGTTGATGGAGAGAAATGAGATAGATGATTCGGCCCTGGAACTGATCGCCAGCCGGTTTCGCCTTTTGGCTGAGCCGATGCGGCTCAAGATCCTGCACGTCCTGGGTGACGGCGAAATGAACGTCGGGGAACTGGTCGCCGCGACCGGAGCCAATCAGGCAAACGTCTCAAAACACCTCGGAATATTGCTCGACGCCGGCGTAGTCTCGCGCCGAAAGGACGGATTGCGGTCAAACTACAGTGTCACTGACGAGTCAATCTTTGCCCTCTGCGATGTCGTATGTTCGCGGCTCGAGCGCCAACTCGACCTTCATCGCGAAGCCCTTGCCACGATCCGCCAAACCTAACATCACAAAGCGTGAAAAGTGAAACTTTTCGCCGCAGATTTCGAATAAGTCATTAGCAATTTTTAGCATATCCAATTTAGGAGTGATTATGAAGACATATCTTCGGCGATTTTCATTGGCCGCGATGATCACGATGATCATCATGTCGCTCGTCGGGACCGTTCCGGCACAGGCGTCAAAACCGGCCGCCGGCATCAAGGTGCCGGTGACGTATTACAAACTGGCGAACGGGCTCAAAGTGGTGCTCTCGCCCGAGCATTCGGCCCCGCTCGTGACGGTCGCGGTATATTACAATATCGGGTTCCGGATCGAGCCGCGTGACCGGACGGGTTTTGCCCATCTGTTTGAACACCTGATGTTTCAGGGGTCAAAGAACCTCGGCAAGATGGAGTTTATCCGTCTGGTCGAGAGCAACGGCGGTGTTCTGAACGGCTCGACCCGATTTGATTTCACAAATTATTTCGCGGTGATGCCGGCCCACAAGACCGAGACGCTGCTCTGGGCCGAGGCCGACCGCATGCGCGGGCTCGATATCACCCAGGAAAATCTGACCAATCAGCAAGGTGTCGTCGGAAACGAGGTCAAGGTCAACGTGCTCAACCAGCCGTACGGCTCATTCCCGTGGATCGATCTGCCGATGGCGGCATTTACCAATTGGTACAATTCGCACAATTTCTATGGCGACCTGAAGGACATCGAATCGGCGACGCTCGCTGACGCCAAGACCTTTGCCAGCAAATATTACCAGCCGCAGAATGCCGTCCTGGTCGTAACGGGCGATTTCGACGAAGCATCGGCCAAGGGATGGATCGATAAATACTACGGCAATATCCCGTCACAAAAGGCCGAGCCGATACCGGACCTGACCGAACCGCGTCAGGAAAAGGAAAAGACCGTCAGCCGCACCGACAAACTCGCAAAAAAGCCGGCCGTCGCCTTCGGCTATCAGATGCCCAAACGCGGCACGCCCGAGTATTACGCGATGGGCCTGATCGATCAGATCCTCGTCCAGGGCGAGGACAGCCTGCTTTACCGCGAACTGGTCAAAAACAAGAACTACTCCAGCGGCGTGTCCGGCGGCATCAACTCAGGGCTCGGAAATATGTTCAATTACAACGGCCCGATGCTCTTTGACGTCAATTTGATCCACGACGACAAATTCACCCCGCAGGAGATACTGGCGTCGGCCGACACCGTTATCGAGGGGCTGCAGAACAAGCCGGTGGACAAAGCTTTGATCGATCGTGCGATCGTCAAACTGCGTTCCGGACTTTACGATACGATGACGCAGTTCGGCGGATTCGGCCGGGCCGACCTGCTTGCCAGTTTTGCCCTTTTTGACGACAAACCTGAGAACATCAACCAGATCGAGGCAAATTTCAGAAAGGTCACGCCGGCCCTGATCCAAAAGACGGCCAGGGAATATCTTAGAAAGACAAACCGGACGGTCGTCATTCTGAACATCGAAAAAGCGGCAGGAGGCGGTCAATAATGCAAAAGTCTAAATTCAAAATGAGAACGTTGGTAAATCGGTATCAGCTTTTGTGGGTCGCGGCATTTGCGTTGACGCTGCTCCCGGCGATGACATTTGGCCAGAAGGAAACCCCGCCTGCCGGCGGCAAGCCAAAGGCGTTCGTATTTCCCAAACAGGATACCTACAAACTGCCGAACGGAATGAGCGTTACGCTCGTGCAATACGGCGCGGTCCCGAAGGTCGCAATTCAGGCCGTGATCCGTGCCGGGTCGCTCAACGAAAAACCCGAAAAGCGTTGGATCTCGGACATGGTCGCGACGATGCTCAAGGACGGCACCGCAAACCGCTCAGCCGAACAGATCGCCCGCGAGACCGCCGATATGGGCGGCAGCATTTTCACCTCGGCCTCGACCGACAAAACAACGGTCGGCGGCGAGGTGCTGTCGGAATTTGGCACGCGGTTCATCGGTCTGATGGCGGACGTCATCCTAAACCCGAAGTTCGCCGCCGCCGATCTCGAAAAGAACCGGTCCAATAAACTTCGCGAAAATGCGATCGGGCGTGCACAGCCGTCCAATATCGCCTGGGAGAAATTCCGCAAAACGATCTTTCCGGGGCACCCGTACGGCGATATCTTTGCTTCGGATGAGGTCATCAAGGGCTACACGCTGGACGACGTCAAGGCTTTTTACGGCGAGCAGTTCGGTGCCGCACGAACACACCTTTACGTGGTCGGGCAGTTCGACGCAGCCCAAATGAAGTCCGAGATAGCCAAGGCGTTCAGCAGCTGGAATAAAGGCCCGGACGCGATCCGCAGTGTGCCGGCACCGTACTCGGGCCGGTCGATGACGGTGATCGATCGTCCGGGTGCGCCGCAGTCGACGATCTATCTCGGTATGCCTGCGGTTTCGCCGTCGGACGCCGATTTTATTAAGTTCACGGTCATGGATTCGCTGCTCGGCAGTTCGTTCGGTTCGCGGATCACGTCAAATATTCGTGAGGCCAAGGGCTATACATATTCGCCCAACAGCTTTATCTGGAATAGATACAAGACCGGATACTGGATCGAGAACGCCGACGTGACCACCGAGGCGACCGGAGCGTCGGTCAAGGAGATACTCTTCGAGATCGAGCGTCTGAAGAACGAACCGCCCAGCGAGGCCGAGCTTCAGGGTATCAAGAACTATCTTGTCGGCATCTATGTGCTGCAAAACTCGGCCCGGACCGGCGTCATCGGACAGCTCGAAAACGGCAATTACAACGAGTTGAGCAAGGATTATCTCGACACCTACGTCCAGAATCTCTCGGCGGTCACGCCGGCGGACGTCTCGGCGATGGTCAGGAAATACCTCTCGGCGGACAAGATGACGCTCGTGGTCGTCGGCGACCGTTCGAAGATCGACGCCCAGCTCAAACCTTACGAAAAGTAAGGCACATTGGCATAAAAAAGAAAAAGGCTGCCGGTGCAGGGCAGCCTTTTTCGTTTGTTCGCGATCGGTGACACGGCGCTTGGTCACCAACGGCGAAACAAATTGAACCCGATGATCAGGTTTTTCGGCGACAGCACCAGATTGCTCGAGTTGTAGCGGCTGGTCGTCGTCGTTTGCGTATTTGACAGCGTCAGCGTGAACGAGTGCTTGCCGACCGAGTACTGAAACCCGATGCCCATCGACGGTTTCGAGACATTCTTGAACCCGGTGACGTTAAAATTCTCGTCATATAGCGTATCGATCCGCCCCAGCTTGAAACCGGTCCGCGGCGTGAATTCGAAGATGCCCATCAGGCTCGGCGTGATCCTGAACGAAGCTCCCATTCCGAACGAGGCTCCGTGCGTCGGCAGTTTGAATGAATTTGCGACCGTCGCTTCCGGATAATAGTCCTCGGGCCGCGGATTAAAGCGGTGCTGGCCGTTCGAATTGAGGTGGATCGCCGGCGAGAAGAAAAGGAACAGCCGCTTGCCGAACCGCCGCGAGATCATCGCCTGAAAGTTGTAAGTGTATTCCTGAGTAAAGTTATAGTTGCCCTCGGCACTGGCGTAAACCGACAGTGCGACCGGCGATTTTTTGTTCTGGTCGGTAAAATGATAGCCAAATCCGACCTCGATCGTCCGGCACAGGCCCCGCATACACAGCGGCGAACGATACGCGCTGACATAGAGTTTGTCGGTGATGCCGTAGCTGACGCCGAACGACGACGCTGACATACTGTCAAAGCCCAGCAGCAGCGGGCCGCTCTCGGAAAGCGGGTTTAGCGGCTTCGAAAAACGATGCGTGAAGTTGATGTTCCACGTGCCCTTGGGGACCTTTCGCGGCGTCGGGACGTTGACCAGGCGAGTGTCAAACGGCTCGTCGCCTGATTCGTAGGCGTAAAAATCCTCTTTTGGCTCGTCGGCCGCGGCGGGCGTCGTGGCTGGCGTGGTTTGTTCGGCCGGTTTCTCGGCGGCGTCCGCAGGCAGTTTTTCGACCGATCTAGTAACGGTGTTGACACGCAGCCGCTCGCCGTTCGATTCGATGATCATGATCGTCGGATCATTGGGGTCGACGGTCACCTTTGGTGCGTCGCCGGGTGCCGGTTTTGCGGTGTCGGCGGTCTGGGCCCGGGCGATCGACGGTATGGCGGTCAGGATAGCGATCGCTCCAAAAGCGATGAGGACATTCGAGAGTCGGTGGCGTAGATTCATAGTATTCTCCGGTTTCAGGATAGGTTTGAGCGGGAATGGAGCCGTTTGATCGTTGAGATCGGCCCCATTCCCGCGGTGATCGGTTATTGGGTAAACAGTCCGGCGAGTGCGGTATCGGTCCCGATGCCGAATTGCTGGACCGACATCGTTCCGGTTCCGCTCAGCCGCAGATACCAGACGCCCGATCGATAGACGCCGACATCGCTCTTGCCGTCGCTGTCAAAATCACCGGTCACCGGTGTATCGGTACCCAGGCCCCAGGTGATGTAGCTGGCAGACCCATTTGAACTCTGTTTGATATACCAAACGCCGTTTCGATAAACGGTCAGATCGGTCTTTCCGTCGCCGTCGAAATCGCCGAGGACAAATTTGTCGTTCGCGATGCCCCAGGTCTCGACCCTCAAGGTCGAAGTGGCACTCTGGTTGATGTACCAAAGCTGGGTTCCGGGCCGGAATACGGCAGCGTCGAGTTTGCTGTCGCCGTCAAAATCGCCGCGAAGCGGACGGTCGCCGGAGGTTCCCCACGGAACGTACGTCGTATTTCCCGACGGGTTGTTAAGCGAACCGCGGTAATAGAAGTAGCTCTGTCCACCGCCGGCTGCACCGTCGCGGTACACCGCCACATCGGCATTTCCGTCGCCGTCCCAGTCGCCGACCACCGACGGGTCGTCGCCTGTCTGGCCAAACTGCTCGAAGCGGATCGTGCTGGTCGTGCTCTGAAGGATGTAGAATCCGGCCGTCAGGGCCGGGCCCGAACGCCAAACCGCAACGTCGGTCTTGTTGTCACCGTCAAAATCTGCCGGTGTGAGCTTGTCGGACGCAACGCCGAAGGGGGTCGCACTGAACTGCGAGTTCGAACTGCGGTTGACGTACCACATTCCGTCGGTGCCGCGATAGACGCCGACATCGGTCTTGCCGTCGCCGTCAAAGTCCGAGAACACGTGCGGCCTGACGATGACGGTCGGCGGCGGCTGGACGACGGTATTCGTCGTGTAGGTCTGGTCGCCGCTTTCGCTGCCGTCGTTGTTGGCCTGCAGCCCGGCGGCATAAAACGTTACCGGCCCGACATTTGAGGCCGGGGCGGTCCAGTTAAAGGTCCACGTGGCGCCGCCGAGTTGGTTTTGAAAGGTCCCGGCCGAGGTTTGTTCGATATAGCTGCGGCCGCTGCCGGAAATGATCTTTGTGGTCGAACCGATATTGGCGAATGTGCCCGCCATCGCGCTGTTTGCCAGCGATGTTAGCTCAAATCCCCAACGCTTTCGGGTCGAATCGGCGTTTACATGCCGGACCTGGATCTGATAGGTCTGGCCGGGTGTATAACTTGCCGGTGCGGTGATCGTGAATTGTCCCGCTCCGGTCGCTGCATTATGGCAGGACGTGCAATTTTGCTCACCGGGAGCACTCGTTCGGGAGGCAGGCGGACCTGAGATCGAGGCACTTGTCGTACCGACCAGATCGCGGCCGAACGTAAACGCCAAGACCGCAGACCCGGCAAAAAGGGTTAAAACTACCAACTTGATCCTGAAAACATTGAACTTCATAGACTAAATCCTCCTGTCCGAGTACTCCTTGATTGGTGAGATATTGCGGCGGCCGATCCGGCCGGTTATCGCCGAAATCCGCGGGTATAGGCCATGACGGCACGGATCTGAGCCGGGCTCAGGCTGCTCTTAAAGGCCGGCATTTCGCCGCTTCCGTTGGTGATCATCCTTATCCCCTTGGCGTCGGTGACATTGCTCTTGGTGAGGTCGCCGGCATGGGTTTGTCTGCCTTTTGCGGTCTGGCCGCGTCCGTCGCCGCCGTGGCACCGTGCGCATGACGCCGCATAGTCAGAGGCTCCGTCCGAGACCGCTGTCGAAGCGGCCGTCGTCAGCTTTGCCATCTGGGCGTTTGGCGAGGCGGTAAAGACCACGGCCAGCACAAAAGCAAGCGGCACCGCGGCGATGATCAGTTTGATCCGGTTCGAAATGGTTTTTTTCATATTGTTCTCTCCTAAATTTGTTTATTTTTCCTGGTCGATCTTGGCGGTTTGCACGGTGCGCTCCGCCTCAATGTCTGTTTCGGGTTTCAGCGACCTGATCCAGGACACCAGTTCCTGTTTCTCGGCCTCGCTGAGTTTGTCGTGGTAAGCGGGCATCTTGGTGCTGCGTCCGACGGATTTCGGGTCGTTTATGATCGCCAGCACCAGTTCGGGAGTCAGCTGATCTTCCTCACGTGTCGTCACACCGATCAGCTCGGGAAACTTCTTGGTGCCCTCGCCGCTTGCGCCGTGGCATTTTGCACAACTGGTCGTGTAGACCGGCGGGATCATATTGGGGTTCGCTCCGCCCGCGACCTCCACCGCGGCGGGTTCGGCCTTTACTTCGTCGGCGGTTGTCGAGGGTTTGGTGACCGCCGCTGAAACGGTCTGCGGCTCAAACTTCGACGCCCGAAACGCCGTCTCGTCGCGTTCCTGTTTGGCGAGTTGTTCGGCGATGCGCGGCTCGCTTGCATCCTGATAAATTGCCGCACAGGTAAGCGCCGTCGCCGTTCCAAATCCGACGACGTACAGGGCGGCGATCGCGATCCGGCGAAACTGCAGCTTCCGCTTGATGAACAGCGGGACGGCGATCAGGCCGCCGATGATCACTGCCGGGAAACCGGTCGCCAGGATCGCGGCGAGGGAACCGTCCGTGTATTTCTGCATCTCGAAAAGCCACAGGAATTGCGGGCCCGGACGCGGCAGATAGGTCGCGGTATCGGCGACCGGCGGGCCGAACGGGGCCGGATAAAAGCTCGAGAAAAGGGCCGTTGCCGCAAACACGATGCCGACGACGATCATATTTCTGGCGAACTGATCCCGTGCCCATTCGGCCGCGGTGTGTTCGTCGATATCGGCCGGTGCCTTGGCGAAAATAAAGATCCTCATAATCGCCGCGGTCACGATGATCGCGGGGATAACATAAACGTGAAGGCCGTAAAACCTTGACAATGTGAGTGTCGAGATGGCGGCTCCGTCGATCAGCCAGGCCCGTGCGGCGTCGCCGAAGAGCGGTGCGTTTCCGGCCAGGCTGGCCGCGATATTGACGCCGTTTATCGCTCGTGCGTCCCACGGCAACGCATACCCGGTCGCACCGGCCGCAAGCACCAGGCCGAGCAGTACGAGCCCGAATGTCCAGGCCGAACGCCCGCTTGCGTACGCCGAGCGGATGACCATTTGCAATATGTGCAGTCCCGCGGCGATCGGCAGCAGCACCGACGAGTGATAGTGCATCGAGCGGATCCACGCCCCGTCACGAACGGCCAATTCGATAAAAGCTACCGTCGTATAGGCGGTCGTCGCCGCCGGAACGTAATGAAACGCCAGCAGGATGCCGGTCACCACCTGTATCATCAGCAGCATCGCGAGTACGCCGCTGGTCGTTCGGGCCCACGCTCTCGCTCCGCTCTCCGGGTCAGCCGTTACGCGAAAAATGAGTGACTTCAACTCGGTCTCACGTTCGATCCATCTGCCGACACGCGAATTTTGAATATTGATCTCTGCCGCCATTCTGATTACCTCGTTATTTGACCTTGATCTGCAGTTTGCCGTTCTCGACCCGCGATTCGAACTCGGTCAGGTCGCGTGTTGACGGCCCCGTCAGCCGCCGGCCGCTGTCGCTGAAAAAGCTGTCGTGGCACGGGCAAAGAAAGTTCTTCGAGTCGGCGTCCCAGACGATCGGGCATCCCTCGTGGGGACAAACCGACGACAAGACCTTGTTCTCGTGCTGCGGCAGTACAAACACCGAAACGTCCTCAACGGATCTGCTCCAGCCTGACCGGCACGTGACGGCGATCGTTTTTTCGATAGGTTCCTCGCCGGCGATCTCGCCAATCTCGCTGATCGTCTTCCACGACTCTTCAGCGGCCGTCCCCGCAGCCGGTTCCAGCGAACGCTTGGCGGCGAGGGTCATTGACGCTCCAACGATGCCGATGACGCCGACCGGCAGGATCGACAAAAATGTGCGGCGATCTTTTCGAATGGTCTCTTTGTTTTCTTTTTTCATTTTGTTGGGGTGGCGGACCGCAGGTGCCCGCTCTAGGGTTAAGTCACAGGTGTGCACAAGAAAATACAACAAATATAAAAAATGTTTAGCCAAACTTTCGGGCGCGCGGCACCGGGCCGCGACGTTTACAGTTGCGGGGAACCAAGGGGCGAAGAGAAAATAGCGGAAAAAAATGCGAGCGGCACGCTATCCGAGATGCCGCCCGCTTCTATTGGGTCAGGGGGACTTTTTCGACCCGAAGGCTGACATGGCCCGCGGTGATGCTAAACGTGTACTCGCCGGCCGGCACGGAATCGAGGTGAAATTCGCCAAGATCGCTGGTCTTGACCTCACGAACGATCTCACCCGATTCAACCCTGATCGTCGCATCGGCGAGTTCCGGAAAGATCTGGCCGGCGAGCGTACAATTATCACCGTGGATGTCGATACGCAGATCGATCTCAAATTCGCCTGCGCGGAATAACAGCTGCCTCGAATCGAGGCCCGAAAACCTCTCGTGGACGAGGGTTTGCCAATCATCAAATATGAGCGAGGCGATGTTGAATACCAGCTTCGACGGCTTGGCCGGCTGCGGGCTCCGCTGATAGATATTCAGGATCCGTGCGGTCGTCGCCTGCGGCACGTCCTCTTCGGCGGCCGGGCGTGAATACGCGTACAATTCTGTCAATTTTCGGTACGTATCGCTGCAATCGCGGCACACCACAAGATGTGCATCCATTGCCCGGTCAGGTGCCGCCGCCGATACGCCGTCAAATATTTCCAAAAATTGTGATAACTCGATGTGCCTCATAAAATTGCCGGACGCGAAATTCCGATCTTATTGGTTAAGTCATTTTGACTGGTCAAAAAATACACGGTTCGAACCGTCACGGAATAAAATTCAATAATTTTTGTAAACATCGGGCCTTTGTCGGGCCGATGCTTCCCAGGGGCAGCTGCAGCCTCTCGGCGATCTCGGCGTATGGAACGCCGTCGTTCTCGAGGTACAGCATCATCAACAGTCGGCGGCAGCGGTCATCCAGATGGGTGAACGCCTCCTCGATCTGCGCCTCGCGTTCGAGCCGGATGAGCGTGTCGTCGGCCAGCGGTGCATCGTCAGCAATCTCAAATGTATGTTCGTTTTCGTCGTCGTCGATCGAGATCGGCCTGCCCCGCGTCTCACGCTTGATCAAATGGATGGTCTTGTGGCGGGTTGTCGTCACGAGCCAGGCCTTTAGGAATTCGGGCTTTTCCAGTTGATCAAGTTTCTTGAAGAGTGTTATGAAGACTTCCTGTAGGACCTCGGAGGCAAGATCGTGGCTCAACCCCGCCCGACGCGGAATCGAGAAAAGCAGTGCCTGGTATCTATGGGTGATGGTTTCCCATGCCGATTCGTCGCCATTACGGCAGGCCAGCACCAATTCTTCGTCGGTGAGCGTCATTTATCGTCCAGAACTTAACCAGGAAAAGTGCCGCGAACGCATGGCTTACGGATTATTTGTAACCGCTTCGCCGGCGTCGATCCGCCGGGTTATCGCGCCGCTGCACGTCGCTGAGGTCGAACGAAGATGTTCAAAGACCGCGTTCGGCGACAGGGACGCAAACCGGCTTCGGACCAGTGCCGACACGCCGGCGACCACCGGTGCGGCCATCGAGGTTCCACGCCACACGCCGTAACGTCCGCCCGGGACCGAACTCACGATCCGCTCGCCCGGTGCCATCAGTTCGACCCATGACCCGCGTGTCGAGAAACTGGCTGCTGTATCGGCGGCGGTGCTGGCTCCAACGGCGATGAGGCCGTGAAGGTCATCTTCGGCGGCCGGATAGATCCGTGTGTTGTTACCGGTGTTGCCGGCCGATGCGACGACCAAAATTCCGGGATGGACGATCATCGGCAGGTCAGGATCGTCGGGTGTGCTGCCCGTGTTGGTGACCGCGTCGAGTATTTTACGGATCAGCGGCGCCTGCTGGGTCGTACCGAGGCTGAGGTTAATAATGTCGGCTCCGTCGTCGGTCGAGTTGTCGCCATCCGGATTGGCCGCGTAGATCAGGGCGTTGGCCAACCGCCAAATATCGCCTACGCCGTCCGGATCCAGGATCCGGATCGGTATTATCTTGGCCTCGGGTGCGACCATCGCAATGATGCCGGCGACGTGTGTACCGTGACCGTAGGCGCCGAGGTGCGGCGTTCCAACCTCGGACGGGTCCATGTCACGATCGACAAAATCAAATCCGGGCAACAGTTTGCCGGCAAAAAGCGGGTGTTGGGCGTCAATGCCGGTGTCGATGACAGCGACCTTGATATTTTGTCCGCGATTGACGGCCTGAGCGGCATCAAGGTTTATTCGGCTTCGCATCCACTGGACGGTATAGCCCTTCACGCTCGATCCGATGCTCCACGATCCGCCGATGCTCCACGATCCGCCAAGGCTCCACGGCAGGCTGCTGGCATTTGGCGACCCGACCGCGTAATTTGGCTCGGCCAGCGTGACACGCTGCAGCGGGTCGGCCTGAAGCAGAGTAATAAGTTGATCGATCGGCACTCCCTGCGGTGCCCGCAGACGAAAGATCGGCCGATTGCCCATCTGTCCGTGCGGAGGCAGCGAAAGTCCGTACTGAGTCAATATCGCATTGATGTCGCCCGGCTGATTCAGCTTGACGATGATCTCGTTATTTGAGACCGGTGCAAGGTCGCTCTGACCATTGACGACCCCGATAAAGAGCGCCAGCATCAGTGCCGTTATTACTGAAAACTTCTTGATCGCGATATTTCTCATTGACCGAACTCCTTGCAAAGGGCAGGTTGTAATTCAAGATAGAGTAAGCCCTTTCTATTTAGTCCACAATCCGGGGCAAAAAATACATCCTTGGTAAATTTTCTTCTCAGGGCCTGCCCGACATCGTAAACGGGGCCCAAAAATAGGGATGAGACCCTTTCGAGATCAATTCCAACTGCGACATTCTGAGCGATGACGAAACCGCGTTGCCCGCCGTCAGATGTCGGTAAAAAGCCGTCATAAACTCGGTCGTCATCGTGTCATTTATCCGCCAAAGGCTCATTACGATCGACCCGGCACCGGCCGCGAGCATCGACCGCGTCAGCCCTATGATCTCTTCGCCGCGAACGATCTGGTTGAGCCCGCTTTCGCACGAACTCATCACGACCAGGCGGTCGTCCAGCGGCAGTTCCTCGATATCGTTGGCAAACAGTTCCTCGCGATCCAGCACCAGCGACGAAAAACGCGGGTTATCGGCCCTGTACTTTCCGTGACAGGCAAGGTGGATGACGCCGCTGCCGACAATATTTGACCGAATCGCCTCGACGGTCGCATCCGCGCCAAAAAGTACGCGGTTTCGCTCGAAACAGGAACCGACCGCGTCGATCTCGGCCGCGACGAGCGGCGTGGTCTCGCTCGGCACGCCGATCAAAAGGGCATTGCCGGCATCCGCCGCGGGCCGTTCCAGGCACTTGCTGAGGATCGCCGCGCTCGGCGAACACGAGACGGTGTGTGATTCGATCAAAAAACGGCCGCCCTTGATCAACGCGCCGAACGGCAATCGATGCATCATCCCGGCGGGCGAAAAGATTATCTGCGCATTTTCCAGCGTCTCGCCAAGCGGGCCGAGCAGCTTTTGATACAGCAATGTGCCTGTCCTGTCCGCACGTTCCTGCGCGATCTGACGATTAGCCGGCGACAGCCTGTCGATGATCCGTCCCGTGTTCAGGTGGAACAGATACTGCCGGATGAGCTCGTTTATCTCAGTTTCGTCGACGTATTGCGCGACCGCCTGAAAGGTGTCGGCGGTTATGACAAACGCCGTGATCCGGCCGCCGACCGAGGCGAATTCGACAAACGTCGATGTGCCGAGTTTCGCCTGCAGGCCGTGCAGGTCAAATGTCGGGTCCGACAGGCTGAAGGCCGAGTCCCTCGAAAATGTTCGGCGCCTCAACTCGGCGTATTCCTTTTCACGGCGGGCCGTCAGCTGTCGCAGCTCGCCGATCTTCTTACGCTCCTCGGCCCCCGAAAGTGCACTGCGGTTGAGTTTTGAGTGGAGCCAGTTCAACTCGTCGCGGATCTCCCGCATTTTTTCAAAGCTCTCGTGGCTATCGAGGTCATCAGGCTTTCCGATGCCGTCCGCCAGCGAGCGGCTGCGTGACCTTTCATGCCAACTGAACGCCGATAGGTGATCATTTTCGGCAAGGCAGACCTCGACGAGCCCGTCAAACGGCAATATCCGGTCGGCGAAAAAGGATGTCCTCAGTTCGTCGCTGTTGAGCGCCACGCGTGACGATTCGACAATATTTACCGCGGACTCAAAATACCGTCGTTTTCCGGTCAACCGTCCGAGCGATGTCAGACAAAGGTACTCGACCTGCCGCGAATTACCGGCCGCTTCGCTGAGCGCCGTTTGCAGTTCATCGAGTGCCTCGTCGTCACGTCCGGCGGTCCGAAGGATCTCGCCCAACAGCCAATGGGCGTTTAGTTCGAGTCGAAAGTTCTCGTTTCGCCGATATGCCTCGAGAGCCGCCCGGACATTAGCCTCGGCGGCGGCAAGATGGCCAAGGTCGAGTTCGATCGCCGCCTTGGCTGCGATCGCCGACGCCAGCAAAGCCTCATTTCCTTCGCGTTCAAACAGTTCTTCGGCCTGTCCGAGCTTGAGCAGCGACACGTCGGCCTTGCCGGACCGATACATGGCGACCGCCTGATTTTTCAGACATCGGGCGAGTTCGGCCTGCATCCCGAGTTCGGCATAGCGGCCTTCGCACCGGCCGTAATGGTCGATCGCTTCATCAAGCAGATTGAGTTCGAGATAAATGTCAGCTATCTCGAGTTCGCAGTTCAGCGACTGTGCCGGCATGCCCAGCGATTCGTACTTTTTCCGCGAATCTTCGAGATATTTGAGGGCCAGGTCGTATCGGCACTCAAATAGATATAGGTTGCTTAGTCCGGTCTCGATCTCGGCCTCGGTGACCTTGAGGTCAAGCTTGGCGGCACGGTCAAGAGCCCGACGGTAGATCGTTTCCGCCTCGCGAAACCGATTTTGAAGCGTCTTCACGAACGCCTGACAATTTTCGACCATTGCCAGCTGGCGCTCGTCGCCGATGGCCGTAAATCGCTCGTGCGCCGACGCGAGATACGGTTCCGACTCACGGTAAAGGTCGCGGCGCCAGTACAGGTTGCCGATATTATGCTCGATCTTGCCGGCCGAATACAGGTCGCCGGCGGCGATAAAAACGTCGAGGGCCGAAAGGCCGCACTTGACGGCCTCGTCATACCGCCCTAGCAAGGCCAGCGCGTAGAGTTTGCTTGTTTGTGTTTTGGCGGCGAGGTGCGGTTTACCTATGCGGTTAAATCCGGCCTCCGAGATGTCGAGCAGTTCGACGCATCGTTCGAGATTGCCGTTTATCAACTCACCGATCGCGGCGGTCCAGTCGGCGTAGGCACGGACCTCACGGTCGCCGGTAAAGTCAGACAGCTCGTTCAGGGTATCGATGATGGCCGAAACACGCTGCGGATCGTCGGTCCAAACTTCGTAGCAGATGTTTTGCAGGCTCTCGGCGATCTCGACCGCGGGCAGCGGCGAATGTCGGCGCATAATGGACCGGCGGCGTTCAGGTCCGCTGTCCGTTAGCATTTTTGCGAGTGCCGGCGACGACATTTTACAGTTTCTCTCTCCCTGCCTGTTTGCCAAAGGCAAACGGGCAAAGCAGTGCGCCGTTTAGATCTGACCCGTTCAAGCCGCCAAAATTCTGCACCGCGGCTAAGATCTGTCCGGGTCGGGGATGAGGTGTTTTGGTGCGATGTTTCGCCACGCTGATCTTAGAGCATGGCGGACCGTTTCCTCGTTAGAGACCTCAAGAACTATGTTGGTTGCCCCACGCTCGCCCCAGGCTCCGTTTGTCGGGCTGAATACGGCGGGTTCGCTGCGAATAAAATACTGCTGCTGCTCGGGCGTTAATTTTATCATGCCGAGCGTCAGATCGCGGTTCAGCGTGGCAAAGATCTTGCCGCCGACGCGAAAGTCCGGATGATCCATATGCGAACGCTCCTCCGACCCGGGCAGGCCGAGAGCGATTTCACGATATTCGTCCGCGGTCATAACGGATGTTTTACCACAGCGGGCGGTCCGGCCACAATTCTGTGTTCACCGTCCTGAGCCGCTGCGGGCGGTGCCGCAGCGTCGCCGGGTTAGATCGTGAAGCCGGCACGGGTGAGCATCGTTTCAAAACCGGCCTTGTCGACCGCCTTGACGTACGCGTCGCGGGGCTCGACCGTGCCGTTTTGGACGTGCTCAAAGAGTGCGTCGTTGAGCATCACCATCCCGACATTCTTACCGGTCTGCATCGCCGACGGGATCTGGAACGTCTTGCCTTCGCGGATCAGGTTGCTGATCGCCGGCGTGACGATCAGGACCTCGAGTGCGGCCACGCGTCCGCCGCCCTTTTTGGGCAGCAGGGTCTGGGCGATCACGCCTCGGAGCGATTCCGAGAGCATCACGCGGATCTGTTGCTGACGGTCGGCGGGGAACTGGTCGATAATGCGGTCAACGGTCGATGCCGCGGTCGTCGTATGCAGCGTACCAAAGACGAGGTGGCCCGTCTCGGCGGTCTCGATCGCGATCGAGATCGTCTCGAGGTCACGCATTTCGCCGACCAGCACGATGTCCGGATCTTCGCGAAGTGCGGCCCGCAACGCGTCCTTGAATGAATCGGTATGGTTGTGGACCTCGCGTTGATTGACGAGGCATTTCTGGTTTTCGTGGACGAACTCGATCGGGTCTTCGATCGTGATGATGTGGTCTTCGCGGGTCTTGTTGATCGAATCGACCATCGCGCACAGCGTCGTCGATTTGCCTGAACCGGTCGGCCCGGTCACGACCACGAGCCCCTTGGACAACGAACAAAGGTCCATTATCGCTTTCGAAAGATTAAGCTGCTCGGCCGTCAGGATCTTGGACGGAATTATGCGGAATACCGCTCCCATGCCCTTGCGGTCCATGTAGATGTTGCAGCGAAAACGTGCAAGGCCCGGTATCTCATAGGCAAAGTCGGTGTCGCTGCGTTCGGCAAATTCCTGCTGATTGCGCTCCGGCATGATCGACGTCAGCAGTCCGCGCATCGTTTCGGGCGTCAGGACCGCCTCGGCACACTCGAGGGTGCGCATTTTGCCGTCCTTGCGGACCATCGGCGGCACACTGACCGACATATGCAGGTCTGAGGCGCCGAACTCGGCCATTTTCATAAAAAGAGCGTCCATTCGTGCGGCCATTGCGGCATCACGAACGGGTGCGACGAAAGCGGGCTTTGCCGGCGTCGGCGCCGGAGGGGTTGGTGGCTGCATAGGCGGCGGGGGTTCATACGGCGGCGGAACGGCGGCCGCGGGTGGTTGGAACGGCTGGACAGGGGGCGAGGGCGGCGGGACAAATGCCGGCGGAATATACTCGCCGGAAAATTCATCGCGTCGGGCCGGCGGTTCGTAGCCGGCGGTGTCGGAAAACACGGTCGTGTACTCGGGGTCGTTGACGGAAACTACCTCGACCCGCTCCACCTCGAACGGGACATTGTCTGACGGTTGGGTAAACGCGCTCTCGATCACGATATCGCTGCTGATCGCGGTCGCCGTCGGTATCTCGGCGTTGTATTCGATACCTGCCGATGAGCTTTCAAGAACGAATTGCTGCGGGGCGGTCGCGGGTGCCGGTGCAGGCACCGGCTCGGGGTCGACGGTCAGAAACGGCGCTTCGGCGGGCATCTTCATCGCCGGTGCCTGAACCGGCAGCGGTGCCGGGCGGCCAAATGATTGCCCGGCATCACTCAGCATCGGGCGGACCGTCACATTGAACCCGGCGGGCGATTTTTGCACCAGAAAGCTAAAGTTCCCGACCTCGTTCGTGTGAACAAACTCGACCTCGGAGTTGTGCGGAAGGGCGGCCTTGGTGTCAGACGGTATCAGCGGAAACACCATCATACTGATCTGCGTGCCGAGCAGGGGAACGTTCGCGACGTCCTTGGCTCCGGCGGCTGATACCAGATACGGGTTCTTTTCCGGTTCGAGGTGGAGTTCCTCACTGCAAGTTGAGAGTAGCGCCTGGAGATATTCGTTGAGCTTTTCCATAGACAAATGTGGGCGGTGCTGCCGATCCTGCCTTTAGCAGGACGCGTCGATACGGCGGTAATACCGGAGCCCGAGCGGCTCCATTTGAAAGAATAACATAACAAAACAATGTTTGTCACTTAAAGTTTTTTGGCTGAGATCACGAACGGGCGAGCCCGCGGCGCGCAATTTGAGCGGGGAATTTGTGCAGACGGTAGTACCTGATCGCGGAGGACGGACAATGCCGACGCCGGCAATCATCGAACCGGAATTATCGAAGATGATCGGGGTTTTGTCTCGCCCGGGAAACCGGCGGCGAGCTCTACATCTTGATGTCCATGACCTTTTTGGTCTTTCGGCTTTTTTCGGCCATAAAGCCCATTATGTGACTTTCGATCGACTGGTCGATCGTCGAGGTCAGGAGCGACGGGTCTTTCTTTGAGATCGCCAGCAGCCAGTCATTTACGAGGCGCCAATCGCCGCCGCCGTGGCCGTCGGTCTGCTCTTTCCACTCGGTCTTTTTGCCGGTCAAAAAGTCCGTATGTACCATCGAGGTCATATCGCCCACGACATCGCCCAGCGTTCCCATAACGCGGGTCCGGCGGCCGTCGTATGAAGTAAAGGCCTCCATTGAGAATGACGCCGTCACGTTATCCTCAAACAGGATATTGGTCGTGTAATGGTCCGGCTGGTCGTTGTCCATCTGGTAAACGCACCGGCCGTAGTTGGTCGTCTTAAGCTGGTTGAGTATGAAATCGCCGTGTTCGGCCTTGTTCTCGGGCAGATCAAAGACGTACGTCCAGCTGCGTTTACGGTGGTAGGTCTTGAGCGCCGAATACGGGCAAGTGCTCTCGACCTTGCAGCCGTCGGTGCACCGTGCCGTGCTGCCGGCGGGTGCGTTCTCTTTCCGGAACCAACTCAGGTCGCCGAAAGCCTGAATGCTCTTGCTCGGTTTGCCTAGCATCCAGCGGACGATATCCAGGTCGTGACACGATTTTGCCAGAATTATCGGCGTCGTCGCTTTGCTGTTGTGCCAGTTGCCGCGGACATACGAGTGGCTCATATGAATGTGTTCGATCGGCTCAAAGTGCTGTATCGAAACGACTTTGCCCAACACGCCGCTCTGGATCAACTCGCGCAATTTGATAAAGTACGGTGCGTAACGCAGCACGTGGCAAACGGCGACGATGCGGCCGTTCTTTTTTGCCAGCCGCAGAATGTCGCGGCACTCTTTCTCGCTCGGCGAGATCGGCTTTTCGAGCAGGATGTCGTAACCCATCTCGAGCGCCTTCATACACGGTGCGTAGTGCAGGTTGTCGGGCGTCGAGATGATCACCGCGTCGGCGAATTTCGGCCGTTCAAAAACGCGCTCCCAGGTGTCGAAACGGTTCGCTTCGGCGATATTGTGTTTCTTGGTATATCGTTCGTTGCGGATCTTGATCGGTTCGGCGACGCCGACGATGTCCAGATTTTTGGGGTAGCTGACGGCGTAGTTGCCGTAAACATTTCCCCTCGCTCCGGCTCCCAGAGTGATCGCCGTGACCGGTTTATCGAGCTGCAGGTCGGACCGGAAGAACTGCTCGGTCTCTGCGGTCAGCTCGTTTTCTGAATGGACGGCGCTCGTCAGGGCGAGCCCTGAAACAAGCGATAGCCCGAGGGTTTTGATAAGGTCGCGGCGATTGATCTCTGACATAAGTTGTGTATTTGTTCGACTGTGACTTTACAGCGAAGCAAATATACAACGAAACGGCCGAAACTGAAAATCGGCCGC